>CAJXPD010000548.1 GCA_913057785.1 uncultured Lewinella sp. | reverse complement strand
AAAATGACTCAAACAAAAAGACTCTTTTTTCTGGTGTTATATCTGGCTGTCGGGCAAGTACTCATTGCCCAGACCACTTATAGTACCATACGGAATGGCTTCTGGAATGCAGCTTCCAGCTGGGATGCCAATGGTATCCCTCCTAATCCAATACCGGCTGACGCCACTGTCGAATTAAATCACCAGATTTTCGAGCCAACTATTGGTGCTATTCCAAAAACCAATTATGGCACAGTTAATGTCAATAAAGGATTCTCTATGTATGCTGATTGGGATAATTTCGGTACGATTCAAGTAAGGGGTAACCCCGATTTTCCTGGTAATGTTATGTCAATCTACTCCACCTTTAATAACAAGGCCGGAGGTGCCCTAAAAACCAACGTTGGCAAGGGGTTTATTTACCTTTGGTCGAATGCTATTCTTAATAATGAGACAGGAGCAATGATCAAGATTGCTGATGAAGGGTTCTTACAGTTGGCATTTGGCTCTACTAGTACACTGAATAACGCAGGTACAATGGATAACGAAGGTAGTGTAACCATCTATAGCGAATTTAATAATCAGGCAGGTGGTGTATGGACAAATGGCCGAGTGGCTATTATTAATGGGGCAACGGTAACCAATGCGGGTCAAATAAAGTTGCGAAGAACTCCTGCTTCCGATTTCTTTAATCTTCAAGGTAACTTTACTTCTGTAGCAGGAAGCTCAGTGGAATGGGTTCTATCGGCTTCTGGGACTGCGTCGGTGGATTATCCACTGTTTTCAAATAGTAAGACAGCAGCAGTTTTCTCATCATCCACATTAGCAGTAAGTCTGGACAACGGTTTTGAGCCGAATATTGGTGATGTCTTTGACATTTACTTTGGCCAAGTCCCTACCAATCCAATATCCTTACCAGCACTTTCCCCGGGAAAAATCTGGAGGGAAAGTAGAGGCGGGGGTCGAATCAGGTTGCAAGTAGAGACGCCTCCCATACCTGCTGCTGCCCTCGATTTTGATGGTCAAAATGATGTTGTACAAGTAAATGGCATCGGGCCAGGGGACAATAACTTTACCATCGAAGCTTGGTTTAAAGAGGAAGGAGGCACTCAATATGAAAATATCGTAGCCTGGCTCGGCAATCGTGATGGGAGACGCCAACAAATATTGTTCGGAACACAACCCAATGGAACCCTTCGTTATGGGAATTTTGACTATTCCACCTTCAGGTTTGACGCAATTAGTGGCACAACCAATGTACGAGATGGAAATTGGCATCATGTAGCAGTGACGACCAGAAACGGTAGTGATCTAGCACTGTATGTGGATGGCCAACTAGAAGCCTCTGGAACTGCGGATATTCTGAATACAGTAGAAGACTTCGTTAACACAATACGGATTGGAGCGCAAGGGGTGCCTGGGCTCGATCCCGTCACAGAGCATTTCACAGGCAAGATCGACGAAGTTAGGATTTGGAGCCGAGCGCTTTGTGCGGACGAAATTCAGAACAATTATGCTTGTGAATTAGATGGGAATGAACAAGGGCTACTGGCCTACTATCAGTTCAACGAAGGAATTGCTTCCAGATTCAACCCTGGTGTAAAATACCGTTCCCGATGTAAGTGGAAATGGCTATACAGGCTATCTGTATAACTTTGCCCTCTTTACGGACAACTCTAACTGGATTGCTCCTGGAGGGGTAGTCAGTGGCTCAAGCTGCCAAGCGTTTGTACTCACTCCTATAACTGTATCCTGCCCACCTAATATTGAAGTAGACAATGACAGTGAGGATTGTGGTGCCATTGTAGACTTTTCAGTGGAGTCCGGGGCTACGGCAACTCCAGCTTCTGGTTCTTTCTTCGATGTAGGAACGACCACCGTACAAGTCGTCAAGGTAGATCTATGTGGTGGCGCAGACGCAAACTGCAGCTTCACCGTCACCGTCAATGGTACCGAAAAGCCAAGCATCAGCTGTCCTTCCAACACCACCGTAGGCACCGATGATGTCCTATGCGGAGCTGACG
>CAJXPD010000547.1 GCA_913057785.1 uncultured Lewinella sp. | reverse complement strand
TGCCATTCTGGTGGATTCACCAAAAGCTTTGGCAAAGAGAAATCACTTGGTTCCACCCAACAGCGAGCCTTAGAGGAGATGAAGGATCGAACAGGGATGTGGGTGCTCGCGGGTAGCGCAGATGGCAAGGAGAGTTTTGAGAACTATGCTTTAGGGCAAGGCTTACTGACGTATAGTTTATTGAAAGGGATCAAGGGTGGAGCGCTGCGGTCCGATGATGAAACCCCTTTAATTGACGTCCAATTGTTATTGGGCTATGCGATGCAGGAAGTCCCTAACCTAGCTAAACGAGCAGGCAGAAATCAAGTGCCGGTGCTATCCGTTCCACAAGACGGAGGACAGAGCTTTTCTCTGGGTTTAGCCAAAGAAGAAATTCGCAAACAGATCGAATTACCCTCTCCAAAACCGACCCTAGTCAGAACCAACTTTATTCACCAATCTGAATATTACGATACGCTGAAACTATCCGATGAATTGGACCGGCGGTTCAAATTAGAACAAACGAAGTGGCTCCGTAAAAATGACCAGGCGAATTATCTCTTCATTAATGAAAAGTTTTTTCCTGGCGCATTTAAGATCTGCGGGATTTATGAGAAAAAAGGAGATGTCTATGAAGTAAAAGGCCGTCTTTTAGAAGGGCAGAATCCCGTACAGGAAACCGCCTTTACGGTGCAAGGGACCACGGTGCAGCAGTTGGCTGAGATCTTGGAGGAAAAGCTCTTGGCGCTATTAGAAACGAATAAATGAACCCTATACCCTAAATAAATGTAATCATGGCTAAATCAAAAAAAGAAAAGCTAGAGCAACTGAAAAAATTCAATGGTTTTCAAGAGGATTTCTTAGACAAGAAAGTAAAGCTTCCGACCCTTCCTTCGCGTTTCAAGGGGAAAATCGCTGAAGTGGATGCTTCCTTTGGGAAGGACAATATCTTGAAATACCAGAATTATAGTGTCCTACAGCACAAGGAAAGGAGACTCCCGATTTATTCTGCGGCTAATATTCATGGGGATGCTTTGACAGAAGCTATTACAAGAGCCAAAGTGGGGAACTACTGGCGGCTTGATCCTAGAATAAAGAGGGATCATCAATGGGCCCTCAAGCTGTATCAGGCGGATAAAAGTGATTTTGATAAAGGCCATATGACTAAACGTGAGGATGTACAATGGGGAAAAGATTTGGAAGAGGCCAAGGTTGGAGCGAAGTCGACCTTTTATTATACCAATGCGGTTCCTCAAGCGGCTAAATTGAACCAAAGATGGTGGAGAAGTTTGGAAAGCTACATTATTGATAAAATCTGGAAGGAGAAGGTGGAAAAAAAGGGACTGGAAGGAGATGAACGCTTGGTCAAGCGTATCTCGATGTTTACGGGGCCGGTACTATTAGAGGAAGACCCGGTGTTTGTGACCAAGGTAGATGAGCAGGAGGTGCAAATTCCAACCATATTCTGGAAAGTCATTTACTATACCTCTAAGTTTGGCAAACTATATCGCGTAGCTTTTGTGATGGGACAGGAGGATGTTTTAAAGGATAATGGCATTGTTAAGGATGTTTCTTCGAAAGGAGGATTGGGAGAGGATGATTTCGAGGAAGAGACGGAGACATTCTTCAGCCAATTCAAAAAAATGCCTGCCAGCCAAGTTCCCGTGGCAATGATTGAAGAATTAACCGGACTTACCTTCTCTCCGGGAGAAGAACCGGAAAATATGAAGAAAAAATCCATTGACTTCAAGGCAATAGAAAAAGAGGTTCAAGCTAAAGGTGGTTTAGGTGACGATGATTATGATGACTATGGTGATGAGGAAGAAGAGGAAGCAGAAGACACCTTGGAATTGACCGGAATAGAATTGGAGTTTTAAGTAGGACTTATTCACTACTACTTAAGTAGTTTCTACCATACCAAGTATTATAAACAGCAAACATGAAAAACCAAACAAGCTATCTAGTGGTTCTATGCCTTCTGATTAGCTCGCTTTTCAGCATCTTGGGCACCACTTCTTTGCAGGGCCAGTGTAGTAACCGACTTAGTTTG
>CAJXPD010000546.1 GCA_913057785.1 uncultured Lewinella sp. | reverse complement strand
AAAAAGGCGTCACGGGCGCATACCCAGACCGTTATGCCAAATAAACTTGAAAAGATCACATGCATCTACAATCACCTTCGTATATTTTGCTGTAATGGTGATCAACAAATAATTAAACATGCTTTTTAGACAGGCCTCATGTACAATACTACTATTCGTTTTTTTTGCTCAACAACTGTTGGCGCAAGACATAAGTCAACGCATAAAATCACCGTCAACCTACTTCCAACAAAGGTTAGAGGCCATCGAACTATACAATTCTGGTCAATGGGAAGAATCCAAGGTCGTTTTAAAAGACATACTTGAGCAATATCAGAAGGACCCTGACCTGTACTACCTAATGGGGATTTCCATGTATGAAACAGGCAACTACCAAGAAGCTATTGACCATTTCAGCAATTGCTTGGATTTGGGTGGTCCGTCATTATTGGGGACCCAAGTAAATTCCGATCCTTTAAATGATGTCATGGTCAAAATAGCTCAGGCCTATGCCAAATTAGGGGATAAGGATAATACCATAGTATGGCTCAAAATAGCATTCGCGGCACGTTATGATGAAAAGCCATTCCTGTTGGGAAGCCCTGAATTTGAGGCCTTTAGTGGAGATAAAGTGTTTCTCGAATTGTTTGGGGTGTCGAGCCGAGAAAATATGTCGAGGACCGAGGCTTGGGAGGCCGACCTATCGTATTTTGAAAGGAGGGTTGAACAAATTAATTACACTTTCAACATGGGTACCGACAGAACCAAATTCACAGAGTCTGTCGCCCAAGTCAAAGCCAGCATTTCATCGCTTACAGATGAAGAGCTTATCGTGGAGATTATGAAAATAGTTGGCAACCTTGGCAATGGTCACAACTTTATCATTCCCACGACACCCACTATCGGTGCGCTCAAAAAGCTTCCAATACAGTTATACCAATTCAGTGACGGCATGATTATAGTTGATGCAAATGATGACTACAACGAATGGATAGGCTATGAAGTAGAATCTATTGGCGGCATGACCATTGAAGAGGTCTTATTGAGAAGCAATGAGGTTAATAGCAGAGATAACGACATGCAGACCTTGTGGCTTGGCCCCTATTATATAACGCTACCGGATGTTTTGAAGGGCTTAGGAGTTATTGATAATGCTGATAAGGTTAATTTGAGTTTGAAAGATAGTATTGGAAACACTGTGGAACTGGAGATTGCTCCGGAGGCATGGAACTTTACAGGCTTCCCTAAACTTCCAAAGCTGAGAGGGGATCAACAACCGTTGTTTCTGTCAAGGATGGACGAAGTATATTGGTCAACCCTTTTACCCGTGCATCAAGCGATTTACGTCCAGTTTAATGCCGTGGCAGAAAAAGAAGATCAGTCTCTTGAACTCTTCTGTGAAGAATGGTACACTCTGTCTCAAGAGAATAAGGTCAAGAGTTTGATTTTGGACCTCCGACACAATCAGGGTGGAAATGGCTCATTGTTACCTACCATGCATCAAGCTGTTCGTAAGTTTGTCACCATGACGCCAAACGGGAGGGTATTTGTGTTGGCTGGAAGAGAAACTTTTTCAGCTGCGCAGAATTTACTGACAAAACTAACTGAATACGCTAACCCGATTATTGTAGGAGAGCCAAGTGGATCTCGTCCCAACCACATCGGAGAAGCTGGCTGGGTGCGCTTGCCAAATTCTGGCCTCATGGCGATTATATCCACACAGTTTCACCAAACGTCTAGAGCTGAGGATCAGCGAAAATGGATTGCTCCACATATGCCAGTTTCATTATCATCTGAAGACTACTTCTCAGGAAATGATCCAGCTTTAGAAGAAATCAAAAAGCTGATTCAGGTTTTGGATGAAAAATAAACTTGGCATAACAATGTGTATAAGCCATTAAAAACGGCTCATACACAAGCCGTTGGCAGCCATAATCGGATAGGGGTAGCCATTCAAGAATAAGATCTCGATTTAGGTAAACAGATCAATTATTTGAAGGACAGATTTTGGGCTTGATGGACATCATCTATGTGAACAGATACCTTTCTTAGA
>CAJXPD010000545.1 GCA_913057785.1 uncultured Lewinella sp. | reverse complement strand
AAAAGGGTAGCACGTCGCATACCCAGACCGTTAGCTACCACTAAAAAAGAAAAAATGCCATCGAGGAAAACGATAAATAAAAAACGATTACTCAAAAAAGAGGTTAAAGAGATAATCAAAGAGAAAGGAAAATTACACGAAGAATACACGAAATTCTTTGAAGAAACCTATGCAAGTGGCTACGTCAAAAGAGATTTAGTATATGAATTGAATGACGGAAATTTTTTGTACGTATTTGATGAAAATGAAAGTTATAGAGGAGGAAGGGGAGACATTTATCCAAGAGAATATTTTTTCAGATTTGTTAGGTGGAATAAAAGAGTAAAAGAAGATTATGCAAATAGTCGAGGTAGTTCAGTAGACCATTGGAGATATTACTCAAAATTAAAAAACGAATTAATTAATAACATCGAAGACTTGATTGAGAGACTTGGAAAGGAGTTAGAAATTCCGCTAAATAAATTAGATAGAAGTTATAAAAGTCTTGATTTGATTTCTGAAAAGACAGAAACATATGGAATAGATAGAGCAATGGAAAATATCTACGACAATCTTGTATGTTATGTTGGCGAAGTACTGATAAAAAGAGTTGCAGGAGAATGGCGAATAAATAAGAATTTTGCGGGAGGAGAATATCCTTATGTTGATGTTGGATTAAGAAATGTTCAATATATGCCAATAAATATAGTATGGGATGAATTGCACGGATTAGAGAAAATGAATTTAAGAAAAGAAACAGGAAATGAAGCGAGACAAGTTGGATTTAAAGTAAATTTTGAAAGACAATTTGGAGATAAAATTTTCAAAACGATAAATAAAAAAGAAAGCGGTAGCTAACAACGTGTATGTGTTCATGTCGGGCAAAAGCCCGCCACGCCACATACACGGGACGTTAGCGGATATAGTATGCTGGGGTAGAGCAGTACTTGAAAAATAGATACTTCGGATTGATAGATAATTGAAGAGATGATATATCGGTGAATAGATCCCGAAGTGTGAATAAGTTTAGATTAGTTAAGACAGATTGATATGTGGATGAGTTGATATATCGGCGAATAGAAACCGAAGTATGGATAAGTATAGATTGGTTGAGACAGATTGATATCTAGATGAGTTAATATATCGGTGAATAAATACCTGTATGTGGACTAGGAATAATTATTTTGAAATCAAGTTGAATGGACAATTAATGCCTTTGGGTACATCCGCTAACACAGTGGAGCGCTTACATACGGCCGGTCTATGAAAAACAGAATGATTAGCAAATAGAGTTGATTTACGGTAAATAACAAACGATATTGGAAAACAAATAAACGGCCGTACGTCGCCTCCACGAACCGTTGTAGGCAATAGTGAAGTGACAAATGACTTAAGATTGATATTGAAGGAGATCACAATATGAGCTTTGATGGTTTACTGGCTATAGAATCCTTCTGAAGATTGAAAACTTAATGAATCTCTAATATTGTTGAATGAAATTACAGATTAATTTTAAAGCAGGAAACAGTGAAAGTTTTACATGGAATTCTATTAAATCGGCACTGATTTCTGCACTGAAACAAGAGATGAAAAACCAAGCTATTGATATTGAAATCAATGAAGATAGAGTTTCGAACAATGACACGAGCTTCAACATTATTTTTTTCGGAGATGAATTACCAGGAATACCCCCAGAACGAACATTTTGTATATTTCCCTCGACAAAATACTTTTCAAAATATCTAGGAGAACGAAAATTTGCTGGAGCAACTACTCCTAAATTAATCCTGACGGGACCTAAAATTATAATTGGAGAAGGACATACCCTTGAAAAAATGGATATGAGACTAGATATATATCAAAGTCCAAAGTTGCAGAATTTGAACAATTATTTTAAAGCCACTGTCATAGAAAATACTTCATTTGCTGAGTTCATTATTAAATATGTACTAGAATATATGAAGCAACACTTTTCGCTGAACTTTGATAATAAGGAAAGTATTAAGAATAACAAAGATTAGAAATTGTACTGCCTACAACACAGCGTATGCGATCATGCTGCCCGTATGGCAAAAGAGATCCTGATTGTGAATGAGTTTGAATTTCGGTGAATAGATACCGATATTGGAAAACAGAAA
>CAJXPD010000544.1 GCA_913057785.1 uncultured Lewinella sp. | reverse complement strand
ATAAATAGGGGATAAAAGCATATGCCGAAAGAGCTGCGCCTCGAAGGGGTTGAGCTCGAACCCTCCTCTTTTGATAGCAGAAGCATAAAGTCGGTTTTCCCTAGTCCCAATCTTTACCTTCAACAAGTATCGACTGAGCATCTGGGGTTCATTGGGCGTAAACATGTTTCACAAATTAGATGGGCCTTCGATAAAAGGAACCAAAATCTTTCACTGCTGTACAATTATTATAGCCGATTTGGAAGAAAATGTTGCGAACATGAGGCTGAAACTGCATTCTATACGTTATATAGAAAACCAACGGCAGGTATGAATCATTAGTCCCTCAAGGCCTTGCCTAAGTCCCACAGATTTTCTCAAAAAAAAGTACGAACTTTAACCATAGGTTAATTTGCCTATTTTCAAAAGATTTGCATGGAGAACGAAAGCATTAAAGCGCTCAGAGAAGCCCTTGAACATTCCCCGACTAATCTACCATTGAGACTCCACCTTGCTCAATCCCTGTTGAACTTGTTGCAATACGACGAAGCGGAAAAGGAATTCAAGAAGATCTTATCTCAGGACCCACAGCAGACCAAGGCAAAAGTGGGGCTGGCCAAAGTATACTTCCAGAAAGAACAGTACAAAACAACTATTGTCATCCTAGAAGAAATCATTCCCGGTAATTCTGATGAAGCCTTGCAAGTTATGTATTGCAAAGCACTGCTGCGCTCAGGCAGTACCAAGGAAGCCGGAGAGGTATACCGGGAACTAGTCGGGTTTAATCCTGCTTTACGAGATGAAGAACTGGATCAACAATTTCGATCCTATCACTTTGATCAAGGGGAAGGTGGAGAAGAAGACCTCTACGATGAGGATGCGATGGAAAGTATTCGACCTACCATCAATTTTAATCATGTCGGTGGTATGAATCGAGTGAAGGAGGAGATTGATCTGAAAATCATAAAACCGCTGCAACATCAAGAGTTGTACGCTGCGTATGGGAAGAAGATAGGGGGAGGTATTTTGTTGTATGGCCCTCCGGGTTGTGGCAAAACACACCTAGCTCGTGCAACTGCTGGTGAGATTGATGCATCCTTTATCAGTGTAGGGATTAGCGATGTGCTGGAAATGTGGATTGGGAGTAGTGAAAAGAATCTTCATGAGGTATTCGAACGAGCTAGAAGTCAAACACCCTGTGTGTTATTCTTTGATGAGGTAGACGCCTTGGGGGCAAGTCGTTCGGATATGCGCCAGTCTGCTGGGCGCCAGTTGATTAATCAATTCCTTTCGGAACTGGATGGGGTGAAAGCTAATAATGATGGCTTGTTGATCATCGGAGCCACCAATGCCCCTTGGCATATGGACCCTGCTTTCCGACGCCCTGGCCGCTTTGACCGAATCATTTTTGTAGAACCACCTGATCAGGCTGGGCGTGAAGCGATCTTACAGATCATGCTCGCCGGAAAGCCCTTAGGAAAGCTCGATCTAAGGGCGGTAGCCAAAAAAACAGAGGGATTTTCCGGTGCGGATTTACAGGCTGTAGTGGATATCTGTGTGGAGGATAAACTCAAAGCGGCTTTTAGCTCAGGGGTGCCGGAGCCTATTCAGACTAAAGATTTATTGAAGGCCAGTAAAATACATAAGCCGACTACCCGAGAATGGTTTAATACGGCTAGGAATTATGCCCTTTATGCAAATGAATCGGGGCTCTATGATGATATTCTTTCCTACCTTAAAATCAAAAAATAACCATGTCCGAAGCCCAGATATTAAAGGCCGTTTTCTTTTTCCGCCAGAATCGCTACGAAGAGGCAGAAAAGGAACTTTATCAGCTGCTCGGACAGGATCCGAACAGTATTGAAGCCCTGGGCTTACTGGCTCGTTGCCAGATTAAACTAGATAAGAATGAAGCGGCCTTAGAAACCATTAAACAGGCGCTTTCTTTAAGTCCTGATGATGACCGTTTGATCTTCCAGCATGCTCGCGTACTATACCTAATGGATCGGTATGAGGAAGCGATTCAACAGATGGAAAATGCCATTCGATTGAATCCGGCAGAAGCGGTCTACTTCGGTTTGTTGGCGGATATTAAGCTGCACATGAAGAAGTACCAGGAGGCGCTGGACTATGCCGATCAAGGTTTGGCG
>CAJXPD010000543.1 GCA_913057785.1 uncultured Lewinella sp. | reverse complement strand
TCAGCCTCAAAAGGTGCGTAAAAGGCAAGGAATAGTAGACTAAAAATCAATAGTAGTCCTTTTTTCATAAGCTTTATATTTAGTTTTCACCTTATAATATAAGCATTTATTGCGCCTAAATCTACTGGTCCTAGTACTTTAACTTGTGTTTAAGCCTACCGTTATTTTTGTCCGGCTCTAATCAGCTTCTTTATCAAGACAATCTGCCCCAAATGATACTGAGCATGCTCTAGTATGACCAAAACGTTCCGAAACCAATTGCCATATTTTTCTTCAGTCATAAGCGATTCCAGCCGTTCAACATCCATTTGTTCTGTTTCCTTGGCGAAGGTTTCAGCTGTTTCCCAAACCAGGTCAAGAAACTTTTCCCACTCTTCCTTAGAATTGATAGTCGGATGATCAAAGCTAAACTTGTCTCTAATGGTCAAATCACCTCCGTTCATCACCTGCAAGACTCCGGCAAAGTAGTAATGCATGTGATAAGTAAGGGCCAGGATCGTATTCAGAGATGATACTTTTGTTAAAGCCTCTTCCCAAGTCACGTCGGCTAATTCCGTTTTTAAATCCGTTGCTACCCAGCTTTTCCCAAAATGAAGGCGGCGGATATCATCGGCCAGTTGTTCAGAAAATGTCATCTTATGCTAATTCAGTTGTTTTTCAATATGGTAGATCAACGTCTTCCCGTGTGAAGGAGTCTGCTTAAAGGCATTATATTCCAACACCTTATGGGAAGCGATATTATCCGCATCACAAGAGGCGGATATGGACTTTAGATTTAGTTCTCGAAAACCAAATTGGGTTACCCTTGCAATCGCCTCCTTGATGAGTCCTTGATTCCAAAAAGGCTCCCCTAACCAATACCCTAGTTCAGCACCATCTTGTGTGTTATTTAGGTGTAGACTGATTTCCCCAATTAAGCTTGGCTCTGCTTTGGAAACTATCGAAAAAACAAAGCGAGACTTTTGCTTAAAACCTTGGTGAACATAACTAATTCGAAAAACGGCCGTAGGCTCCTCGTAGGGGTAAGGAATGTTTACAATTCGATCAGCAATCTTTGGGTTGTTCGCGTATTTGAGCAATGCTGGTATATCATCGATGGTGATCTTACGGAGGATCAAGCGAGTGGTGTATAGGGTGGGAAAACGGTCCATATGATTACATCCAGGTAAATTCTTCCAAAGACTTTGATTGCTTCAACTACCTATATCGAAAATTGGTTCCATTAAGCACTATAAATGCTTGATCCGATCTTCATATTTTTGATAAAGCTCTTCATTGCTATATCCGTCAATGTTCTGGCTGTGATATAAAGGCAACTTCACACCTTCCTCCGAAGCAATTTTACAGGCTTCTGTCATCATGGTATTCATCAGCACTACCCCAGAGACGGTAGAAAATGGCCCGGTTCGATAACCGGCTATATCCATAGTGACATCTCCCGACGGCACCCCATTGTCAATCACCAGGTCCACGATCTCATACAACTTTTTACCGCTTGGGTGGCGGGAGGGATAAGCCTGTGACTGAGTGAGTGAAGTAATACCAATCGTCCGCATCCCATGCGCTTTAGCTAAGCTGGCCATTTCAACAGGCATGGCGTTGCGACCAGAATTCGAGATCACAATCATCAAATCCTCCCTTGCAATCTCATAGGTATCCCATACTACTTGGGCTAATCCAGGCACTCGCTCTACCGCAGCCCCTCTCCTAGCCCCTTCCACAGAGAGCACTGTAGAATCCAGCATGGCATTGACATTAGCCAAGCCTCCTGCTCGGGTGAACAGCTCCAGACCAATCATGTGAGAATGGCCCGTACCAAAGGTGTGAATGATGCGGTCCTCGATAATAGACTCAGCCATCCATTGGGCGGCTTGGTTGAGAGATGAGACTTGATCGTTAATGACTTTTTCTAATTGCTGGAGGACAATCTGGGTGTATTGGAACATGAGGTATAAGCATTTTTCGGACCAACTATACAATGAAGGTCGTAAGATACTGAATTAATAATTTGGTCCTTGAGATCTAATGCCGCCTGATTAATCTGCAGCGTGAATGCTCATTAGGCAGTGTGGACCTTATTGAAGTTTTGCCTGCCAATGTCTTAAGCAGGATTCGGATAAAATGTGGGATTTGGCGCTATGAAAATAATCAAGTATCATTACTAGAAAT
>CAJXPD010000542.1 GCA_913057785.1 uncultured Lewinella sp. | reverse complement strand
ATGAACCATCCATTTTTGGAGAATACAGAACTTCCAGATTGCCGAAATTTCGACCAACCCACATCCGAAGCTTTCCTAAGACATGGCTAGGTCCAACTTCGGCTGCTTGTGACGCTGAATGTTAATGATCCATTGAGCTAGGATCAGTTGCAATATCCAAGGTAGCCAGGCTGATAAGCGATAAAGATCCAGGAAGGGAACTGGGGTGAACAGCGCAAACAATAGCAAGGTACGCTGAGGGATTGTGGCGAAGGTCAGGGCATAGCTGCGGATCATCCATTGTCCATGCGCTTGAAACTGTCCATTTAGCAGTGACCGGAGCCCCATACCCGTGACGTATAGCCAAACTAGTCCAAGAATAAAGAACCCCGTCTGGGACACGGCGCCACCCATCGCAAAAGGGGCAATACATAACCCTGCCAAGCCACTGCTAAAGATGCCGGCAAAATAGGCAGTACCCAGCCAGCGGTGGAGTTGTGGATACTTTTTTCTCCAGCTAGAGATGAATTGGAAGGGTCCGATTAGCATACCCACCAGCCCACCCGAGACATGGATGTAAAAGAAGAATAGATAAAGTGCAGAACGACTGGCAGGTTTGGTTCTTAAAATGCCAGCGTCGATAGATAGATAGTACTGCATGGCCATGATTAACATGCTCAGCGCTCCGACAGCAAGGAATAGAAGTAGTAGTGATTTTTTCATGCTACAAAAGAAACCACTGAGGCTAGTGCGTGTGTCTCTACCGATCCAGACAGACTAGAAAAACGACATAAATTGATCAAGACTGGCCCTAGGATTGTAGATTTGAGTCAAACTAAGTAGTAGTGCAAGATTTGATCTCATCATTGTTTAATGGCTTTACGATTGCTGGTATATTAATCGGCGTCTTACTGATGATTTTCATTGGGAGAAGTGGTTATCCCTTTCGGGGAAGTTGGATACTATTCTGGTTGGGCTTGGTCTCATTGCATCAAATCTACTACGTAATAGTCTTGAATGGATGGGTAGCTTCAGACAGCTTGTTTGCTCTATTGGGATTCCCCTTGGCCATGTTGCATATGCCAGTTTTTTATCTTAACCTAAGAGAATTGATGGGGTTTAAACGCTCCTCAGCTGTAGCCATTTTTCTACACGTTTTACCATATAGCCTCTATGCTATTTACTTGCTCGTATTCTATTTCACGGAACCAATAGGGCTCAAACTCAGGGATGGATTCCTGGTTTTTCCAGATCAAGTTCCCTCTATCCTGGCGGGCTTCAATGGGATCCCCATCGCCATTTCGGGTGCCTTTTATGTGGTATTAAGTGTGTTGGCCTTGCGAGATTATGAAAAAGCACTACCAGGCTACTACGCCAACTTGGAGGGCGTAGATCTATCCTGGATTAAGCGCCTAGCCACCTTCATTGGTCTACTGTTTCTGATCATCTTCCTACTGATTACCCTAGGGAGTACCTTTAAGCTTTTCGACCGACAGTATGTGTTTCGTTGGGTAAGTTTTACCTTGACCATTTTTACCGTTTATTATGGCTATCGCTATTTGAAGCAAGTCGAATGGTTTCTACAACAGAAGGCTGCCCCTCCCATTGCCCCATCTAATAAGTACGCCAAATCCTCTTTATCTGATGCTGAGATGCAACGTATTGAGCAGGCTATTATTCAATCCGTCAAGGAAGAAGAATTATACCTCGACGAACATCTCACACTGATGAAATTAGCGGATGAAATCGGCGAATCTTCCCAAAAAGTATCTGAGACTCTGAATCGGCGGATGAACACTTCCTTCTATAATCTCGTGAATCGATTTCGGATTGAACAGGCCAAAGAGTTACTACTAGACCCCAAAGCCAGCCACCTCAGTATAGAGGGAATTGCCTATGAATGTGGTTTTAAATCGAGATCAACCTTCTTTAAGTTCTTCAAGAAGGAAGTAGGTATGACGCCTACGGCTTTTAAGGCCCAGAATTAAGATTAGTTTATTCTCATCGAATTGAGCATGTTGTGCCACTTGGTCGGTAGAAGGTACCATACCCATCAGACTAAATGCTCCTCTCACAAACTGCATGGGCAGATTGACTAGCAAATTGAATATAACCCGATGCGAGATGCCCGGCAAAACACTGTTTGAGGGATCGAGTTTTGTTTTGCCAAGCGTTCTTTGCTGACTTTCT
>CAJXPD010000541.1 GCA_913057785.1 uncultured Lewinella sp. | reverse complement strand
ATTCATAATTGTCTTGAGGATTTCCTAAGTTATCGGTATGCCCTACAATGGTAAGGCTGGCATCGGGGTTTGTACTGAAATAAACCTTTAAAGAATCGACATACGAAAGAAATGTACTTTTAGGCAGGAAATCCGAAGATCCTTGGCGGAAATTGTTGTCAGAAAATACCATACTAGTGAACCTAAAATGCAGGCCTTCTACCAACACCGGACGGAATAGTTCGAAAATTAGGGTCTCTTCCCCTGTATAGTCTTCTTGTAGTCCATAATCAAGTTTTATTCTTTCAATGGGAATTCCTCTTTCGCTAAGTAGGTGCTGGATATGAACTGCTCTTGCTATTCCCAAATTCTCAAAAAAGCCTAAAGACTCCTTTTGCTCTTCACTTTCCTTATATAGCCCAGTTACACCTAAATTTATGGACACGTCTTCATTCAGTTTTCTAACCACTGCCTTTAAAAAAGCTTGATTATTGTCGCTTAGCTTTACCTCTGTAGCCCCAGGGGCAAAGGCAAACTGATCATACCCCTGTAAAACATCCTTGCCATTTTCCAAGAGACTTAGCGTTTTTGGCTGAGTCTCTCCATTTAAATTCAGTTCTGAAATGGGAGATGTTGATTTGTCAGACAGATATGAAA
The DNA here is from genome assembly GCA_913057785.1 of uncultured Lewinella sp. Taxonomy (GTDB): domain Bacteria; phylum Bacteroidota; class Bacteroidia; order Chitinophagales; family Saprospiraceae; genus DT-111. The sequence goes on along the minus strand of CAJXPD010000541.1, from coordinate 1,557 downwards.
TAGCCAGAAGACTGATAAGGAAGAGGAGGACTACAAGTAGTAAAGTACGCATAGGTAGCTTTTGCAGCCACTTGATCGTGCCCCAGAAAGTTGATTCGGTATCACCTGAGGTTTTGTCATCTTGAAACGCCCCTGTACCCGTGGAGATGGCTGAGCTGCCTAAACTTTTGACAGGAGTATTTCTAGCTAATTCCACGTCGTTGGGAACGACTTTTCCCCCCTCGACTTCCAGTTCCTTGATCTTGATTTGGGCTTCATTAGCCTTTCTACCCGTCGGATAAAGCTGTAGGTAATGTTGGTAGTTAGCAATTGAATTTTCCTGTTTTGCTTTCTCCCATAACAGATCCTCAGCATCATGCTTTCGGAAGATATATTGCCCGCCATCGTGACCTACTCCAAACAAGGGATTGCCTTCCGGCAGCTGATGATAGTTGGCTCGGGTAGATTCTATTACTAGGTAGACAAGTTCGCCAACCGCCATGAAACTTCGTTCATTTAACTTCAGCGCTTTCAAAATACTGGCGCAGAAGGGACTATTCTTGCCGGGTGCACCATCGTACACCTCTTGATCATGCCGACCCGAGGTCAAGCCCCAGCGTGACTGCCGTTTCTCCAGGTCTTCGGCGACTGCCTCACCCCGATTAACCCCTCTGATGAAGAGGGCACCTGAAAAACAGGAATCTGATATTAGTAAAATGTGACGACATCTAAAAGCCCGAATATAGTCTCTGATAGTGGAATTTGGGACGAATTGAGAGATCTTGCCTTTCTCTGCTTCCGGTGGGACCCAGTACGCTAATTCTGTACTTGAGTTCAGAAATCCATGACCAGAATAATAGATTATGATCTTGTCCTCTGACGCAAGTTCTTGAGCCAGTTGATCGAAGGTTTCAATAATCTTGTCTCGACTGGCATCTGCATCGAAAAGACAGATGGTATGCTTGGTATCGATATCATATCGATTAAGCAATAAATCTCGGATGTCTCTTAGGTCCTTTTGGGCGTTATTGAGATTTGGGAAATGCTGGTAAGTATCAATCCCAATACCTAAAAACCAGGACCTACCCTTTGAGGAATCTTGTTTCTGTGTTGATTGTAAAGGGCCTATCCCTTTCCTGTTTTCCTTTTCATGATCCATGCAGGAATATCCAACTGGTTCTCTAAATCAATAATGACGAATATACAAAATTGACTATATTTAGCTGCAGGTCATGGCAGAGGCTGGAATTGATACTAAGTATCGATAGATAAGATTGGAATTGATCTCCTCTTAATTTTCTTTACCCGCTTCCTGTGTTTCTTTTGCGCTACTCCGATATCCATCACTGCCTTTTTTGGCCAAGGCTCCCTATAATTGTAAATTGACCTCACATCCATTTAAAACCTAACATGAGTCTGAAAAAGAACTACAAGGGCTACCAGTCCTTTCAATACCTGGAAAAAGATCGCGATTACAAGTATTTCGAATTGGCCGATGAAATCGATCGCGTATCTTCCAATCGAGTTGAACTCAATACCGAACAAGAGGAATTAGTCACTAAGATATTGACGGATCAC
>CAJXPD010000540.1 GCA_913057785.1 uncultured Lewinella sp. | reverse complement strand
ACACTTCCGAAGTCTTCGAGACTTCGGAAGTGTGGCAGCTCGGAAAGACTTCGGAAGTGTCTCAAAAGCTACCGCTGATCCACAAGACGGGACAATTTCCCCCCAGCAGACCGGGGGATAGAATCATGCTCTTCCACCGTCACCCCGATTCTAAGACCTAAGGTGCTGTGTATTTTGCTAGCCAAAGCTTTGGCTGCCCGCTCTTTTGCTTCTTGATAAGACTGCGCATCTCCCGCCTTGATACTGGCGCCGTAGCCTTTCTCCCATTCTATGCGTAAATGCACCTCGTCCAGGTTCCCCTTGCGCGACACCAGGAGTTGATAGGCTGGTGATAGCTGATCAAATTGAGGTAGGATAGCTTCAATCTGAGTAGGGAAAAAGTTAACCCCACGGATAATCAACATATCATCACTCCGCCCTCTGATGGCACTCATCTTGATGTGCGTCCGTTTAGCATCCGAATCGTAGTATATGCTGCATACATCATTGGTCCAATACCGTACCAAAGGCATCGCCTGCTTGCTGATCGTAGTAAAAACCAAGACTCCTTCTTGCCCATGAGGTAATGGCTCTCCCGTATCTCGATCCACCACTTCTGGGTAAAAATGGTCTTCCCAAATATAACTACCGGTGCCCTTCTCCTCATAATCCTCCTGAGACACCCCAGGGCCGATGATCTCACTCAAACCATAGATATTCGTAGCATTTACATGCAAGCCCGCCTCCACCTGCTGCCTTATCGCCTCAGTCCAAGGTTCAGCTCCTAAGACTGCATACTTCACAGCTAGTTCTCCCGTATCAATGCCTCGCTTTTCACATTCCTCTGCCAGCGTCTGCGCATAGGAGGGCGTACAACACATTACTTCCGGCTTAAAGTCCTGTAAGATCATCAGCTGCCGATCCGTCATACCGCCCGAAACCGGTATGACTGCCATCCCTAACTTCGTAGCACCGCCATGCATCCCCAGCCCACCAGTAAACAAGCCATATCCATAGGCATTATGTAACTTCATACCTGGCCGCGCCCCAGCACAAACCAAAGACCTGGCCACCACCTCATCAAAAGTATTCAAGTCCTCCTCATTGTACCCGACCACAGTTGGCTTTCCCGTAGTACCGCTAGAGGCATGAATGCGACGAATATCCGTCTCGGGCACAGCGAATAAGCCGTAAGGATAATTGTCTCGCAGGTCAGTCTTTTTGGTGAAGGGAAGCTTATGCAGATCCTCTACGCCTTTGATATCCGCAGGCTTTATCCCCAATTCATCCATCTGTTTTTTGTAGAAAGGAACGTTCTGATAAACACTGGCTAACATTATGGCCAAGCGCTCATTTTGCAATTGTCGCAACTTCGGAAGGGCAAGGGTTTCTATTGTTTCGTTGAAGAACATGGTTTTATTTTTTAGGTATCTCTTGCAATGGTGGGGTATAGCCCTACCAATGTAATGGTTTGTGCTGGAACAAAAAATCCTTTACATTCGTTAATCGGAAATAAGAGTCTTTTTTCACCCGAAGCTAGCCTCAGACTAGCCAAACTCCCAACCATCTATGACTACTATTATTCATACCCCAACCAACAATCTTGAAAACAGCCTTTCCTTTTACAAACAACTGAAGTTCGAAGTCCTATCCGAAGCCGATCCAGTGGTCGTTACGGATGGGAAAGCCATGGTCGAGATCAACCCCGATCGCTATGCTCGAGCCGGTGTAAAAAGCTTCAAGGAATCCTGGGCAGCAGAAGTGGCTGCCATGGAAAAGCTAACTAAAGTCACACCTATTGATGGTGGCTACGTCTTGAGTGATCCCAGCGGGGTTTGGATCTACCTAATGGAGCAAGAATGGGAAATAGCTACCGTTGGCGTGACTATGGAAAATCCCTGCTTTGGCATCCCCGGTAATTTCATGGGACTAAGTCTAGAGACAACGGATATGGACGCATCGGCTACCCTTTGGCAGACATTAGGTTTTGAAAAAGGTATGGGTTCTGTGGAGCAGGGCTGGGTGACTTATGCTGATGCAGGAGGTTTTGGCATCAGTTTGATGAAGCCATTGATGTGCCCTCATCTCTTCTTTAACCCTTCTTTTACCTATTTCAACGGCAAGGAAAATAACCCCATCATCATTGATAAGATTCGTGCATTGGACATTCCGATCGCAGAAGAAATAACTCATTTTAATAAGGAAGGGATTGTAGACAATATCATCATCCGTGATCCGGGTGGATATGGTTTCTTCATTTTCAACGATTAGTCTCGAATATGATAAAGCGACAGATCATAGCCATGGGCGGCGGTGGTTTTTCTATGGAA
>CAJXPD010000539.1 GCA_913057785.1 uncultured Lewinella sp. | reverse complement strand
GTGCATTTATGTACGATATATGAACCATCCATTCTTGGAGAATACAAAACTTCCAGATTGCCAAAATTTCGACCAACCCACTTCGGATGTCAGCGCCTAGCTGTCCCGTAGAGAAAAAACGTACCTAGCCATGAAAGAGACGGGATTATTCGTGCTGTCAAGTACGACCTCTGAAGCCTTGGCTAAATTGTCTGGTGTAGAGTAGCTATAGTATTGGAGATCATTGTATTGAATGGTCAAATTCCCTGTTTCAACTGCTCTTTGATCCTCACCCACCGCTGCCGTGGCATCACGAATTCTTTGCCGTCCTGTAAGCGTAAGATGTACTTTTCATTTTCCCAAAAAGAACAATTGTCTACAGCTTGCCAATTGACGAGTACAGCCCGATTGATACGAAAGAAGCCATGATCTTGCAATTGTAGCTCCAGTTCATTCAGCTTTTTGCGTAGTCTAAATCGTCCCTGCTTACCCACTGCAAAATAGCGCCTTTGCTCCACCTCAATCCACCAGATATTGGATAGTGGAAGCCGCTTTTCCCCCTTCTCGTCATAAGCTTCCAAATAGATCTCTGGGGATTCCTTGACTTGGTCAAGTACCGTGCTCTGTTGCAAGTTGAAAGAACGGATCAGGTTGTAGACTAAAACCCCGTAGCCCAGCAAGAAGATTGGTATAAGATACCTTAGGTATAAAGGGAGACTGTAGAAGTATTCTGCATAGTAGATGTCGGCATGCCAATTTGGGTAGTAATTCCACCAATAGCGAATGGTTTGGGTAATGGGATTGATCAGGAAGAAAATGCATAGAAATAAGGGTAGGAACTCCAATAGATAGCGACCGATACGCTTAGGGCTTAATTCTAATTGATGCCAAGCGAGCCGGTTGGCATACCATCGGATAGCATGAAAAAGTATAGTAGTGGTAATCAGCTCAATTGCAAAGATGTCAATGAAGAAATGGCGAAGGATAAAACCGAATTTCCATTCTTGCTCCAACTGTGAACTCAAGAGGGAGGGAGAGGCCAAAGTATAGATAGTATACACACAAACAATCAAGGCTGTGGCCAGTACGATGGCTTTCCACTGAGTCATCCATCTGTAGTCGATGCGGATGCGTTTGTCGGAGCTTAGCAATGGTAATCCTTCTTTTCTCTCCTTCATATCATAAGCGTTCCCTGCTTCGCGCATCCAAATACAGGATTGACGCAAAGGCGGTTGCTGCCGTCAATATTAGCTCATTTTTTTGCTAAAAACAATTCATATGAAAAAGAAAATGATGCTACTATTGATGCCTCTTTATCTGCTATATGGAGAGCTCTTTGCACAAGAACCAACTATCCTTTTATTGGGTACTACCCATCAATTTACAGATACGGTAGATGTGTTTGGAGATATCCGAAATCAGATCAAAGATTTTGCTCCCGATATTATTTGCATTGAGAATATTCCCACCTGGGATACACTTAGTCTCAAGAACATTTGGTCAGCTATTCTTCCTGTCGCTGCTCGCCTACGAAAGGAACAAGAACTGGAAACAGTCGACTTGCCAAGTTTACAGAACCAATTATTAGCGTCTATACAAACTAAGCCAAAAGACCCTGCCCTGCACGCTCAGCTGGCCAATGTATATTATGCGCAGCATAACTTTTATAATGCCTATCATCACTGGTTTGAATTGGCAAGATTACTAGAAAAATCAAACGAAGTCGATCAAGCGCTAATCCCCCATCTCGCCCTAGATAGTATCCATTTGCGCGTTGCTAAAAGACAATCCACCACAGAATTTGGGCACATCGTCTTTCCTTTGGCTAGGGAACTGGGCATCCATCACCTGGAAAGCATTGATGAAAGGGGTGAAGATCCTGCCTTTCAGAAGCACAGTAAGAAACTTTTTAAACGGCTGATCTTTAACCTGAAAATCTTCAAGGCGATGAAGATTTACAAGAAGGAACAGAAGAAATTGAGCGATGCACCCGGCGATGAAGTTATGGCGTACCTAAATAGCGAAGCCTTCCGATCCTTCTTGACGACGGTCATTGAGGAACTACCAACCCGCTGGTCACGCTCCAAAAAGACGAAAGAGTTGATCCGCCTTTGGGAAGAGCGAAATGAGCGCATGGCACATCGTATAGAAAGCGTAATCGCGAAGAAAACCCCAGATAGAGTATTGGTGGTATTCGGGGCAGCGCATGTTCCTGCAGTCAAAATGTATTTGGAAAAAGCAGATCGATATCGGATACTCACCTACGATGAGTGGGAGAAGGGAAATACTAATTGAACGTACGACCTCACCGGGTGACTAGTCACCCGGTGAGG
>CAJXPD010000538.1 GCA_913057785.1 uncultured Lewinella sp. | reverse complement strand
CGCGAGATCAGAATGGATAAAGGCCCAAGGCCCACCCAAGGGAGTGGTAGAGGGGGATCACCACGGCTTTGAGGCGGTAGTGATTCGCTATAGCGTAGACGAAGTTGGCGAAGGCCCTAACCTACATGTGCACCCTTATGATGAGATTTTTCACATACTGAATGGGAGCGCAGAATTCACGGTAGGTCATAAAAAGTTCATTGCCAAGGAGGGAGATCTTGTTATCGGTCCTGCCAACGTGCCACATGCCTATAAGAACCTTGGGCCTGGACGCCTTGATACACTAGATGTGCACCTAAACAAAGAATGGATTCAATTTGATTTGCCCCGGGATGGCGAAAAACTGAGTGCTAGGGAACTGAGGAAGCCCTAATCGTAAAAGTCGTAGCCAATCGACAGGCAGGCTGGAAAATTCACTCTTTTGTAAATTACGATAACGGCTGGTAATCAAGTTAAGATTGCTGGCTGTTGTTGTTTCTTGGTATAGGCTGGGGCAAAATCTGAGAGCGAAGGAGCGTTTCAGGAAGGATAATTTTGAGATAGGTTCTAAAATATCGTGCAGTCCCGATGACACATCAGGTGTCAGCTTCTGGATGAGTTGAATTTCCTGCTTTAGATGCAGATATTAGGAGGAGTAACGCACCACATCACTCGCCATTCGTGGCACAGAAATCACCTAGACCATGAAAAAATTAGTCATTGTATTTATTGTTTTATGTGGCTCCTCCGGCCTTTCCTTGCACGGACAGAACCCTACCAGAGACAGTATCTCCTCCTTAGCATGGATGATTGGAAAATGGGATACTGCGGCCACCTTGGAAGCATCGGACGGGAATTCTACGAAGGAATCTGGATTCCGAGAATGCTCCTGGGTATTGGGGAATCGAGTTATTCGCTGTGATGGCTATCTGCGGAATGAAGATTCTACCTACTCAAATGGCACCGCTTTCCGGTCTGTCATTACCTATATCGCTTATGACAAAGCGAAAGAACATTACAAGGTAACATGGATTCGCTCTGATGGAAATCATACTACCGTAACCTTCAAGAAAAAAAATGAATCCGTTTTATATTCAGCCTTTACTTATACCCCGCCTTCCCTCGGGTTTGACATGCGAATCAATTCGACCATCTCAAGAATTGATGCTGATCATATCACAGAATTAGAACTGCTAGAAAATGAGGACAAGAGTTTTACGGAGCGATTTGAGCTGAGAGCGACACGTATCGCGAAGTGAGTTTGTATAGGTGAAAAAGGATCATGACTTCGACCCTTTTTCACCCCTTAGAAACCGCTGGTTGCCAGCTGAGATTAGTCCTGCCGCAAGGCATTTACTGGATTTGCATTGGCTACCCGCAACGCTTGTCTACTAATAATCAGCAGGACAAAGAATAGGGTCAGCCCAATGGACAAGAGAAAAACGCCAAAAGAGATATTGATGCGATAGGCGAAGTCATCCAGCCAGTTGCGCATCAACTGATAGGCGATTGGAGCGCCGATGAGTACAGCTAGGGCTAGTATCTTGAGGTATCGCTCTGTTTGCAGGCGGAAGAGTTCTCTGACGGTGGCGCCGAGAATCTTTCGAATACTGAGTTCTTTTTTGCGTTGCTCTGCAGTGAAGGTGGTCATGGCGAATAGTCCAAGACAAGCGATAAAGACGGCTATGCCAGCAAAGATGCCAAATGTTAGGCCTGTTCGCCTTTCTCCGGCATACATGCGTTCAAATCGCTCGTCCAAAAAGTGGTATCTCAGACTTTGATTAGGTGCAAAGGCCTTCCAGCTATCCTCGATCTTGTTTAAGAGCGACTGTACATTATCCGATTGATATCGGAGCACGGCTGAGGCAGGTGGATGGCGTGTTGTTTCGTGATGAAAGGCTAGCGGAAGTACATCCTGCTTCATGGAGCGAAAGTGGAAGTCCGCGACGACCCCAACCACCGTGTATTTCTTATTGATTTCCAGTGCTTGTCCTATGGGATCTTCAAATCCCAGCATTTCAACCGCTCGCTCATTCAGGATGATCGCATTGGAATCTAAGGATAAGTCTGTGGAGAAGTTGCGTCCTTGTACCAACTCCATATCCAAGGCCTCAAGGTAATCCTCATCAATAAACCAGCGACGGAGCTCCACTTCTTGACTACCCGCAGCACTATCCGGATGCTGAAAACTAGACCCATTCAATAGATAGCCATCAACGGGAAGGTAACTACTGAAAGAGATATGCTCAACTTCGGGTAGCTTGCTGAGTTCCCTTTTGAAACTTGCTTGTCGCTCCCCTAAAGAATACACATCTTCCAACACAATCACTTGCTCTCGATCAAAACCCAAATTCTTCT
>CAJXPD010000537.1 GCA_913057785.1 uncultured Lewinella sp. | reverse complement strand
CGTTCATATTAGTGAAAGCCCGCCTGCCGGTCGGCAGGGATTAATTTTAAACATGAACTTTTAAACAAAACTGAACCAATGATTAGCAGGAACTCTATCATCCTGATAGGTCTTTTATTGGGATTGACGATGTGTAAGACTAGCGAAGAACCCCAACCCGTAACGCTAGAGATCAGAACGCTGGAGCCACCAGAAGCTCAAGCATTAGCGCAAAAAATTAATGATGAAGCGACGGCAAAGGTTGCCGATGGACTAGAACTAAGTCTTTGGGCTTCCGATTCATTGCTCGCAGATCCCATCGCACTCCGTATTGATCAACAAGGTCGTGTTTACATTAGCCGTACTAATCGACAAAAGGACTCGGAATTCGATATTCGAGGACATAGAGATTGGATGACGGCTTCTATCTCCTTACAGACAGTGGAGGATCGCCGTAAGTTTTTGAGAGAGACCTTTGCGCCTGAAAAGAGCAAGGAAAACAGTTGGTTTCCAGACTTAAATAAGGATAGCATTGTGGACTGGCGCGACCTTACGGTACAGAAAGAAGAGGTATTCCGAGTAGAGGACCGAGATGGAGATGGTCTAGCCGATTTTTCCCAATTGTATATTCGCGATTTCAATGAGGAAATTACAGATTGTGCAGGAGCTGTGTTGCCGTTTAACGGGGACGTATATATCGGTGTAGGACCGGATATGTGGCGTACAACCGATACAGACGGCGACGGTATGGCCGATACAAAGGAGTCAATCAGTCATGGTTACAATATCCATATTGGATTTGGGGCACACGGAATGTCTGGCTTGACTGTAGGGCCGGATGGCCGGATTTATTGGGGTGCTGGAGATATTGGTACCAATGTGATCGATAAAGAAGGTAACCACTGGAAGTACCCCAATCAAGGCACGATTGTCCGCTGTGAGCCCGATGGCACCGGCTTTGAAGTATTCGCGGCGGGCCTGCGGAATACGCATGAGTTTGTCTTCGATGAGTACGGTAACCTCTTTAGTGAGGATAATGATGGTGACCATCGAGGTGAACGCGAACGCCTAGTATACATCACTAACGGCTCCGATACAGGCTGGCGGATCAACTGGCAGTTTGGAAAATATACAGACCCGGATAACAACGGTTATAAGGTTTGGATGGATGAAAATATGCATGTCCCGAGAAATGATCAACAAGCGGCATACTTTATCCCTCCGATTAAGAATTATCACAATGGTCCAACGGGGATGCTGTACAACCCAGGCACTGCTTTAGGCCCTCAATGGGAAAACCACTTCTTCATTGCGGAGTTTGTGGGTAACCCCTCCCGTTCCAACATTCACGCCTTTAAGATGAAGCCCGCCGGAGCTGGATTTGATTTTGATTCCGAGACCCTGGTTATGAATGGGGTGCTGGCTACGGGAATGGACTTTGGTCCTGATGGAGCTTTATACTTTGGCGACTGGATCAATGGCTGGGGGACCAAAGATTATGGCCGCATCTGGAAACTGGATGCTCCAGATCAAGCTACTTCTAATCTGAGATTAGAGACTAAGAAGTTGGTGGGAGAGAGCTTTAGCCAGAAGGAGGATACTCAATTGGGTGAATTATTAGGGTACCCCGATTATCGCGTGCGGCAGAAAGCTCAATTTGAGTTGGCGACAAGAGGGAAGAAAGGACAAAGCATCTTGCAAGATGCCATTACACAGACAGAAAATCAATTGGCACGAGTACATGGTATCTGGGGTATCTGGCAGTTGGCTCGTAAAAAGGAAGCTTACGCAAAAGCACTATTGCCCTTGCTAGAGGATGGAGATGTAGAGATTGTAGCTCAAGCGGCCAAGGTCTTGGGAGATATTCGCTATAAAGCGGCTGGCGATGCCATTATCCCATTGCTTAAGCATGACGCTCCTCGCGTGCAATTTTTTGCTGCAGAGGCTCTGGGGCGCATGGAGCATCAGCCTGCTGTCGACCCATTGATCGATTTACTAATAGCTAATGATAATCAAGACATTTACTTACGCCATGCTGGCTCCTTGGCTTTGGCTAGAATTGGAGATGAAGCGGCTGTGGCAGCAGTAAGTGATCACAACTCACGCTCCTTGCGCATTGCTGCGGTAGTTGCGTTGCGGAGAATGAAGAGTCCAGAAGTTAGTCGATTCCTCGCTGACGAGGATGAGTATATTGTAGCAGAAGCCGCTCGGGCGATTAACGATGATTTTTCCATAGAACCTGCTCTGCCTGCTTTGGCTAAGGTGTTAAAAGAAACCCGTTTTACCAGTGAACCTCTTCTACGTAGAGCGATCAACGCGAACTCTAGATTAGGAAAGGCTGAAAATCTACAGCTACTAGTGGATTTTGCTAAACGTGAAGATGTAGATGAAGAGATTAGAGCGGAAGCAATGGCAACGTTGAGTGTATGGGCCAAACCTTCAGTGTTAGATAGAGTCGATGGCCGCTTTCGTGGCAAGGTAGAAAGA
>CAJXPD010000536.1 GCA_913057785.1 uncultured Lewinella sp. | reverse complement strand
CTACTCCAGCCGCTGTCTTGGCCTTTGATCAGCAATGGGCCAAGAATAGAAAAGGCTTGGCGGAATGGCTATTTTCTCCAGACCATCCTTTAACGGCTCGAGTGGCAGTGAATCGATATTGGCAAATGATCTTTGGGCGAGGGATCGTCAATACGCCAGAGGACTTCGGGAGCCAAGGGGAATTGCCAAGTCATCCAGAGCTATTGGATTGGCTAGCGGTTGAGTTTCAAAAGGATAATTGGAACATTAAGCAGCTAATGAAGCTGATGGTCATGTCAGCTACCTATCAGCAATCTGCCTCGGTTACGCCCAACCTAGTACAAGTAGACCCAGACAACGTACTACTAGCACGGGGCCCGCAGGTTCGCCTTTCTGCGGAGCAGATTCGAGATCATGCATTAGCTGTTAGTGGTTTATTGAGTAAAAAGCAGGGCGGCCCAAGTGTGAAGCCATACCAACCACAAGGGCTCTGGCTCCAGGTAGCATCGGGTAACCAAACGCTGCGAAAGTATATTCAAGATCACGAGGATGATCTCTATCGGAGAAGTTTGTATACCTTTTGGAAAAGAACCATTCCTCCACCTTCGATGACCGTCTTCGATGCGCCCAGTCGTGAGCAATGTTCCATTAAACGTCGGACCACTAGCACACCTATGCAAGCCCTTGTGCTTTTGAATGACCCACAGTTTACCGAGGCCTCTCGAATCCTTGCACAACGAATGCTGGAAGAAGGTGGGGAAAAAGCTAGTGACCGTATCACCTATGCTTTTCGCTGGGCTACCTCAAGACCACCAAAAGAAAGAGAGTTGAAAGTATTGGTCGACTTGCTCAGTGCGGAACAGGAAGCATATTCTGCGGATCAAAAGGCCGCCGGGAAACTACTGGCTATTGGAGAAAGCTCCTTGGAGGCCTCTTCTGATCTTGGAGAATTGGCTGCTTATACCATTGTAGCCAATGCCATTCTTAATTTGACGGAAACCATTCAAAAAGGCTAATGATGAAAGAAAAAGACCTATTGGATCAATATTCGCCCTTTTCTTTAACACGCCGAGCCTTTTTGTCGAAAGCTGGGCAAGGTTTAGGCTTGGCTGCCTTGGGAAGCCTGTTGCCCGGTTGCGCGCCTACAGCTTCCAGTGAACTTGGACTCAGTACCCAGGCTTTACTCGATGCTACCCATCACGCACCTAAGGCCAAACGCATCATTTACTTATTCCAAAGCGGTGGCCCTGCCCAGATGGAATTATTTGATTACAAACCCTTACTCAATCAACGAGAAGGGGAAGATTTACCCGATTCCATCCGTAATGGTCAGCGATTGACGGGGATGACCGCGAATCAAAAGGCCTTCCCCCTGAAGGGGGCTCATCGCACTTTCAAACAGCATGGGGAAAGTGGGGCCTGGGTGAGTGACCTGCTGCCTTACACAGCGCAAGTAGCGGATGATCTATGTTTTGTTAAATCTATGCATACGGAAGCGATCAACCACGATCCAGCCATGACCTTCTTTCAAACGGGATCTCAGTTGAGTGGGCGGCCCAGTATGGGTTCTTGGTTGAGCTATGGTCTCGGAAGTACTAATAAGAATCTACCGGCCTATTGTGTACTGTTATCCAAAGGTTCTGGTCGGGTAGCGGCTGCGCAGCCTTTGTCTTCGCGCCTTTGGGGTACGGGGTTCTTGCCTTCCAGATACCAAGGTGTCCAGTTTAGATCCGGCGGAGATCCTGTGTTGTACCTGACGAATCCCGAGGGCGTATCTGCACATGGCCGCCGTCGACTCTTGGATCATCTAAAGGAATTAAACGAGCTCTATCATGCCGAGGTACAGGATCCAGAAGTCCAGTCGCGCATTGCTCAATACGAGATGGCTTACCAAATGCAAACCTCCGTGCCTGAAGTCATGGATGTGTCTGGGGAGCCAGAGGAGGTGTATAAGTTGTATGGGCCGGAGTCCAAGATACCGGGTACCTATGCTGCCAATTGCTTACTGGCGAGGCGTTTGGCGGAGCGGGATGTTCGTTTTATTCAATTGTATCATCAAGGTTGGGATCACCACAATGATCTCCCTGAGCACTTGGCGAAGCAGTGCCGAGATACGGACCAAGCTTCTGCTGCCTTGATTACAGACTTAAAACGCCGTGGGATGTTGGAAGATACTTTGGTGATTTGGGGCGGAGAGTTTGGGCGCACCAATTATTCGCAGGGATTGAACCGAGGGGAACGATACGGGCGTGACCATCATCCTCGCTGCTTTAGCGTCTGGATGGCTGGAGGGGGAGTAAAGCCTGGGATCAGCTACGGGGCAACCGATGAGTTCGGCTACAATGTGGCCAAGGATCCAGTACATGTACATGATTTTCAAGCCACCCTTCTGCATTTACTGGGCGTTGATCATGAGCGCCTAACCTTTAGACATCAAGGAAGGCGCTACCGGCTGACCGACGTACATGGGAAGGTGGTAAAAGATATACTTGCTTAAACTAAGATCAACTAATGAATACGAATCCAATGCCTAGCCTTGAATCCTTTGACGCCAACTCCTCCGGGATCTTTAACATTTCCGAAGTCTTTAAGACCTACCGTATGCACAC
>CAJXPD010000535.1 GCA_913057785.1 uncultured Lewinella sp. | reverse complement strand
TAAAAAGCCTCGTCGAAGCGCTGCTTCGCCTACGTTTTTTGCCTAGCCATTCAACAAAATAGCTTACCCAAAAAACGGGAACTTATTTTTTCACCATTACTAAATGGAAAACATGCCACCCTTGCAGTGGGATTGTTAAATGGAATTTTATCTAAGCTCTCTTTAGGTGCCAAGAACTGGATGCGCTCGGGTTTTCGACCCTCATGCTGCTTATTTCCCTTTATACACCGGCTTTCTTTTCTCAAAGAAGCTAGTGATCGCTTCCCGGAAATCTTCTGTACCAAGTAGACCCAATTGGGCTTCTATTTCGAGGTCCTGGCCAGCCCGCTCCAAGAATTGACCTTCGTTGATGATCTTTTTGCACAGGCCAACGGCCAACGGCGGTAATTCCAGGAATTGTTCGGCGAATGCCTTGGCTTGCGTGGCCAATTGATCCAACGGGACAAGCTTGTTAACTAGACCAATCTGCAAGGCGCGTTCGGCAGCAACGGGTGTACCTAACATGACCATATCTTTGGTGTGGGCAATGCCGATGGCGTTGGTAATGCGCTGTGTTCCCATGATCACGCCAATACTTCGCTTTACCTCCGGGAGTTCAAATACAACATTTTCTGCCGCTATGCGGAAATCGCAACAAAGCGCTAGGATCATCCCGCCGCCAATCACTGCTCCATGCAAGGCGGCGATGGTCGGTTTTTCCAAGGCTTCGAAAGCATCCAGGAAAGATTGAGCATGGCGCAGATTTTGCCGATAGGCAGCTTCCTCTTGCCCTACCATATTGCCTATTAAGCTCACGTCTACCCCTGCCGAGAAACAGTCCCCAGCACCCTGCACCACTACTACCCATACATCGGGATCGCTACTCAGGTATTCGGTGAGATCACCCAATTCGGTTAGTGTAGTTGTGTCAATTCGATTCTTTTTGCTTGGACGGTTAAGCGTTAGGTAAGCAATGTGCGATGTGACTTCTAAGGTCCAATGCTGGTAGGTCTTGTCCATTATTATAATACTTTAAATCAGTAGTTTAGATGTTATCGTTTAAAGTTTTGATAGAAGTGCTTATCTGTCCCGATGAAACAGTGAGAAACATTCAGATCAATACTTGTTTAATATCAGCTCCCACCAAGTAAAACCGAGACGATTGGCAGTCTTATTTTGAATAGTAGTTGCCATTCCAAAGTTGCCGTTAGACAAGCGAATGATTGGAAAGTACTCGCCCCCGGTAGATAGCTGGTTATCGCCGATCTGAAATCGAGACCGGATATCTAGCTTTTGAGGGTCTAAACGAAATATATGGAGCTTATCTTTTTCTACTTGGATTACGGCAGCGTGATGTCTGATCTTATCATTGAAGCCTTCTACCCATGTACACAACGTATACGCTCCATGGGTCTCCATATATGGGTAGTAGATGGTGTCTTGGCTTTCAGCAACTAGCTGTTCCGTCCAATGTTGGCCATTATCGGATGACATACCCATTTTGAGTTGCTTCCCCTCGCTCCAAAGGGTATAGAATCGACCTGCCTGGTCAAATGACAAAGGTTCCACCCATCTGGGGATTCCACTGAAATCTTGGGTCCAGCTTCGTTCGCCTGGGAGTTCAACATCCTGCCAGTTCCGGCCATTATCCAAACTCAATCGGACCAGGTCAATTCCTTGATCCAACTTGTTGCCCGAGGCAGACAAAGGGGCTACGCGAGCTGCCAGCTGACCATTATGCCCATTCGCTAGAAAGCTGGAACCACCCTTTGGTGCTATCTTGGCTTGCCGTTCCCAAGTCTCACCTTGATCGGTGCTCCGGGAATAATGGACGCCATTCCCGTCATTCCAGATAATATGTAAATCTCCATTGGTGGTTTTGCGAATCCAGGGCCGATCATCGTAGTCGCCTTTCGAAATGTTTTGCCATTTCCAAGTCATGCCTTCATCACGACTGATGCCGAGGGTAATTTGTTCACCCTTGAGGGTGGAGAAATCAAAGCCCGTCATATCAGCTGGGATCTTTGTGTAGGTCATACTGAGGAAGTAGATGGTCCCGGTTTCATCGATCAAAAGGTCTACATCGGAATTTCCTTGGGCGCCATCCGCAGCGCTTCCAACATTCACAGCTTCCCAATTCTTGCCGAGATCCGTGCTTGTCCATAGCTGGGGGCTATCGCTGTCGTTCCGATATCCAGTCAGGAAAAGGCTCCCGTTAGGGTGCTGTGCGATCATGGGTTCCCTGGCCAGCATGGAAAGATGGTCGATCTTATTTTTGACGATGAGTTCCTTTTTAGGTTGACCCGTAACCAAGAGTGGAGAAAAGGTAATCAATAGGTAAAGTAGGTGCTTCTTCATCCCTGAGTTGTTTTGATCACATCATATGGAAATGGGAATCTCCATTGTCACAAGTACTAAAGATAATAGAAAAGCTCTAGGATGAAATCCTATACAAGAAAAGGGAGCCAGACCCGGTGGCCCAACTCCCTTCCTTATTACATAGTGTTTGTTACTAAGGTGTGATTGTGTTCTCTTTATGTTAGTTGATCCAAGGATCGTCTTGAGACAAGGTGAAGATCACATCAAATTTGAAAGCTTCAGAACCGATTTGCTGCTCTAGCAAGCTC
>CAJXPD010000534.1 GCA_913057785.1 uncultured Lewinella sp. | reverse complement strand
ATTGGAAAACAGAAAAAGGGCAGCACGTCGCATACCCGGCCCGTTCGCTACAATTCGATTAAAAGTAATTACAAAAGATTTTTATTTTAATAAATTTAGTGTTAAATTAACTGGACACCAAACAAATATGTAGTGATTATATTAGATAAACCTTTAGATTTTAATGGGAAGAATATAGAAATCAATTTTTACCATCGAGTTCATGTTAATTTGATACAGGCAACAAAAGTTTGGATGTGTTTCATACCAAAAAATGCAGAAGTTCGATTCCCAGAGTTAATAGTTTCTCCAATCGATTTTAATGCATGGGAGGATGTTTGGAGAATTGTCATTACAATGCAAGACAAAGTGGGAGTAGTAAATATTATCCTTCAAACACTAAAGGAAAATTCCATAAACATCCTTTCCTTAGAAACCTTATCGATCAGTTCTCAAAACCTTCATAACCTAGAACTTATTGTTGATGCTAGGAGATATGCCAATACACCATTTGATAAGACATTTGATGATCGAAAACATGACTTGAAGATCAATACTTTGAGAGACCTTAGAAGAGAATTGTTGTCTAAGATAGTTGATAATATTCATATTATTGGAGGCAAACCAAGGATAAAAATTAATAGGGTATATAGTCTATATGAGGCAGCAAAGTCATATAATGAATATATATATAAATTTACAGCCAGTGAAAATAGATCTCCTCGTTGGAGTATATCTTATGTAGATAAAAGTAGCTATAAACCATTATACCCTGTTACATTTATGCTCCCTGAATTAATTAGAGAATCGATTAGAAAGGTGTATTATCAGGGTAGGAAGAAAGAAGACAAAGCTGTTGCAATCAGGTATTTACCAGTTTCGGATACGAAAGATAGGTTTATGCGTATCTATTTTTTTGAACAAGAAGATAAAGTTATAACATTTGCATTAAGGCATCAGGAGATCGTTGGGGCAGTTGCAACCATTACTGCAGCCATTAGATCAGCGGAATTTAATATTCTTTCTTCCCACTCCAGAGTAGATAAATTTGGGGAAAAAGCAATTACTGATTTCATTGTGGATCATGTAAATAAAGAACGGCTAAGTATTCAAGAGTTGAAGACTAAACTTGAAAATACTTTATCTACCCCTGAACTTGTTCAGTTCTATAGGATAGAGATTGCTTATCCCGAAAGATATAATGACAAGAAAGAATGGAATAAGCTAAAGCAAAAACAGATAGTTTCAATACCAGATACCTCTTTACAGACTACCGGTTCAAAGTTGTCAGAACTGTACATTAAATACTATGATCTAAGTAAAAAGAAGATTTCAAATGATGATGTAATGAGGTTCCAAATTGTGAAACAACTCATTATTGAAGAAAATATACGAGAGCCTGTAAGAAATAATTTCAGATTATTTATTAGCGCTCCGAAGGATGATATGGCTATCCAACAAATTGCCTCTAGTATTGCCAGAAAGCATGGCTTAACTTCCGTCTCTAATGAGAATTTGTTTATGAGTGAAAACCCTAAAGAAGATATTAAGGTCAGAATAGAGAACTGTGATTTCTTTCTAGGAATTTGGATCAAGGATAAGGCTTTGAAGGTTAAGGGAGACACTTATTATCCCTCAGCAGGAATGATTTGGGAATGGGGAATAGCGGAGGGACACAATAAAATTTCAAAATTACTTATTGAAAAAAGTATCGACTGTACTTCGGTACAGGAAATAAATGGAGCTAATCAAATAATTCAGTTCAAGGATGATCTAGAAAGCCAAATTGAAAAAGCACTAAGTTTCTTTAAATCGAAAATGGAAAAGAGATAAGATAAGTATGGATTGGAATAAAGCTGTATTTCTTGCATATGCTAAAGAAGATAAAATTCAGGTTCAGAAGATATATAATGAATTACTCGATATTGGGATTACACCTTGGTTCGATGAAGAGTCCTTAACGCCAGGTGCTAAATGGGAAGACAGGATTAAAGAAGCAATCAGTAATTGCAAGTTCTTCCTAGCCTTTTTTTCTAAAAGGAGTATTGGGAAAACCGGGTATATCCAGAAAGAATTAAAATTAGCCTTAAAGGAATTAGAAAAGAAACCACCGGGGAATACCTACTTCATCCCGGTACTGTTAGAAAATATTGAGCTACCAAAGATTACGGTTGGGACTATAAACCTAGGTGATTTTAATGCATCTCGAATTTTCGAGAAAAAGAAGAAGAAAAAACTGTATGAATATTTAGCCCACTCCATTACGCAAGAAAACATTCAGGTACCAGTACCCAAATTGGTATCAATTACAGATTTTTTATTGCAAGGAGAAGTTGAAAAGGCTTTAGAGAGACTAATAATGGAAGTTAAGGAAATTAATTCTAGTTATACAAACAATGTAGTATTGTTGATGTCTCAATATAAACGATTGAAGGTTGATTACATCAGCAATATAATTAACAGTGATGACTATAACATGAATCTGAATAAGATATCCTTTTCAGTTTTAGAAATCATCGATTTAATTGAAAAGGAACTGTAGCGAACAAAGCGTATGCGATCATGCGGCCCGTATGGTAAAAAGATCTTGATTGTGAATGAGTTGAATTTCGGCGAATAGATACCGATATTGGAAAACAGAAAAAGGGCAG
>CAJXPD010000533.1 GCA_913057785.1 uncultured Lewinella sp. | reverse complement strand
TAACAGAACCAATGGACTGGACCGCCTCTTTGTCAAATATGGGTTTCCAGGTGATTCCACCATTATCGGAATGCCAAACGCCACCGGAAGCTGTGCCGATATAGATAACATCCGGATTTGCCACTACGGCATCAATGCTGGTGACACGACCACTCATACCTGCAGGCCCGATATTACGAGTCTTCAAGCCTTCTAGTAACTCCACATCTACCTTTTGTCCAATGGCGGAGAATGCCGTGGTGAGCACCACGATCAAGAATAGTGTTAGCTTTTGTTGCATACTAGTTCAACGATTTTGTGATTCATTTCTCAAATCTACCTTTTCGGTCCGAAGTGGTTGCCATGTACATAGGCTCTAAACCTACTTTGAACTTGGAGGGATATAGCTTCCAACCAGCTTTCCCTAAAGGAGTGATTTCAGCTTAAAATTACCGATCGAGCTAAGTTTAGCAAAAAATATACTGCTTGTTTTCAAGGAGAGATATTTTCAGTCATTTTGGCTGCAGTACCATAAAAAAGACCGGAAGCTAAGTTCCGGCCTATAAACACCTAGTAATATGATTGCTACTACACTGCATTTATTAATACCGAAAAACCGAAAATGTGGCAGGTTTCGAAGAAATTTCTTTCCTAGGTGTAACATCTGACAAATTCAGGGAATAAATACTAGACGGTGGGATTTTTGCTTAAATTAGCTAGACAACACCAAACGTTTAGCTAAAAAGTGAGCGACACCCCCATTGATCCAAAACTACTGCAACTGCTACATAAGGGCGAATTTGACTTTGCCGAGCAAAGGCTGTATGAGAACCACTTTTCCAATTGGTGCCAGGACATTCAGTCCACTTTTCCTTTTTTCCGGAAAAGTGAAATTGAACATTGCTGGCAGAAGGTCTTTTCCAGATTCAAAAAAGAATTGTTGGATCAGACTTTAAGACTAACTGAAACCAAGGTCATTGGAATCACGGATTCGCTACCCGTTCACCTAAGTAACATGGTTAAACGACAAATTGGAAAACACTACAAGAAAGTCTCCGAATCTAGTGACGATTACCGAGTAATCTATGCCATTCAAGAGCATCAGGATACTTACTTATCGGATATCTATTACCATTTCAGAGAATTGTTCCTGGGCTATGCCAACAGGCATTACCCCAATATGCAACAAGAAGTCATCCAGGACATTTTCCAGGATGCCCTTATCGTTATTGTAGAATATGTTAAAAAAGAGAGATTACGATTAGTAGAAACCGATGAAGGTAGTATCATTGTAGGATTAAAGAATGATACGACACTTACGACATTATTAATTGGTATTGGTCGCCGTATGCTGGCCAAGGCTTCCAACAAAAAGAAAGAATCCTTAGTAGACCCAAATGATTTCCTCGAGCCACAGTATGAGGAGCAGGACGAAGACGAGGAAGTGGATCGAGAAGAAATGGCCAAGGCCATTTTAAAGGTTATCAAAAAAATTAAATTTGAAGAAAAGCAGCTATTGTTCTATAAGTACTGGCTTGCATTGAGCGCAGATGAAATGAAAGTTTTGATGAAAGCAGAAACAGCTGTGGCCATCCGAACAAGATTATCGCGTTTAAGAGCTAGAATTAGGAATCTCATCAAGAGATAAGAACTATTGAAGTTGCCTTCTCTGATGCCTTTCTTACGTTTTATCGCTGCGTCAAGCGATATGACACCTAAAACACTCCGAAAACCAAAGCTATCCTGTCAGTTCTAGGCAGGATGCATCCAGTATTCTGATTGGCTACGCTCGCAAATGCAGCGTTTGTCTGTGTGCAATTTTTTTTGCCATCACCAACGTCTATTACATGAAACCACTTGACGAACAGCAACAAAAGTTAATCGACAAATACCTGGAAGGAGAACTGTCCAATGAAGAAGAACAAGATTTTCAGCAACAGATCCAAGAGGAGGATTTCGCTGCTGAAGTTCAGTTTCAGGAGAGCTTACAGGATGCCGTCCAACAGCTTGCTAAGGAAGAACATCCCTTGAAAAAACGCTTTCAAGAGGAGGAAAAAAAAATAAAGGAAGGAAAAGCGATCCCTACTAAAGGTTTACCCCATTTTGGACGCAAACAGGAGCAACCAACACCTATCCGGCGCTATATGAATCTAGCAGCGGGAATTGCCATCTTAGCCTTCCTCGTCTACCAATTGTTCCCCTTCTTATTCCCGGGAACCACTGGGGCCGAATTCCCAATAGCGGCCATCAAGAACCTGGAGCGCCCTCCACAGATGACCAGTATCACCAGGAGCTCCGATAATCAAACGATAGATTCCTTGGCGATCGACTGCATTACCCTGTTTAAAACAGAAAACAAGTATACGGAAGCCCTCAACTGCTTTCAAGACCTCAACAAGCTCCAATCCACCCCCGAAATCCAATATTACACTGCCCAATGCTATTTCAACCTCGATCAATATGTCCCTGCCATTGACCTCTACGATCAATTGCTGGCCTCTCCGGAAATTGCGGATAAACAGGTAAAGGATCAAATACGATGGAATCGCTTAGTGGCTCAGGTGCTCCAGCGTGGTATCGACTACGAGGCTGAATTGAATAGTATGATTAAGGACAAGAAATTCAGGTATTTGCGAGAAGCCCAGAAGTTGCAGGAATTGCTGCAAGGCTAATATTCAGACCTCCGAAGTCTTGAAGACTTCGGAAGTCTGAATATCAAGAA
>CAJXPD010000532.1 GCA_913057785.1 uncultured Lewinella sp. | reverse complement strand
CTTCCGAAGTCTTCGAGACTTCGGAAGTGTAAATACTCGCTAGCTCCTGTCAGTATTATTTTTTTAACTCATTATACTTATCAATATACTGCTGATCCAACTCTGGCGAGTCCTTGTACTTGACCCTCAACTCAGCCAATTTCTCCTTTAATTCCTCCACCACTTCCGCATAAGCAGGGTCCTCGTATACATTCTTCATCTCATTCTTGTCTTTCTTCCGATCGTACAACTCCCATTCATCTACATCATAGTAGAAATGGGCCAGCTTGTAATCTTCAGTGACAATCCCATAGTGCCGCTTAACCATGTGCACTGAAGGATATTCATAGTAGTGATAGTAAACAGCTTCTCTGAAATCCTCCGTCTCCCCTTTGAACAAGGGTACCAGGCTTTCACCTTGCATATCTGTCGGTGCCTGAATCCCCGCTGCATCCAAGAAAGTTTGTGCAAAGTCCAGATTTTGGACCATTTGGGTATTTACCGAACCCGGCTCAATCACACCTGGCCATTTAACCAATAGAGGTGTCTTAAAGGATTCATCGTAAATGAAGCGCTTATCAAACCAACCATGTTCTCCAAGATAAAACCCTTGATCCGAGGTATAAACGATTATAGTATTTTCTGTTAACCCATTTGCTTCCAAATAATCCAAGACTTCTCCTACCCCATCATCTACCGCAGCAATACTACCGAGGTAATCCTGCATATAGCGTTGGTAACGCCAGCGCATAAGATCTTCTTGAGACATATTGGGATAATTCTTTTTGAATTCCTCGTTAATCGGTCCATAGACTGCATCCCATTCCGCGCGTTGCGCCTCATTCTGTCGGCCCACTTCTCGTTTGAAGGCCCCTTTGTCCCAACTCGCTGTTTCCGGTATACCCAATTCGTCCATTACTTCAGGATAGATCTTGCTATCACCCGCCCAGTTCATATGCGTCAACAAGTTCATTTCTGCATTTTTCGCAGCTGCTCCTCTGCCTTCATAATCATCAAAGAGGGTTTCGGGTTCTTTGAAAGTTCTTTTGGTGAATTCTTTATAGTGACGGGGAGCTGGCAACCATTCTCGGTGTGGCGCCTTGTGCAAGTACATCAAAAGGAAGGGCTTCTCTGGGTCTCTTTCCTTGTCTAACCAATCCAGGGTCATATCGGTGATCAAGTCAGTGGTATAGCCCTCAATACGAATCCGACCTTCATTTTTAGTAATGAAATCTGGGTTGTAGTAGGTGCCTTGACCGGGTAGAATTTTGAATTGATCGAATCCCTTTGGATTATTTCCAAAGTGTAATTTACCAAACATGGCCGTTTGATATCCTTCTTTTTGCAGGATCTGAGGGAAGGTCATTTGCGTGGTATCGAAGGGGAATCTATTGTCAATCTTCCCGTTCAGGTGACTGTGTTTTCCTGTCAAGATCACCGCCCGCGAAGGGGCACAAATCGAGTTCGTGACGCAGGCATTGCTAAACAACATCCCGTCATTTGCGATCCGATCTATATTAGGGGTATTGAGTAGATCCTTGGAATAAGCACTGATGGCCTGATAGGCATGATCATCGGACATCATGAAAATAATGTTTGGTCGCTTGGGGGCTTCTTCTTCCTTTGTCGTGGGTTGACAAGCGGCGAGAAAGCCAATCAATAACAACCATAGTAGTTGGTTTCCGTTACGTTTCATATAGACAATTGATTGAATTATATTCAGCAAACATATGGACGCCCTGATAATTGAGCTGCCAGTTTTTGAATGGAAAATGGCTAAAAACACAGCGTTTTCAGATCGTCCATAAATGAAGCATTCAAGATAGAAAATTAACGGACAATCGAATAAAGAAGAAGCCCGAGACTTTCCGCTAGAAAAGTTCGAGCTCCCTCTGTTGTATACTCAGGTTCTATACTTCTTTATCTACCACGTAGGGTTTTCGATATTTTCGACTTAGCATTTTATCTGCCTCTCTGTTCTTGACAAACTTTTCACTAGCACCATCAAATCTCAATTGATCGCCGGTCCGGAGTGAAATATTGGCCAATAGCGGCAACACGGTAGATAGATACCCCTCTTGAATATCACAGGTCAAATCTTCTCGCTTCCCGGATCGCAAGGCTGCGATGAAGTTGGCGTAATGACCTCCGCTTCCAGGTGCAGCCAAATAATCCACAATCTTATCCGTTTCTTCCTTGGCACTTTCGGAGCTAGGTCCTGGCTCATTTTTGCGACCCATATAGGTCTTCCACTTACTTCCCCTCACTTCCATCCATCCTTCGGTTCCGTAGAAGAGGTTACCGATCTTTACATCTAAACCTGCCTCTCCACCCGTGTATAAACCTCGCGTTTCAAACTGCAGGATCTTACCATCAGCATACTCGTAAACAGCCGTTTGGGTATTGGCGGTCTCTTGACTACATTCATTTTTCCCAAACTTAAAGTATCCTCCACTAGAATGAATCTTGACCGGATGCTCATTCTTATTCAATCCCCAGCGGGCTACATCGAATTGGTGAGGTCCTTGGTTACCAATATCTCCATTCCCTGTATCCCAGTGCCAATGCCAATTGTAATGTCCTTTCTTTTCATTGTAAGGCCGCCAAGCAGCTGGCCCAAGCCATAGATCATAGTGTAGGCCTTCTGGTGGATCGCTATCCGGAGAAATTCCGAAGGAATCTCTAGGCTTAAAGCAAAGTCCTTTAGCCATATAAACCTCCCCGATTCCTCCATTATGTAGGAACTGCATGGCTTTGC
>CAJXPD010000531.1 GCA_913057785.1 uncultured Lewinella sp. | reverse complement strand
GCCATAAAATTGGCTGATCAATTGGCGGCGAGAAGATCCGGAGACCTTGCGGATGCCTACCTCTTTAGCCCTTTTCTCGGATCGAGCCGTGCTGAGATTCATGAAGTTGATACAGGCTAGTAGCAAAACGAAAATGCCTATTATACCAAACAACCACACGTAATCAATCTGCCCGCCTGCATTCACACCATTCTCAAATTCATTGTATAAATGCCAGTTGGCCATCGGATGTAGAAAGGTAACGGGGTTGAAGCGGTCATCGTTATCACCAGCCGCAATGATCCCCTTTAATTTTGCATCCTTGATGTTGGCATTTACCTGCTCAAAGCTTAAACCCTTTGGGATCTCTACGAAAATGTTGAAACCATTGGAACTCCAGTTGCTAGGTCGAGTCAACCATTCGGGGAGTTCTGCCTCACGTATTTGCCAAGCCGCAAAGAAAGCAGCATTGGCGAAATAAGCATTTTGAGGAAGATCTTTATACACGCCCTCCACACTTAGTTCCGTGGTTTCATTCATCGTCAGGGTCTGTCCGGCAGCCTCCGATTTCCCAAAGAAAGCCTGGGCCATGGTTTCGCTGATCAGGATTGAGTTGGGAGAATTGAGCCCTTCGGCCGTCCCATCTACCATCTTGAGGGTTAGCATCGAAGGGCCATGCGGTTCAATGAAAAGTCCTGTCTCTTCCAAGGCAGTTGTTCCGTTAGAAAACAGACGCCCTCCTTCCCAATCTGACAATACCACCTGTTCAAAGTTGGAGCCATAATTGTCTCTCAAGTAGTCCGCCAGATGCAAGACTTGTCCCCACCAGGTGCGCACGTCATCACCAAAGGTTTGTGTCTGTAGTACGGCACCGATTCGATCGTACTTTTCGTGGTATTTATTATAACTCACTTCATCCCAAATCCACAAGCCGATTAAGATGGCTACGGACATCCCCACCGTCAACCCAATAACATTTATAAAAGAAGAGACCTTGCGTTTGAGTAAACTTCTGATGGCGATGATAAGATTGGCTTTGAACATATCTGGCGTTTTTATTAGAGAAAAGGCAAATACGATGCCAGCTCAAGTAAACGATTCATTTACAGTTGTATATGAGTAATAGTGGAGTTGAAAACATTCGAATAGTATCCGGAAATGAACAATCGAATGTTCGAAAATGAACGATTGTCGAGCCAAAATATCTTTGGATTTACAGCAATAGAGTAAAGAAAAATAAAGGGGTGTCCCAATACTACAAGAACCGAGGATCAAGACTCGATAACTTGCCTAAAGAATCAACAAACCTTACTCAAAAAATTAGTAAGGTTTGTTGCACCACTCAAATAACATTAGAAAAAAATCAAAATCACTTATCGATGATTTCAATTTGCTATCGAACCTACCTAAGGTTCAGTATGATCTTTCTTGTTGTACTTATTGGCTGCACCCAACACTCGGACCAGCAGGCGGGAAATGAGGTGTCGGAAAATTCGGAAGCTTCTTATCCCGCTACAATTTTTCCAGAAGATACCACTGCGCTTTGGTTATCTGAAGGGCCTTTGACCGCAGATACGGTCCTAATCATCGGAGAAGGTGGGCCGCACAATGCCTTGGACTTCGAATGGGGAGGAGAAACGGTTTGGTCTGGTCTACCTGATTACAAAAGCTATTATAGGGCCCATATTTTACAGAGTACCATGCTGAACAAGCAGATCTACGAAAACACCAAAGGGTTTTCGGAAGAAGATGGTGAATTGGAGGCTGATAATAGTACGGAAATATTGAATCGAGCTGTCCGTTATTTTAAGGAAAGAGGCAAGGTCGTATTGGTAGTCGGCAGTTCTCTAAGTGCCTGGGTTATACTCGACCATGTATCGAAGGCCAATCTATTGGCAGATAGTTATGTGATTAGTTCAGGAAGACTTAAGGCGAATGAGACGATGGTGCAATATCACGCCCTGGGACACAATGTGATTTTTGAAGAAGATGCTACAACCATTAGGATACCAGATACTACTTATCGGAATCCCATAAAAACAGAACGGTACTTTAGATTACGTCAGGTTAAGAATAGAATTAAGGCTGCCTTTGGCAGGAGGAACTACATGGAACTGCTCGCTGATAAAGATCTCTCCAATGTGACCTACGTCTATGCAGAAAACGACCGAAGGGTAGGCAGCCTAACGCAAGAGGAGGTTGAGTTTTTACTATCTCGGAATGCTGAAGTGGTCAATACCCAGGCAAGACATAGCGGGAATGATCGGTTTATCGTTGGACAATTTAATGAAGGTGAAATGGACTTTCGGGTGAAAATCAATTTGCCATAAACTGGAAGTTTGCCCCACTATCCAAGGACGCTGGGGTTCATGGATAATGGGGCAGGCCAACTACCAATCTGGACTTCATCTTTCCTGGGCTAGTGTGATTGAGGTAGGCTCAAGGACGGACAATGTCCAGGCCGTACGCATGACAGTCAGTAAAGCTCCAATATTGATGAGGGCAAAAAATATGTCATCCAAATCTGCTGTGGGTAGTGTACTCGCAATTCCTAGCATAGCGACACCTGCCGCCACAATGTTCGCCCACTTATTGGCCCTATCCTTCAAGATCCGGGATAGGAGTACCATTAGAATAGGAATCTCCACGATAAAACCGTACAGCAGCATAGTTGGGTCGGATAATTTCAATGCCATTAACTCCTCGATGTAGCCTTCGGTAGGAAATTCATGCAGGTCTCGGAGTAGCATATTGAATAGAATAAATATCCACAGCGTGGATAGGAGGGTTTGTGGTTCGATGTTTTCTTTGATCATTTTGGATAAGTTTGAAATGCTAAGTACTCGGATATGATTAGGCAACCATTCATTTGGGATGAGT
>CAJXPD010000530.1 GCA_913057785.1 uncultured Lewinella sp. | reverse complement strand
CCTTGATCGATGGTTGCTCCTACTTCCGCATATTTTGGCAGATTTTCCTGCCCGTTTCCAAGCCAGCTTTAGCTGCCGTAGCTATTTACACCTTTCAAGGTTCGTGGAATGAATTCATGTGGCCCGTTATCGTGACCACCACTCGAGATATGTTTACGCTGCCGGTAGGTATGGCATTTTTGAAGAATGAATTTTCGGTGCAATGGCCATTACTCATGGCCGGGACCATTCTGATCTCATTGCCCACACTGGCTATTTTTCTGATTTTCCAAAGGTACTTCGTCCAGGGGGTCGCCTCCGCTGGATTGAAGGAATAGTTTTCATAAACCAACCATAATTTGATTGCATTATGGCAGATGTAATATTAAAAGACATCAAAAAAGTTTACAACAAGGATGTCCTTGCTATCAAGGGTGCCAACGTAGAGATCAAGGATAAAGAATTTGTGGTATTGGTTGGCCCTTCCGGTTGCGGGAAATCCACACTACTTCGAATGATTGCTGGCCTGGAGGAGATTTCCGACGGAGACCTTTGGATCGATAATAATCGGGTCAATGATCTATCCCCAAAAGACCGAGATATAGCTATGGTCTTCCAGAATTATGCCTTGTATCCGCATATGTCGGTCTATGACAATATGGCCTTCGGCTTGAAGCTTCGGAAATACCCGAAAGCGGAAATCAAGGAGCGGGTGGAAAAGGCTGCTGACATCCTCGGTCTCACCGAATACTTGGATCGCAAACCCAAGGCCATGTCTGGAGGTCAACGACAACGGGTAGCCATTGGGCGCGCCCTGGTTCGCCAGCCAAAGGTCTTCCTGTTCGATGAGCCTCTATCTAACCTCGACGCCAAATTACGCGTACAAATGCGTATAGAGATCAAGCGTTTGCATCAACAGCTTCAGGCCACTATGATCTACGTAACCCACGATCAAATTGAAGCCATGACCATGGGGGATAAGATCGTGGTACTTAAGGACGGTTTTGTGCAGCAAGTAGATACGCCGATGAATCTTTTCAATGCTCCAGCTAACAAGTTTGTGGCGGGTTTCATTGGGAGCCCAGCTATGAACTTCCTGGAAGGAAGAATAGAAGGAGGTGAAGAGCTGCAATTCAAGGCGGGAAGCGTCCAATTTGGTATTCCTAACGAATTGGGTCTACAGGAAAAACTTAAGCCCTACATCAACAAGTCCATCATCTTTGGATTTAGACCGGAGTATCTCTACGACAAGGCTAAGGAACAACAAAAGCAATTGAGTGTAGATCTACGGGTAATCATAGATGTCACTGAGCCAGTAGGCAGTGAAGCTTACAACTACTTCCATTTTGAAGGCGAGGATACGACCACCTTTTGCTTTAGAAGTGATAGCACCCAATTGTATCAACCTAATCAAGATTTAACCTTAGGCATTGACGTGAGCCGCCTGCGCTTTTTCGATGCTGAAACGGAAGCTCGGGTAATATAGCTCGACAATACAGAGAACAAAAAGAATAAGAGAATGGTAAAGCAACCCAGCACGGGCTGGCAAATCGAAGCAACCCAGATCGATCCCAAACATTACTTTGGAGCCATGGTTGCCAATGGCATGATCGGATTGGTAAGTGATGCTCACCCCATGCACATTAAGGAAGTTATTCTGAACGGGGTATATGATCGATACCAAAGAGGAAGGGTCAGTAATATTCTCAAGGGCTTTAACCCGCTGGATCTCGATCTCATCATCGACGGCCATTGGGTCGGAGGCGAGGACATCACAGATCTTAGACAGGAATTGGACATGAAAAGGGCCACCTTTTCCAATTCCTTTCAGGTAGAAGGAAAGTTGCAGGTTCGACAGGAAGTAGTGGCCTTGCGTTCTTTACCTTATTGTGCACTGGTTACTTTACAAGTCTCTGCGCATGAGGATATAGAATTAACGGTTTCCAATGCCATAACTGCCCCTGATCACCTTCGAGAAGTACAAAACTTCTACAGCGAGATCGATCGGCCTCACGTAAAGATTCCCTTGCTGACCTCCGTTGCTAAAAGTCCCTCCGGACGAATTCAATTGGCCGCTTCCAATAGCTATATCTTCGATGAGCCGCATGGTAAAGAGCCGAATATTATCCACGAGGACTGGGACTTTAACCGACACCTCGCCAAATTCAACAAAACCCTTAGGAAAGGACAAACTTGGCAGTTCAGTTTAGTAAGCTCTATCTGCACCTCAGCGCACTTTACCGATCCACAGAACGAGGCCGAAAGACTAAGTATCTACGCCAAACTGGAAGGGCAACAACGCCTGAGAGAAAGACATCAAGCTGAATGGGATGAATTGTGGAAGAGTGACATCGAAATTGTTGGAGATCCAAACACCCAAAAGGAGGTTCGCCTCATGCTTTACTATCTCTATGCCTCGGCTCGGGCAGGTACAGCCTTGAGTTTATCACCAGTAGGATTATCCGGTTTAGGGTATAACGGGCATGTCTTCTGGGATACGGAGCTATGGATGTATCCGGCCTTGCTAGTGATGCAGCCCGCCATAGCCAAGAGTCTGCTGGACTATCGCTTCGAAAGGCTAGAGGCCGCCAAACAGAACGCTTTCGCACACGGCTTCAAAGGTGCTATGTTCCCTTGGGAAAGTGCAGATGATGGAAGCGAACAAACACCAGTTTGGGCATTGACTGGTCCTTTCCAACAACATATCACAGCCTGCGTAGGATGGGCTTTCTGGAAATACTACCAGCGTACGCAAGACAAAGTCTGGTTGGCAGAAAAAGGGTACCCCGTACTGAAAGAGGTGGCAGCATTTTGGTGTAGTAGAGTGGAAAGAAAAGGTCCGGGGCAATTTGAGATTAACAACGTCATCGGAGCGAATGAATTTGAGGAAAACATCGACAATAACGCTTTCACCAATGGTATCGTAAAAACGGTACTCCAAAATGCGACGC
>CAJXPD010000529.1 GCA_913057785.1 uncultured Lewinella sp. | reverse complement strand
GTTGGTCCCTGTCTAGCTAGCCAGATAGATTTTTGACCAACGATATATCCCCGGCCAACAGGGGTCGGACGGGGCGCCAAAGGTTTTACGATAGGAAAACAATGTTTTCCGGTGGCGTAGAGAACTTAATCTTAGTTTTTGTTACTCGGATCACTTCATTTAGTCTTTTGAATTCCCGCTCCTTGATCATAAAGATGTAGGGGTTGGTGTCATCGAAGAAGGTGTCCAAGAATAGGGCTTCCGTTTTTGGGGTGTACTTGGTGCCTTTATTCAAAGCTTGCCAGTATCCCTCCATCATCCGGCGGTATTGATGTTTGACCATCCGGCGGAAAAGATAGGGGAAGACGAGGTGTTTGTCCGTGATCTGTGAGAATTTTTTAGTGGTGATGCCTTTGGAAGTTTTGTCGACGGACCAGATGTTCATTTTCTGTCTTTGGGCATTGGTGACAGCATGCATTAGAATATCTCTCAGTGCCGCCTCTAAGGTATAGAAGAAGTAGGGATACACTAGGCCGTTGGAAACCAATTTGTAATTACCTGATTTCTTCAGTATACCCGCAAGCTTGCTAGCACTCAATCGAGAGCCGTCTCTAGTACTAGAACTACCCGGAAATACCCAAGCAATAGGTCGTCCTTTTCGGTCCATATCATTGACCACTACATAGCCTTTGATTGGGTCTGCATTTTTCTTCTTATAGGTTCTCACGGATTTACCACTCTTGATCTTTATCTGACTCAGGTAGGCGCCGCCCCAGCCACTGTTTTTCCACTTAAGGGATCCTTTCTCTACTCCTAAATATTCCAATAATTCGGTTGTAGCAAGGTCCCCGTATTCAGCGGGCTGGCGAAATTTCCCCATTTTGGGTTTTTCGGCCTTGGAAGAAGATTTTTTCTTAAGGTCTTTTGGTTTGGCGACAGGAGAAGGGGAGTAGTGTGTTTCTAAGGCATCGATCCCTTGTAGTCTAAGCTGGACGCTTCCTCCACCAGAGGCTAACCGCTCATCAAAGATTTCACGGTGATTCGTGACGATTTTATTCCAGTGTTTGGGGTTATTGGCTTCAAACATGAGTGAGTCTCCATCAGGCGAATAGCCCACTACATGAAATTCTCCTTTAATCAAGTAGTAATCCATTAGTGTTGTGTTTTATGGGTTTAGGTGGCTTCAGCAAACTTGCTATGGCAGCCTTGCTTAAGCCAGGGCTTCTAAGTTAAACAATTGATCAAGAAGATTTAAACACTATGGAACAATTATCTGCCTAAGCTTTAGACTTGGCAGACATGAGATATATTTTGATGTGTCAAAGGGGAAAATCTGATTTATTGATTCGGAAAGTGCGAGGAAACAAACTGGGCCAGGGTTCTATAGACATCCCTTCGAAATTCCACTACTGTCTCGGCTAACTCCATGGGATCAACCCACTTCCAGGCTGCTAGCTCTTCTTTGTCTGTTAGATCAATTTGTTCCGCATTAATGATTAAGCGAAAGAGAAACCAGTACTGTACTTGCCCTCTACCCGACCAGGGTTTGCGATAAGATTCCGGAAGTTCGTAGGCGAGTAGTTGATGAGTTGGGGTGATGAGCTCTATCTGCTCTTTAATAATTCCAGTTTCCTCTTCGAGTTCCCGATAAGCCGTTGCTAAAGGCGTTTCTCCTTCGTCCATCCCTCCCTGGGGATATTGCCAAGCGCCGGGTATGTCGTCGCGTTCAAAGGCCATAACTTGTCCCTGGTCATTGACAATGACTATGCCGGCTCCTGCTCTGAACCATTCGGTGGGTAGTGGTTTTTTACTCATTAAATTGTAGTATTATTTATTCTAAATGGATTGTATGTGTTAGCAATCTAAAACCACCGTCCTTACCTGATTAGTTCCCTGTCCATCCCAGTCAAAACGCTTGGATTGAGCGCTCCATCCATCGGAGGCGAAGATGGAATACAATCCCGCCCGACCCGTGACTCTCACTTGTCCAGCATCATCGCTTTTGCCAATGATGTAATTGCCATCCGGGTCCTGGATGTCTACGGTTATGCCAGGGTAGGGGATATCACAAGATTTAACCTCTACAAAGAAATAAGCCTCGCCCCCGGACCTTGGCCATTCATCCTCTACATTTGCGCCACCGATGTAATTATAAACCTCACCTTCACCATCTCGCGGTACAATTACCCAGTAGATGTCATCGGTCAGATCATAGAGTTCGAGACCGAATATCCAATTGGCACTTAGGGATTCTCCCTTCAAGGGGGTAGGGAAGCTGAGCAAGGTGGGTTCGGAATCCATGTCGCCGGGTAAAAGCACCAGGCGTCCTCCCTCGATAAAGTCTTGTACCGGATCAGCGGTGTAATTTGGAAGCATAGCGGCGAGCGATCCCGGTTCATTGTAATGGTACAAATTATCAATGGCTTTTCGGAGGGCATCTGGGAGACTCACTTTATTGTCAAAATCCAGCATTTGCTGAAGTGCCTCATTCTCAAAGTAGGCTAGACTAAGTCGCTCAAACTCATATTCATATTTCATGATGGCAATCAGCAAACCCGCTACCTGGGATTGCCGGCTGATGCGAGTGACTCTTTCTAGAAACCAAGACTCGGCCGCTGCTGTCCAATTATAGTTCTCGAGGATATATTGTAGTGTCCTTTCTTCGATGATAGTTACATCACCAAAATCACCAAACAGTGGAAGCAAAAACTCGGCATCATCTTGTGAAATCCGGCCATCGCCCTGGCCTTGAGTTCTGGCATCGGCTTCCTCCAAGATTTTTCGATCGTACCGCAAGCCCTCAATGATGCGATAGTAGGATTTGATCTCCTCTACCTGTTTGGCCAACTCAGCCTGCATCCATTCTGCGGCGGCCTCCGTCCAGTTGAAGGTTTCTAACAAATAGGCGATGGTGGCTTCCTCGATCTCTGTGATTCTTCCGCCATCCATAGCGAGTTGCCAGAGGTCCTGGGCGTCTTGCAAAGAGACCCTTCCATCGCCAGCGCCGCGAGTGCGGAATGTTG
>CAJXPD010000528.1 GCA_913057785.1 uncultured Lewinella sp. | reverse complement strand
TGTCCGATAAGGGCATTCCATGTCCGACATCCTTTCCCGCTGGTTTCGGGATCAAGCCCCAGGAAGGATAGGTATTGTTGACGACCGGCCAGTCATCCGCTGTCCATTCTACGGGCATTAGCAAAGTGGGGCGTCCCATCTCCGTATAATTTCTTAAGCGTCCATGATAAACCGTCCACCATTGGCCATCAACGCCCTCAAACACGGTCCCGTGTCCCTGATGCCAGAAAGCTTCGTCTTGTGAATAGGTATGTGTTAAGGGGTTGTAAGGAGAATTTTCCCAGGGACCAAGGGGGTGCCTCGCCCGAGCCACTACACTCATATGAGCTGTAGAAGGTCCGCTGGTCCCGCCTTGCGCTGATATCAGATAGTAATAATCTCCTCTCCGGAAAAGCTTTGGGCTTTCTAAGCACTTACATTCCACCACCCAGTCATGGGGAAATTCCCAACCATTATAGACGATTTCTGGTACGGAAACAGCTTTGGTTCCAGTGGCATCTAGTTTCATGGCGAAGCCATGATTGACATATAGATATTTATCTCCCGATGGCGTCCGAATAAATCCAGGATCAATACCGGAATAATCGCCTTCAGGAATAGGAATTTCTAAGTCGATTGGATCACTCCATGGCCCGGTAACGGACGAAGATCTGATCACGAAGTTTCCAAAAGGTTTATTCCCCTTATTCGGATACTCCCTAATGGGCATGTATATGTGAAACTTGCCATCAAAGTATTGTAGATCAATCGCCCAAACGGTATTGTATCCCTCCGGTAATCGATGCCTGATGACTGGGCGCCAATTTACTAAGTCTTGGGAGTGCCAGATCATTACCCCATTGGCTCGGCTAAAAGCCATATAATAATCCGCCTCTATCCTGACAATGGACGGGTCGCCGTAATTACCAGGAAATATGGGGTTTTTGTAATATCCATGGCCTTGGTCCGCCGAATATTGACCTTCACCACTGAACTGTTTAACGCGATGCGACTGACCGAGCAACGGTAAAGAAGCAAGAAAGGCCAAGATGATAATTGGTGATTTCATAACTGGTTACTAGAATGCAGAGACTCTTCCTGCTCGGAGCACAAAGACTATTGCTCTTGGTAAATTGTAGTGGATTTTCTCTTGGTGGACACACTTTCCGCATAACGGAGTTCCCCTGTTCTGCCATCATAGTACTTGAAAATGACTTGGGGATGCGGAAAAGCTACCCAGCGCTCTTCCCCAATTTTCAGTGGATTGTTGACCACATTATTCACTTGAACTACGCAGTAGTAAGGATGCAGACGTTCAGGACGGGGGATATCATCCAAAATGAAACTCGACCAGCGGATATCCATCTCCCGTTGGTCGAAATGGTATAGCCCGTTATAGGGTCTGTCCCCTTCATCGGACAATCGATGATTGACAGAATTGTGGGGTCCAGAACAAAATTCCCAAACCTGATCCGTGATCTTAATGGCAAAACTATTGTGTAAATCACCCGTCAGTACAAAGACAGGTTTATCCAAGCTTTCCCAAAATTCAATGAGCTTTTCTCGTTCGTCGATGAACACGGTCCAGGACTCATCTTTGTTGTTCGCCATAGCGTAACCACCCGCTCCGATATGCGGGATCATAAACGGGACGGTAGAAACCACAAAGAAAAAATCTGCTGGGCTATTTTGCATCGACTCTATCAACCATTCTCGCTGGTCCTGACCAAGAATGCTTAGGCCCGGCTTGTCACGATTTCGGGTATCGTGATACTCTCTAAAGGTTTTGGTATCTAGTAGGAAAAAGTCACAATTACTTACTGTAAATTTGGAGTAGGATTTCCTCCCTATAGAGTAACTTACACTCCCGTCTGCCACGGCCGGAGGATCAAGGCGCAGTCGGTTCTGATCGATCACTTCCTCAATAGCATAAACTCTAGAATTAGGGTCCCCTGCTGAATCTACGTCCAACTTGATATCATCCACGCCAGCCGTAGCCGTTCCCCAATGAACGTGCAGATTGGCAGCTTGTTCCCAATCCAGTTGGGTGAAATCCTGACTGGGATCGTGCAAGATATCACTTCCTTGTTGCAGCTCAGCCTTCCCAAAGGTAACCTCTTGCTCGAAGGCTATCGGGTCCGCCCATCCCAGATAATCAAACCAGGCAGCCACTCCAATATCGCGAAATACGGCACGGCGGTCACGATGCCCCGTAGAGCCTGCACCCCAGATATCATTGATCAATTCGTGATCATCAAAAGTAAAATAGGATGGGACCTGCCGGTGCCAATCCATCAGATTTTGACCCCTCGACATATAGGTTTTATAGTTTTCCCAAACCCCAACAATGGTAGGCGCAACTTGTACGCTTTTGGGAAGATTACTTTCATCAAGACCGAGCTGCCTCATCCATGATGCGACTGGGTAGTCTCGTTTTTCCTCGTATAGCCAGTCGCCATTCATGATGGCAAAATGCACTTGGTCCTTGAGCTGTTCTAGCATCGTCGTGTAGACAGGCAGGCTATACCCAATACCGTTCTTTGGATTTTGGCTGGCACAAGACCCAAATTCAAACTGAAAGTTGAATAGGCCCTGTGGGTTATAAGTGTTATCTCGGTAATCTTCGGCCTTAGGTAGCGTTCTGAAGCTCCCTTCGATTTCCTGTTGCCCTAGCAGCAGATGAAAAGCATACTTAGTATCGGAATTTAATCCTTGCAATTCAACCGACCCGGTATTGTCATTCTCCAGGCTTGTACTTAGGGTAAATACCTGGGGGTTGGACAGCCAATTAACTATCTGTGCTCCTTCCTCCATTTCAACCGCCTCGATTTCTAAGGAAGCGGGCTGGCTTGTACGTGCCCATATTCGCACCGAATTATCGGTTATGTGACCTAGGATTGGGCCATGAGTTATCGTGGTAACAGGAGACTCACCCGATAGATCAGTCCCCCCAGTAGAACAACTTCCCAGCAGCAGCAGGCTGGCAATCGAATAGCAAAAGTGTTTCACCATAGCGTCCTTAGTTTTTCCAAAATTACAAGGATTTGGTAGCCCTGCCATATGACTGGCCAAATCGCCCTCGCAAGCCTTTTTCACTAGAAGCCATCTCAAAAAGATTTTTGATAGT
>CAJXPD010000527.1 GCA_913057785.1 uncultured Lewinella sp. | reverse complement strand
TCTTTTACAACAATACCATTCAATTTAATTCTGGGCTTGGAATAGGCTTGTATCGTTCCAGTGAGAATCGTGTCATGCACAATCGCTTAGACTGGAATGTTCGGGGGTATAGCCATGGAAAATACCAACGAGGACAGGATTCTGCTGGTATACTGTGCTATGAACAAAGTCACGAAAACACCTTTGCCTACAACTCCGCCACCCATTCAGGAGATGGCTTCTTCCTATGGGCGGGTCAATCGACCATGGATACGGGAGAGGGAGGGTGTAACGATAACCTGATCTACGGCAATGATTTCTCCCAAGCTCCAACAAATGGGGTAGAGATTACTTTCAGCCGCAATCGGATCATCAACAATGTGATGGAGGACTGTCGTTATGGTGTCTGGGGAGGATATAGCTATGAATCAACGATAGCTGGAAATCAGATCGCCTCATGTGACTTTGGCGTAGCCATTGAACACGGACAGGATAATCGCATCGAAAGGAATCGTTTTCACGCTGTGAAAACGGGCGTGCAAATTTGGGAACGTGAGCAGCAGCCGTCAGATTGGGGATATGCAAAGGCCCGGGAAGTAGATAGCGAAGATTATCGCATAAAGGATAATCTATTTTCAAAAGTCGGGACACCCTTGAAAATTGCGGGATCGGATTCGATAGAAGTAGTAGGAAATATCCTTTTGGGATACGATCAATTGTTACAGGAGGATCAGCCCAATTCAGCGCTGCAGTTAGTCGATAACAAGGTTTTTGAAGGAAGAGCTTGGGGGAGTGCGAGACGATTTGCTCCGCGAAATGAGGTTCTATCCAATGCAGAAGTGGATACCAATCATGTCTTGTTGGGCGCCTATGACTTTATGCCACCACCCTTGCTTGATGGGATTGATGCCATCCTACCGGAGGAGCATCCTCGAGGCAAACAGTACATTTTGATGAATGAATGGGGACCTTATAATTTTCAGTATCCCAGCATCTGGCTACGAGAGATTAATGAAGAGGAATATATCTTTTTGCTGATGGGGCCTAAGGGCAATTGGAAAGCAGTTGGTGGAGAAGGCCTCACCGGACTGAATCCGAAAACGGGTACCTTCCCAGCGACCTTCAAAGCTCGGCGAGATAAAGAAAACCCGGAATTCTCGATCCAATTTGAATTTATTGGCGAGGCCTTCAAGGGTCAGTTTGGGCAGGAGGTGCCGAAAGGCGCAGTTGTTCCCTTTGCCTTTCAGCGATTCGAAAAGCCGATTGATTGGCAAGTTTCTTGGTATGGATATGATGAACCAGCGGAGCAGCAGCCTTACCCCTCCTTTCGGGAACTGGTAAACGAAGAGCCGCTTGCCCAGGAGCAAAAAAGGGAACTGGTCTACCACTGGTGGCGAAGCCCCAAAGCGGGCGTTCCGGCCGACTACTTCGCTACCCTGGCCACAGCTGAACCTACTTTCACACCCGGCACCTATCGGATCATCATTAGTAGCGATGATGGACTTCGTTTTTACATCGATGACGAACTCAAAATAGACCATTGGGAAGCGCACGAATCAGCAGTGAAAGAAATCGAGTTATCCTTGGATGGTCAGCACCGTTTTAGGGTGGAGCATTATGATGTCACAGGCTTATCCGCCATTGATTTTCGAATCGAAAAGGTCACTTCATCTGAGGAGCTCTAAGATTGCTACGATCAATTCAGCAAAGCGAATTGTACCCTTACAGTCCCTCAGGCTTATATATTGTACCTACGGCACAAACGGGGCGTATATCTTGGCTAGGCATATGTAGTCCCTACGGGACATCATTTTAGATCTAGGTTATGATCTATTATAATCCCCTCCTAAGCTCTATTGAGGTGTGTGGAGGTCGGCCAAAGAAGTACCCATCCACGCCTGTCCCGTAGGGACAAAATCTGCTTAGCCCTGCATCAAGCCCGGATTTATCGTGCTGTCAAGTACGAAACATGACATCTATGAACCTGCAGGAGACGAAGACAGCAATTGCTTCAGCGAAAAGAAATGCATGCTGTACGCTACCGTCACCAGTATGCCTGGCAGCCATACAAAAGGAAATTGAGCCACAATGCGGTTGGCAGGTTCATTCATGAAGTAGCGAAACGGGGTAGGAAAAGACAAAATAGCAATGGTCACGATGGTGAAGACCAAGATGATTCCAAGGATATTGTAAGCGATTGCTACCCACTTCGGCCAACGGGCTTTCGTAAAGCAATAATAAGCTACAATGGGGGCCAATAAACCAGAGAGCACATCGAAATTCATCCCTTCGAACGTCATTTGTACCGGTAGCAGTTCTTGCACAAAAAGTAACCAGATCAAGACTTCCACAACGATTCGAAAACTTTGTAAGTAGATGAGTCGTTCAGGAGGAATCTGTCCTAGGATTTCTTTAAGGGTAGTAGAAAATAAGCTTAAGCCAATGGCACTAAGTAAGGGGACAAGAAGTACGAGGAACAGCCTTGGAGGAAGGGAATCGAAATTGGCAAAGAATTGACTCCAAGCCAACAGACTGATCAGAGTAGTCCAACCCACTACTGTTCCTACAAACTGGCGCTTGATCCGCTTTTGCTTATCGAGAGAGAAGGATGTTTTTGGCAAAGCCGAATCTAGTTGTCGATAAATGTATAGAACACAGAAAACTGAGAGGGCTATAAATCCGAATTGCGTTAATTGAAACATAGAAACTTTTTGCAGCAAAACTGTGGGAAAGCTCGGGCTTTTCCGTTGACTAAAATTGCTATTTTCTGCTCATTGAGCGAAAAGTAGTTGGATACATACTGGTCCTTTGGCGAAACAGCCTACTAAATGAGCTAGTGTTTTCCAAGCCAATGCTTTCAGCTATCAGATGGATAGGCCAATCGGTATATTCCAGCCATTCTTTAGCTTTCTGGATGCGCACTTGCGTGATAAATTGATGAGGACTTTGACCGAAGGCTACTTTGAATAGGCGGAGGAAATGAAATTTAGAAAAGAAGGAACATTGCGCTAGCTCTTCTAGGCTTAGGGCTTGATCGTAATGGGCATAAATCAAATCGGCCGCTAAACTCAACCTCCGGAAGATCTCTTCTCGACTGGAGGTTCTCATGGCGGGGAGTTGATTGATGTTGTCAAAATCCTTATGGCTGATCGAAAGGATAATACAAAGAATGTTGTACAAC
>CAJXPD010000526.1 GCA_913057785.1 uncultured Lewinella sp. | reverse complement strand
GAGCACCTGTCGGGCCCGCCAGGCCGGATAGCCATAGCTACGCGACGCTTTTTTGCAACGAAATATGGTTTCAAAAAATCCTTTTGCAACGCAAAGGATATTTTTTAGATAGTTTCTAAATATTCAAGCGCCTGACAACTCACTAAGCTGGGTATAAATCAATGAAATGTCAGGCTCATTTAGATTTTATCAATAAGTTCTCAGCGGCAATAAGCTACCGTACTTTCGGCTGCTGTTGTGTCACACAGTGTACCCCGCCTCCATCTAGTCCCAGTTCAATCGCCGGAATTCCTATCACTCGTCTGTTTGGGTATATCGCTTGTATTCTAGCATTGGCGATTTCATCGTGAGGATCTTCAAAATTGGGTACTAAAACCACTTCATTCCCGATGTAGAAGTTAATGTAGATGCCATACTCTTGAGAACTAGGCAAGCGGTAACGGGTTAACGGTAATTCCACAATATCATAGGCTTGGCCTGCTACATTCCTGGCTTCGACTAGCTGACGATATTCTTTGGGGTCCGACTCTTCTTCTTCATAAGTCACAATCGTATGTGCATTGGCAAAACGGGCCGTACCATCTATATGATCATCCGTGATTTCTTGACCAGCTTTCCCGTCTAGCCAGATGAAGTTAGTGACACCCAGGTATTGACGAAAATAAGCTTCGGCAGTTGCTTGTGTCATACCTGGATTTCGATTACTATTTAGTATCGAACTTTTCTTGGCCATTAAAGTGCCATGGCCATCGATTTCGACCGAGCCACCTTCATTGACCATTGACACAATGACCTTGGGCAAATTCAACCTATCGGATACCTTGGCGGGTATTTGATCGCAGTATTGAAAGGGCGTCTTCTCTCCCCAGCCGTTAAAGCCCCAATCTTGCACCATTAGCTGTTCATTCTTATCAAAAGTGAAGATTGGGCCATTGTCTCTCACCCAATAATCATCCGTTTTCCACTGATAGAAGTCTACCTGTGCAAGGTCTACCTGTGCTTCCTGAAGTAACCCTCGAACTCTTTGCTCCTCAACTTGATCATACACAATGATATGTACCCGCTCGCCCATATGCAATGCCTTAGTAATGGCGATAAAGGTGATATCATGGCGCTCCGCATGTCCTGCATAAGTATGATTATGCGGCCATTGTAACCAGGTTCCTTCATGGGGCTCATCCTCTCCCGGCATGGTATAGGTATCATCTCCTAGGTCAGGCTGTGGAGGTTCTTCCATATCTCGCAATAATTGACAATTGGTTAAGGCTACTAAGCTCATTAGGATTAAAAACATGGACGTTCTCATCTTGGTATGTACTTTGGTAAAATAAGAATTTGTTCCCAACAAAAGTATGGGTATGCAGGAGGGGGTGGGTAGTCCAAAATGGACAAGGTGGGAGAAATAAAAATTGGTTTTTTGAAAATGCCTTTGTTTTTTGCCAGGCCGCCCACTAAGGTGCATCTGCTAATTTAGGACTCCAGAAGATTGGGCTCCAGCATTCCTTGCAAGACGAGTATTGTTATTGGACCAAGGGAATGAGTATGTAGGTAAGATATTCGTTGGGATCATCCGTATGCTCTTCAGTCACGACGTATTGCTCAATGATCGGCTCGCTGCTGATCTCTAGCTCGGTTTGCAAGATCCAATCCCGGAAGATGACATCGTAGGTATTCTCTATATCGTCGTAGCTACCTTGGTG
Source organism: uncultured Lewinella sp. (assembly GCA_913057785.1). Lineage (GTDB taxonomy): Bacteria > Bacteroidota > Bacteroidia > Chitinophagales > Saprospiraceae > DT-111. The sequence goes on along the minus strand of CAJXPD010000526.1, from coordinate 1,471 downwards.
TTGAAAGCGGGCGTAGGCCCCTCCTCTTAGTTCCTTGGTGGGAAGTTGTTGGCCGGTATCAGCTTGGGTTACAGCTGCATCGTAACGGCAATGAATATCATCGGTGATGAGGGGTTCGTCATTTAGTATCCCGTAGTAATGGGATAGCTCCTCTGCGAATTCGTAGGCCAACAACTCGTCCCAAAGCTCGTCGATCGCTCTAGTTTCGTAGGCTGTTTGCTTACTGAGATAGTAGATATTTTGAGTTGCTAAGTGTACGATATCAGGATTGGGGGGAGGCCGTAGTTCTATGGCTGGCAGGTCTTCGGCTAGCAATGTCTTCCTATTATTACGCGCTTCGCTGGGGGGGAAGCCGTAGCGTTTTTTGAAGGCTTTGCGTAAAGCTTGTAGATCAGCATACCCCACCTCTAGGGCAATATCTGAGATGGGCATCTGCGAGAAGAGAATCTTTTTGAAGGCGTGATCGCACTTCAATCGACTTTGATAAGCACCGATAGTCTCTCCATAGACCGACTTGAAGATGCGTTGGAGGTTCCGATAGGAATAAAAAGATAGCTGCTCCAAGCGTGCTATAGACAAGGGTTGATTATAGTGCTCTTGAATGTAGGACTGAGTATTGTAGATATGTTCCAAGGTCATGCCTTAGTCGCTTTCAATGCGTATACCATAGGGATTTTCCCTTCCAAGCCTTTGATCTGATATTTGCCAGAAGCCACTTCCACTACCTTATCAAAACAATCATAAGGGGAGTAATCAAACTCTCGCAAGGAATCCAGGCGCATGCCTTGATCCAATAAGGCCTGCACTACCTCTGCCATACCGTGATTCCAGCCCACCGATTTCATGCTCTTGGATAATTGACCGCCCGTGTAGGTGGTCTCACTTTCTTCCACAATAGGTTCGTCCGTGAAATATCGATATTCGATTTTGCTAAAATCATCACTCATCATCCAAACTACTGGGTGGAATTCCGCAAAAACAAAGGTGCCGGCGGGCTTCAAAAAATGACCTACCACTGCTGCCCAGCGCTCTACATCTGGCAACCAGCCAATGGTACCATAAGAAGTAAAGACCATGTCGAACTTTTCATCCAAAACCTCCGGCAAGCGGTATACATCAGATAACACAAAGCGCGTGTCAGATTGGGTCTGCGCTGCTAACTCCCGAGCGCGTGCAATGGCCTTGTCAGAGAAATCAATGCCGGTTACCTCAGCACCCATTCGCGAAAGGGATATCGTGTCCTGCCCAAAGTGGCATTGAAGGTGCAAAATACGCTTCCCTTTGATGTCTCCTAACAATTCCAGTTCAATGCTATTGAGCACATTCCCTCCTCGAATAAAATTTTCTACATCGTACATTTTGGATTGAAAATGCACATCGGTTCGCTCGTTCCAGGTCGACTTATTTATGCTGAGGTAATCCATAGATTGATCTTAATTAATGCAAGTTGCGATTCATTCTAAGGAGCCCA
>CAJXPD010000525.1 GCA_913057785.1 uncultured Lewinella sp. | reverse complement strand
TCTGTCAGTCATATGAACCTACTCAGTGTTGGTCTCAATTGTGCCTTAGGGGCTGAGGAAATGCGCCCACACCTAGAGGCCTTATCTAAAGTTGCAACTTGCTTCGTTAGTGCTTATCCTAATGCAGGTTTGCCTAATGAGTTTGGGGAGTATGACCAAGGAGCTGAGGAAATGAGTCAATATATTCGAGACTTTGCTTCCAGTAAGTTCGTGAATTTGATTGGAGGTTGTTGTGGTACTACGCCAGATCATATTGCGGCGATGGTCAAAGGAGTAGAAGGGGTGCAACCCAGGAAAGTAGCTGCTCCATCAGCTTACAGCCAACTCAGCGGCCTTGAACCCTTGGTCATTCGTCCTGAGACCAACTTTGTGAATGTCGGAGAGCGAACCAATGTTACTGGTTCTCGAAAATTTGCCCGTTTGATTAAAGAGGGAGATTTGGCTGAAGCACTTAGTGTGGCACAGCATCAGGTAGAGGGTGGAGCCCAGATCATCGATGTGAATATGGATGAGGGACTGCTCGACTCAGAGCAGGCCATGCGGGACTTTCTGAACTTAGTCATGGCAGAACCGGATATCGCAAAATTGCCCATCATGATTGACTCCTCAAAATGGAGTGTGATTGAGGCGGGACTTAAGTGTGTGCAAGGAAAGTGTGTGGTGAATTCTATCTCCATGAAGGAAGGAGTAGAGGAGTTTATTCGTCAGGCTAAATTGGTACGTCGTTATGGGGCAGCAGCAGTGGTCATGGCCTTCGATGAGCAAGGGCAAGCAGATACCATTACAAGGAAAGTGGAAATTTGCAAGAGAGCGTATGATATCTTGGTGGATCGAGTAGGCTTCCCTCCTCAAGACATCATTTTCGACCCCAACATCTTCGCCGTTGCTACTGGAATTGAGGAACACAATGAATATGCCATCAACTTTATTGAGGCAACTCGTCAAATCAAGGAAGTGTGCCCAGGTGCGATGATCAGTGGCGGGGTTAGTAATATATCTTTCTCCTTCAGAGGAAACAATGTGGTGCGTGAAGCCATGCATTCCGCTTTCCTTTATCATGCCATCCAAGCAGGAATGGATATGGGAATTGTTAATGCGGGTATGATTGAGGTGTATGAAGAAATCCCGAAAGATCTGCTAGAACGAGTAGAGGATGTACTCTTTAATAGGAGAGAGGATGCCACAGAGCGACTTACAGAATTTGCCGAACAACTTAAAGGTACCAACGGAGGGCGTGCGGTCCAGAAAGATTTGAGCTGGAGAGAAGGTACGGTTGAGGAGCGCTTGGCCCATGCCTTGGTGCGCGGAATTACTACCTATGTAGATGAAGATACCGAGGAGGCGCGGCAGAAATACGATCGACCCTTGCAGGTGATTGAAGGTCCTTTGATGGACGGCATGAATATCGTTGGCGATCTCTTTGGTTCGGGTAAAATGTTCCTGCCTCAGGTGGTAAAGAGTGCCCGGGTAATGAAAAAGTCCGTAGCGTTCTTGACTCCATTTATAGAAGCTGAAAAGGCAGAAGGAGGGAAAAGTACTAAGGGTAAGATCCTCTTAGCTACGGTGAAGGGAGATGTACACGATATTGGCAAGAATATAGTTGGTGTAGTACTAGGTTGTAATAATTATGAAATTATCGACTTAGGTGTGATGGTGCCTGCCAACAAGATTTTGGATATAGCTGAACAAGAGCAGGTAGATATCATTGGCTTAAGTGGTTTGATTACGCCATCTTTAGATGAGATGGTATATGTAGCCAAAGAAATGCAGCGACGTGGATTTACCTTGCCACTACTGATTGGCGGGGCAACGACTTCTAAGACCCATACGGCTGTCAAGATCGAACCGGCTTACGAAGGCCCAATCGTTCACGTTTTGGACGCCTCTCGTTCCGTCACAGTGGTTTCTAACCTTTTAAGTGAAGACCAGAATGTTAGTTCCAATTACATTTTAGATGTAAAGGCTTCCTACCAGACGATTCGAGAGCAGAGGGCAGGCAGAACCTCCCATAAGAAGTATCTTCCGCTAACTGCGGCACGTAGAAATAAACTAAAGCTAAACTGGGATGGCTATGAGCCGCCTAAGCCTAAGTTTACCGGGGTTAAGGTATTTAATGAACTATCCATCGAAACACTAACGCAGTACATTGATTGGACACCATTCTTTTCCAGTTGGCAGCTAGCGGGCAAGTTTCCGGCTATCCTGCAAGATGAAATAGTAGGGGAGGAGGCACAGAAGTTGTATAATGATGCACGAAGCATGCTTCGACGTATCATTGATGAGAAATGGTTGACAGCCAAGGCAGTCGTTGGATTGTTCCCCGCTAATGCTATCTCACATGATGATCTAGCAGTTTATGAAGATGATAATCGTCAGGAAGTCAAGGCGGTGCTCCACCATTTGCGACAGCAACAGCAAAAGGCCGCCGGACGTTTCAATCATAGTTTAGCAGATTTCATCGCCCCGAAAGAAACGGGGAAAGATGACTACATAGGAGCTTTCGCTGTAACTGCTGGCGTTGGTATTGAGAAGTGGATCAAAGCCTTTGAGGCTCAGCACGATGATTATCAGTCCATCTTGCTCAAAGCTTTAGCCGATCGTTTGGCGGAAGCCTCAGCAGAATACATGCACGAGGTCATTAGAAAGGACTTATGGGGCTACGCCGCCGCTGAAAAATGGGAGAATGACGAATTGATTGCCGAAAAGTATCAAGGTATCAGACCTGCTCCGGGCTATCCGGCCTGTCCAGAACACACGGAGAAGCAGACCCTCTTCCAACTACTGAACGTGGAAGAAAACATTGGCATTTCCCTAACGGAGAGCTGTGCCATGTATCCGGCTGCATCGGTCAGTGGCTGGTATTTCTCTCATCCGTCTGCTAAATACTTTGGCCTCGGGAAAATTACCAAAGACCAGGTCAAAGACTATGCGAAGCGAAAAGGCATGAGTCAAGAAGAAGCGGAGCGCTGGCTGGCCCCTGTTATGCTGGATCAATAGATCTGAGTTTTGAAGGTTTTTGCTGTGGATAGTGTGGGTGAAAAACACCCACACGGGCTGGGAGTTTGAGTAGTTTTTGTTGGTCGGTGTTTGCCACCCTAGTCGTCAAGCTAAGGTTTCTCTCCTCCAATTCTAAAAGCAGATTGATCAGTCAATTGGGTATAACCCGATGCGGGAGGCC
>CAJXPD010000524.1 GCA_913057785.1 uncultured Lewinella sp. | reverse complement strand
TAACCAATCTGCTCATCTAACCAGGCATACACCTCTTGCACCCCCATCACATCACAATATTTAAGCGACAGATCTGTCAGATTAGCATAGTGATAACTCTCATGCTTGTCGGCCACACATTCTTCCGGAACAACGGTCCGATACCCTCTGGATAAAGAATCAACCCCTGCCGCTCGCACACAACCAGAGGTCGAACCTCCAGTAAGGATAATAGTATCTACCTGATGCCAGATCAATAGGGATTGCAGTGGGGTCTCAAAAAAGGGCGAAGGCATCTTCTTATCGTAAATGATATCCGTTTCTCGATTTACATCTAAACGATCATCCAATTCTGATCGCACTGAACCGTATTTGATATTTTGGAGACTATTAGGGGTATCGGTCCGCGTGCCCCATACGCCAGCATCTTCACCAGAGCCTACATAGGCTACATAAGTCCAAACGACAGGCCAGTTAAGTTGCCTAAAACGCTGTACCAGTCCATTGACATAATCCATTTGCTTCGGATCATTTTCATAGGCCGTAGCAAATAAGTCGGTTCTAGTATAGGCCTTCTGAAGATCAATATTGACTAAGGCCGCTTTTTGACCGAACCCAAAGCGTTTACGGGCAGGGTTGGCCTTTACTTCAAAGTAGATTTCCTTAGCGGTTTTATCAGTTGTTTGCATTGGATTATTTGTCTTGTTGTTTGTGATCAAATAAAGGTTCTAAAACATCTAATCGACTTTTTCTCACGGAGATGAGCCGCGAGTAATTGGTTTTTAGCCATTGCCAAAATAGTAAACCTAGTTAACTAATTTGAATGAGAATGCAGCAGATTTACAAGAAATCTGTTCCTATTCTGCACCTATAACAAAGTCTCATTGGCAAGTTTGAGTACATGCAATATTGTTGCAGTTAAATTGTAGATTTGTTATACAATCCTATTCTATGCCCAAGATTAGTGGTTGTCTCCTAGGACTTTAGAATATAAGCCAAGTTATGAGAGCCATTATTTCAGTAGCCTTTTTTTGTCTACTCACCATTTGTTTATTTACTCAGGAAAGTGGGAATTTCCCCCCACCCAAAGAAGCTCCTACCATTTTTGCACAGAAGGTCGAAGGCATTATAAAAGTGGACGGTAAATTGTCAGAATTGGAGTGGCAAAATGCTTCCCCTATCACCGACTTCTTTCGAATGGAACCTCGACAAGGGGGATCATATCGACATCAGACTGAGGTGAGGCTGCTGTATGATGAAAAGAACCTTTACATTGGCGCTTTCTGCCAGGATTCCTTAGGTCAAAAGGGGGTTCGTGTACAAGATTTACGAAGGGATTTCCAATATTATGAAAATGACATCTTTTATGTACAGTTAGACCCGCAAAATCTAAAGCAGTACTGCGTTTCCTTTCAAACTACTCCATACGGAAATCAAGGAGACCTTCAGGCTTTCAATGACACCAACAGAGATAGTGATTGGAATGCACTATGGAAGGTTCGGACACATAGAACGGATACCGGTTATTATGCTGAGTTTGCGATACCCTTCAAATCGCTTCGTTATGAAGTTCCTGCGGAAAGTGCTACTGCAGTTTGGGGGATTACTTTTTCTCGTTTAGCCCGGAGAGATTATGAGCAGACGGTATTCCCCGCTATTCCTCAATCTTTTTCCCCCTATCGAATGACCTACGCTGCCCAATTGAAAGGGATAGAGTTACCCGAGCCAAGTTCCAATGTGAGGATAGAGCCTTATTAGCTTTATTAATATGAAAACCTTGCACTTGGGAATGACAATACGACGGACAGCGATATCAAACTAGGAGGTGATGTCAAGTGGGCAATCAACCCCAGGTCTGTATTAGACTTGACCTTTAATACAGATTTTGCGCAGGCGGATGTGGATAGGGCAGTCAATAACTTGGAACGCTTTAATATCTTTTTCCCGGAACGCAGGCAGTTCTTTTTGGAAAATTCTGGTATTTGGGCGGGTTCGGATAACAGAGCCATTGTTCCTTTCTTCAGCCGTAGAATTGGTTTGCAAGGGAGTTTCAATTCAAAACCTGCCCGGCTCAATGCTGGCACCCGTTACACCATGCGGGATGAGAATCGCTCCATTGCTGGATTATATATTCACCAAGCTGAAACTCCCAATTCTCCTGCCGCCAGCTTTGGAGTGGCTCGTTATTTGCATAACTATGGGAAGGAAAATAATGTTGGTGTGATGTTGACGCATAGACTGGATGAAGCCTCTTCGGACCTAGGTATGACGCAGAGCAATAATACTACACTGACGATAGATGGCTTAATCCGCCCGAAGGATGAACTCACGATCTCCTATATGCTATCTGGAGCGCGAGATAATTCAAATGATACCATTGGTTTAGCAGGACGATTTAGCGCGGTATACTCTGCAAATGATCTTTACATGTTTTGGCGAACTAGTTTTGTGACGGAGAATTATAAGCCCGATATGGGATTTGTATTTCAAAATAATGTTATCTGGCACAACCCTGGCGGTTTTTATATCTGGCGCCCAAAAAATATACCCTGGATCAGGCGATATGATCCCGGAGTTTACTTTAATTACTATCATGACGCTAATCAGCCTGGAAATTTTCAGCAGGCCAGCCTTTACATCTTTCCGGTCTACATCTACTTTGGAGATAATAGCTTTTTGGAATACTCGCTTCTGCCCACCTGGCAAAACATCAATTTTGATTTTTCACCACTGGGTCTACGCATCCAACAAGACCGGTATTTTTACCTTAGACAGTATATCCGATTTAGGACTGATGCTTCCAAACCCCTTTCACTTACTGGGCGTCTAGATTGGGGAAGTTTTTACGATGGAACAAGAAGAACGATCACAGCCAGCACGCGTTTTGCGCCTCTACCTCACCTGGCGTTTACAGCTGAATATGAATATAACGACTTACAAAATATTGGAATTGAAAATCAAGACTTGCAAACACATCTGGTAACAGGGGGGATACGGATTGCGGCTAGCCCTAGACTCCAACTATCCGCGTTTTATCAGTATAACTCCTTTGATGAGCAGGGGCGCTGGAATATTCGGGCCAGTTGGGAATATCGTCCGCTTTCCTTCCTGTATCTCGTGTTTAATGATACTCAAGTTAACAGTTTTGACCGAAACCTAAGCGAACAACAGGTGATCAGTAAGCTTACTTTAATGCAGCAGTTTTGAGGGGACTTTACGTAGCTTTCTTAACGGCCATG
>CAJXPD010000523.1 GCA_913057785.1 uncultured Lewinella sp. | reverse complement strand
CAATAGCGTTGATGCGATCTACGAGTCCGAGTTCTCGTAGGAAACTTTCGGAGTGTTGTACATTGACGGCCACCGTGGCTGCTGGTATATAGAGTACCTGTGCACTTGCTAATTCACCTTCAAGTGGTGGCGGGTTTGTACCTTTTTGGACCAAAACCAAGACGTCGTCCTGGCTTTTGCTTTCAGCCTCCTTCCCATTTGGGTAAAAAGTAGCATTGGTTCGGACAAGCTTGTAATTGTCGTGGTAGCTTACGCTAAAATGTTTCGCATATTTTGGCTTTGCCTTTTCCGTAAAGGCCAGCTGTTGCTCAACTTCCGTAGAGGCACTTGCTTCTCCAGTTCCGTCCTTGGGAACGTTCGGACTACAGCTGAATAGCAGGAAGAGAGACAATACAAGTAAATAGATGTTTTTCATATGATCTCAATTGGTGCCATGAAAAATAATTCGTGCTTGGGCAGTATGTCAGGATGAAAGAGTTTAATTAAGTCCATCAGCAAGAGGTCTGGTCGCATAGAGGCGGTCTGGTACCAATCGTGGGCGCCATAGTCTCGGTATCTTTTGAAATGATGGTATAGACCTTTATTTCGAAAGGCGGGAAAGGTATTCATATAATTGGTAGGAGGCCAATTATCCGTCGTGGATTGGAAGGAAATAATGAAGTCTACTTCATCCGCCTGAGTCAGAATAATTTCATCAGATATGGGGATACCTTCAGATAAGCCATTCGCTCTTGTTTCCGTAATGGCGGCCTGGCTGTTTGCAAAAGGGTTCTTAGCTCCAGCGGCCTCGATTAACTCTGCTATGCCGCCATTAGCACGTACCGTCCAGTTGCCACTCTTACTATGCATTCCCCAAAGGACACCCGGTTTTTCCGTTTGTTGGGCAACCAGTTGTTTAAGCTCCTCGCACCGCTTTTTGATATCTTCGAAGAAACGAGTGGCTTGCGCTTCTGCATTGAGAAACAAGGCATCGTATTTTATCCATTCCAGCTGTCCTAAGTAACTCACTTCACTCCAGGAGAACTCAGGGGCAGCGGCTAAGCCTAATTTTCGGGTCTGTTGGATGCCTTCGGATTGGGTGAGACTAGCGGCTGTCAGCAGGGTCAGATCAGGTTTGGTTTCTAATAATACTTCTAGATTTGGGCCGGTGTGCCAGGAGGCTCCGATCGCAGCAAACTCTCCCTCCAAGAACCGTTTCCGTAAGCCTTCGTCATATACATCTCCGTGTCCTAGGCCCACCAATTTATCACCCACCCCTAGGGCTAGAAAACGGGTTGGTGCGTCATCTGCATTTCCTGCGATCGTATTTACCGGAATTTCGATAATCTGGGCTCCAGCCAATTCCCCCTCCAAGGGTGGAGCAGGGGTACCTCTTTGAACCAATACCATGACATCCGTAAATGCACGCTCCCAAGCTACGGAGTCGGCATCTTGATGGGCTGCTCCAAAACCTACCTTCGCCCGCACCACTTTATAGTGATTGTGATATTCTACCGTAAAATTCTTGGCGTATTCTATGGAGGCCTTTTGCGTGAAGTAATCCTTGCTTACTTCAAAATCCGGGAAGGCCTGCTGCCCAATGGTAGCTGTTTCCGAGTTTTGGCAACCCATTAAAATGGATAGTAGGACTAGAAGCATAAGGTTTTTCATACAGAAGGCTTTAGGCTGGCTTTGTGATTAATTCATATTAGTTTCATGTTTACTGAGCTGTACCTTTTCAAAGAATAGTAATTCGTGATTGGGCAATAGCTCAGGGTAAAAGATGGATACGAGGTCTTCTAAGACCAGATCCGGTCTCACTTCTGGCGTTTCATACCAATCATAAGCATCGTGTTCATGTCGGGTCCGTTTTTGATAATGGAAAACATTTTGCTTTTGATAGGACTGGAAAGTTTGGAGGTAGGTGGCAGGTGGCCAATCTTGGTCGTTTGTGCTATTAATCAACCAAAAGTCTGCGTCCTTGGCCTTTGTCAGAAGTGATTCATTATTCATGCCGACCGGATGAGACGGACCTTCATCCGCTAACACATTAATTGCCCCGGCGGCAGACAAGAATGAGGCATAAAAGTCGTTGCGATGTGCCGACCAATCGCTCTCGGAAGAGGGATGATAGAGCATAAAAGCACTGGGCTTGGTGGCTTGTTCCGCGCTTAGTTGCATCAATTCTTGGCAACGGTCTTCAATCTGGGCGAATAGTTCCTCAGCCTCTTTTTCCTTATTGAAGAATAAAGCAGTGAATTTGATCCATTCTGCTTTTCCCAGAAAACTAGGCTCTGCCCAGGCAAACTGTGGAATGGCATTGATGCCTAGTTCTCGACAACGTTCCAGAGACTCTATTCGCTTGTGGTCATAGGCGTATAGGAGTAACAGATCTGGATTAAGGGCCAGTAAGACCTCCGGCTGAGGAGCCCGGTGAAAGCTGTAACCAATTGAGGCAATCTTTTTCTCTTCCCATCGTCGCCGTAGCTCAGCATCATAGATTCCACCGCCACCCATGGCTACGATCTGATCGGTAAGTCCAAGTGCGCTTAATCTCGTGATTTCCCCATCATCATTTGCTGCGACCGTCTGCACCGGAACTTCTACTACCCAAGCTTTCTCAAGGTCTCCAATGAGTTCGGGTGATGTAGTTCCTTCTTGGAGTAGTACGATCTTTTGATCAAATTGTATATCTCTTTGTTCGCTCCGAAAGCTAATATGTGCTAGGTTGTAGCCATCATGGTAGGCAATGGATAAGTGTTGTGCATACTGCATGTTGGTCTGGAAGACGGAAGTATCCTGGACGTGGTCAGTAGCGGAATCCGCAGTAACCTGCCCTGATGAGCTAGCTTGCTCGCAAGCGTATAGCAAGGCTATACTTGCCAACAATAACAGTCTCCATAACATCATCTCTATTATTTTAAAATTCCTCGGTCTTAAGCTTAAAGGTCTTATCATACAACTCCTCTCCTGCTTGGCCCAAGATACGTGCAGCAGCATACTCCCCAACAGCTGGTCCGTGTTTAAAGCCATGGCCTGATCCTCCTCCCATAATCCAAGTATTCGGACTTTCGGGATACTGATCGACTATGAAGTTTCCATCAATAGAGTTAGTCACCTGGCATACCCGGGTTTCCACAATGGGTTGATCGGCCAGTGTGGGGAAACGGTGTCGTACAAAGTCGTGGGCGCGTTTGACCTGATACAAACTGGTCAATCGTTCATCCAAATCCGGATCAAAGTCATTCTGGTCCGGATAGGGCGCCACCTT
>CAJXPD010000522.1 GCA_913057785.1 uncultured Lewinella sp. | reverse complement strand
CTGAGGAAGCCTTTTCACTTTCTCCGGAGGATGACTTACACATACATTGGGCCGGTCTTTTTGGCAATTTCAAGTTAGAACGCTACTGGGAGGTAGAGGGAGAAAACCGTACAGAACAGGAGCCAAATGGGACTCCCAAATTACTTTCTGTTGGACCAAAAATCCTAGACCCTTGGCAAGCGGCAGCCTTTGAACATGCCTTAAGTGCTAAAGAAACTCATATCGAAGCCCCGGAAGGAAGTGGACGAACTTATCTCCTGATGCACTTGCTTACCAGCTTAGCATACCAGCGCAAAAAGATGATCATTCTTGCACCCAAGTTGGATGATCTTCATCTGTTGCAGAAGGAATTGGCGTCAGTTGGATTAGACGCATTTAGTCTATTGATTAGTAACGGGCAATCCATTCTAGTTGAACTTCAGCAAAAAATAAAAACCCTGAATGCTGGCGGTAGAAATGGTAAATCTACAGCCAACAAGAATTTTGCGCACTTGTTAACGAAATGGCAGAAGGAAAAAGAAAAGCTAGACCAATTATACCAAGCCTCCAGAAAACCTGCTTTTGGAGCTTTTAGCCGTATCGATACATTGGCCTTTATGTTGCGTTCTGGGCGGACGGAAGGTAAACAGTTGTTAGCCAGTCAATTGGATCCTAAAGATTTTTCCTTTTCTCCTGAAGAAATGGAGCGTTTGAGCGAAGCCATTGAAGGCAGTGAACCTCTATTTGGACAGATTCGAACCCTGGCTCACCCCTTGAACAATTTAAATGCAGGTATATTCCTGCACAAAGAGAGAGCGGAAGCCCTGAGCTTTATTCAAGAAAATACGAAACGGTATCTGGCGAAGGCCACAGAATTGCAATATGCTTTTATCGGGGAGCTAGATCAGTATAGTGATCAATTAATGACTTGGCACAATGAGTCCTACCAAGTCTTAAAGAAGCAATTGATTCAGCTAAAAGAGAGCCTAGAAAAATATCAGCAGCGATTTAGCAGGGATACCATGGAGTCTGCCAAGACTACGCTAAAACTGTATGGGGCAATCAGCAAGAAATTTCAGCAGGCCTTAGAAGCCCAGGAGGATCTTGAGCAACAGTATGATAACTTAGAGGAAGTTAGCCGCTCCTTTAGTTTTTTCGCGCACACCTTCTTGGAGGGCCGAGACAGAAAATTAATTCAACAACTAGAAGAAAATTTAGCCGCCTACCAGGAGAGTTTGGAGCAGTGGCGAGCCGGACTAAGCCTGAATATCCAGGAAGAGGTTGCTCGGCTCAACAGCAAGACCGTCCATGCCGAAGCCGACAACCGAGATAAGGTCCTGAAATTGGAGGCTCAGTTCGACATTTTTTTGGATGAATTAAATGCTTCTGGTCTATATCAGCTTCCGGTGCAAAGTAAAACCTTGACCTTCCCCAAGCGGCAACGATTCCTGCAGGAATGTATGGAACAGTTGGAGCAGACTCGTCTTAATCTTCGGGATTTTGGGGTCTTCTTTGATTGGCAAAAACACTGGTTCCTCATGCCTGCACTAGCAAGACGAATCGTAACAGCCTTGGTTAAAGTCAGACCGAAAAGTTGGCTTGCCGCCTTTGAGAGCTGGTATTTTGAACAATGCCTCACCTCAAACTACCAACCGGTACTAGACTCAAACCCTGATCCGATTGCCTCCTTTGCAAAATTGGATGAAAAAGTGCGAAAGGACTTTCTGATGGAAACGGGGGTTAGTGCAACAGAAAGCAGACAGGAAGGGTTGAAGCGTATAAAGCAAGACGCCAGGGCGCTCAAAGACTGGCTGAAGGCGCCAGAACCTAGCTATGAGGGCCTTCTAGCTTGCTGTGACCAAGATCTTGGGGTACTGACGGATATCTATCCGATAATCCTCACCACGCCAGTGGAGGCCAGTATTCTTTTTGAGCAAACTCAAGAAAAACTAGATTATCTGATATACTGGGGCGGCAGTGAAGAAGTTAAGTCCACACCCTACATTTTTTCACAGTTGGCGGATCGATTAGTGCTATTTTCTAACCGACATAGCAGTACGCCCTCGGTCGAAATCAATCGTTTTCCATTGCGTTCAACCTACTGGCAAAGCATACTCGATCCAGCCTATAATGGCCTAGCTAATCCCGCAGCAGTAACTTACCGATACGAGTTCATCAATGGCAGATATGATGAAGCAGCGGAGAAGAATGACGAGGAGGCACAAGCGATCCTTCAAGCCCTGAACGGGATCACCTCAGACGATGGAGGCCAATTCCCTAGCGTATTGATTCTATGTTTCACCAAGGGGCAGCGAAACCTACTACTGACTTATTTAAACCAGATAAAACAAAAATCTTTACCCGGACATGAACATGTACGGGAACTGGAGGCAGCTGGATTGCAGATATTACATCTAGCGGCTATCAGTAAAAAGCAGTTTGATATCGTCTTGGTGTCTGCCGTATTTGGGCAAACCGGAGTGAAGGGCAGCTTCACTGGAAAGATTAAGCAATTAAATGATTCTGCTTTTTTGGCCGGTCTTCAACAACTCAGAAATGTTCCCCGTTCCGAATGCAGGTTTTACCACTCGATTCCGGAAAAAGTATGGAAAGAAGAATGGAAATCTGCAATTAGTCCAGAATTAAGCCTAATACACCTATATCTAACAAGAGTTCAGCGCCTGGCAGAAGGGGAAGAACTAACTAGAACTACCGAAGAGACCGCGCAAAAGCCCGATACGACATTCTCACAGGAGGTAGCCTGGCGGATTGCACCGCACATCAGTACCGATCGCTTGCTGTTGGATCAAAGTTGGAATAGCGTCAATTTACCAATCATTCTTTTGCCACAGGAAGAGCCGCAAGAGGCGATGTTGTGGCTAATTGATGGCTTTTTAGCTCAAAACCAAACCACCAATTTTGCTTGGGAAATGACGCATCAGCAACAATTAAAAGACAGCGGCTACGACGTGCGAAATTTATCCACATATGACTGGTGGAAACAACCTGAGGAACAGACGGAAAAGCTCCTGGCTGATATTCGAGAAAATGATCGTCCGAAGCCTTTACAAGAGGAAGAATAACAAGGAGTTAAAGAATTGTCGCTCAGCTGTTAAAATTCTAAAAAAAATGTATCTTAAGGGAATCTTCCTGTGCGTTCATCTGTTGTATTAATAGAAGTAACAATTAGCTATACAGTAAAGAAAAAATGAGTAAGGATTTACTACCTCTTAGAATCCTCACTTGATATCCTATTTCACTTTTCTGATTTAAGAAGC
>CAJXPD010000521.1 GCA_913057785.1 uncultured Lewinella sp. | reverse complement strand
ACGGTCTGGGTATGCGCCCGTGACGCCTTTTTACATTTTCAATATCGGTATCTGTTCGACGAAATTCAACTCTCTTATCAATCAGTTACTAATTTTCCAAAATGGCGGCATGGTCGCATACGCTTTGTTCGCTGAAGGCCTCGATCCAGTCAATCTATCATTTTAATACGTCTTCTTTTCAAGTTTGAATTTCTATCCAAGATTTCAACTCAATTTATTCTCCAGAAAGAGTTAATCGTTTATAATACCTTTTTGATTACCAGTCAGTTACTAACATTACTTCATTAACCTCTCAGTTTTTCTATTGTCAATCTGGACTATTCGCTTCTGCAACTGAAACAATTATTCGCTTATCAGAAAAACATCCTCCAAATAATCTCTGGACCATAATTGTCACATTATTTCTACTTATGAATTCTCTTTTCAAATTCTCTTGTGATTCTCCTCCTTCATAAAATGATTCATCTATCAGGGTAAATTCGGTCTTGATTGATTTGCACAATAATTCAAAATCCTCGGCTAAATACATCTCTGTTTTAACTCTGTCCTTTGGATATCCTGACAATATGAAGCTTATTGATTTTTCACCTAAAATTGAAGGTTCAGATGTTACAAGAACTCTCTTCGCTCTAAATTTCTTTGTAATTGATTTCGAGAATTTACATTCCAATCCACTCTCTCCTTTGAATAAGAATTTGTTACAATAATCATCTCTGATTTTCTCTTTGTATTGTTCTAGGTCAAACTCTCCTTCCTTTACAGTATTCAACAGGTCGATTAGGTCTTTATCTGTATTTACTAGTAATGATATCGCTATTAACAATAGTTTATACATCATCGTATTGCTTTCTTACATTTTCTTCTTAAGGCTTGCAGCGAACGGTCTGGGTATGCGACGTGCTACCCTTTTTCTTGTTTTCCAATATCGGGATCTATTCGCCGAAATTCAACTCCATTTATAATCAAAATCTTTTTTGCAGAAAGGGTAGCATGATCGCATACGCTTTGTTGCCAGCCGTACAACCCTAGCAAGAATCTCTATTCGTTAATATTCTCAACTTTAATTTGTTGTTCAAAGACATGATAGTGTTCAACCATAGATGATCTGATTAACACAAATGGTTATTTTGACAATCCTAAATCTGTTCTCACAAAAGAATCTATTCGACGATACTTCACTTTTCAGCTGATCTCTCTGTTTACTGGTTATGGAATCCGGTTTGCCAGTAAAATCTTGTTCACCCAATAACTGCTATCCTCAACAATTTCATCTGTCTTGACATACCGGAACTAGTTTGAATACAGGAAGTGGTTTGCCACAAAGATGTTGTCTCTACAAATACCTGTTTTACAAAATATGGATCTATTCACATACAGGTTTCTATTCCCCGAATCCTTGATGCTCAATATATAAATCGATCTGTTTTGACCAATCGGATATGGTTTACCAAAACTACTATTCAAGAATACAGGGATACGTTCTTCAAATAGACTCGTCTTCCTAAATCCTATTCGTTCTAATAAATCAATTTGTTCACATAGAAGATCTGCCACCAAATATATATGTTGTTTATCCTAAAATAGATCTGTTCTTCGATATCTATAACCTAGCCCCACTATGGCTGGCAACGGTGCGTGGAGGCGACGTACGGCCGAAATTCTGTTTTTCAATATACTTTGTTATTCGTCGTAATCCAACCCTGTTTATCAATCAATTTGTCCTTCACATACCGGCCGTATGGACGCTCTCCACTGTGTTGTATGCTGCCCAAGTTCACGTTACTTATCATCTTCGATACAATTAATTCGTTCTGTAATTTTTTCTATTACTTTGTTTGATCCATAGTACAATTTGCTTACTTCACAGAGACAGTTTCCTTTTTTATAATGGAAACTTATAATTCTTGGTCCCCCAGTCCAATCACCTCTTCCATAATTTGTCATTTCGTATCCAATTTCTTCTAGAATATTTATTAGATACAATGTATCATCTTCCCTAGGCTCCTCGATATTTGGATAAATATTTATTACTTCATAATCTATTTTGGAACACCTGTTATTCAATAATTCCGATATTTGTTCTTTTACTATTTTCTGTATTTGGTAATTATCCTGAGTCCAGGAATTCTCGAAATTTTCTTTATTTGAAATATCGCAATTTGTTAGAAATGTAATAAGTCCGATAATCACTAAATGGGCTCTCCTCATCTAAATGTATTCTACAAATTCACTGATTTAACCTCTTTACAACTTATCACCAACTTCAATTATATCAATCTTGTTCTGTAATTCTGAATATTTTCCCAGGTAGCATATAACGGTCTGGGTATGCGACGTGCTACCCTTTTTCTTGTTTTCAATATCGGTTGCTATTCGACGAAATTCAACTCCTTCTCAATCACATTCTCATTTGACATAATGGGTAGCATGATCGCATACGCTTTGTTCAGTGCCGTACTTCATTCCCAACTAAATAACTTCTCAATTTTTTTATTCAACCCTAGTATTTTTTCTAACCTTTCAATATGTGATGCCGTATTATAATGGATTATCCCGCCTTGTCCATCTTGGATCATGTAATAATTTTTTTCTTCTGTATCAAATCTCTTAACCCCTGGAAGTTGTCCTAATTTCTCTAGGAATTTCCAACTTATCCAATCATCTGTATGCCCAAAATCCCATTCATATTTTTTCCCTCGATATAAAAATTTCACACCATATGTAGGTTGCAAAATGTTCTCAACTTCATCAAAGTCAAATTTGTTCTCGGCCAATAAATTCAGCCTCTTGATAAAATTTCCGTACTCAACATCTCCATCTCTTTCGAAGTCTAGGTACCATACTTGTTTGCTATAAGGGATCAACTCCTCCTCTTCAACTGTACCTTTTTTAATATTCGTATGCAATCCCAATAACCAAAATAGATAAAATTTGAATTCGTTGAATCTTAGATCATCAAGTTCCCAATCTGCCCATTGACTATCTTTTCTCAAGATTTCATAGGTAATTGATTGGTTTACTCTAACTCCTATTTCTCCAAATTGCATTAGACATCGTTGAAATTTTTCCTCAGTAGTCATCAAACTATAATTCACTTTAATATTTAGTCTGTTGTTGGCAATATCATTTCGTATTTTCTAAAACTCTTCTCCACAATAGGTTTTTTCGATTTTGTATGCTAACTCTCTTATTGCTTTTTCTAATCTACCTATCCTTTGAGTAATTTCTCAATTATATATTGTTTATTCCCAAAAGTATCACCCAATATGGCACTGAACGGTCTGGGTATGCGACGTGCTGCCCATTTCTGTTTTCCAATATCGGTA
>CAJXPD010000520.1 GCA_913057785.1 uncultured Lewinella sp. | reverse complement strand
TATATTGGTTTTGTATGAAACGCCGGCCCCACTATTGGTGCAAGCTCTTGGCGGAGATGGAGGATCTTTAGATCACCGGAACGCTGACCGTTGTCATGGCCCTGGGGGTGGCGGCAGTGGCGGTCATATTTTAAGCAATGCCGTCAACCTAGATCCTGCCACTCAGGCTACAGGGGGCACCGCTGGAATAGGGTTTAACTCTGGCGCCTGTGCCGATGGCAACAATAGCTCAGAGCCGGGATCTACTGGGCTCATTACTCCTATACAAAGCATTAATAATGCTGATCAGCCCTTTACAGCAGCCGGTATTGTTACCCAAGCCCCAGATCTTAGCTTATGCGAAGGAGAGGACGGGCATTTTGGGATTGTAGCTCAAGGTGTTGACTTGGAATATAGATGGCAGGTGGATAGAGGTAATGGTCTTGAAGATTTGAATAATGATACAGACTTCCAAGGGGTGGATACGGATACACTTCGCCTGCTGAGTGTAAGCGCGGCCCAAAACAATTGGCGCTTTCGCGTGCTGATTACTAATGCCTGTGGAGCTAACCTTACTTCACAAAATGCCGATTTGACAGTAAGTCCTAGCCCAGTAGCCGCATTCACACCCAACCAAAACGGTACCGACTTCACGTTCACCAATGATTCCCAAAACGCCTTAAGCTACAATTGGGATTTTGGAGACGGAGTCATGAGTAGTGAGGTTGCTCCGTCACACAGCTACGGCCTGGCAGGTGATTACCTCGTGACTTTAACGGCTTTTGGAGTTTGCGATACGGTACAAACAACTGTCACTGTCTCTATTGCAGGGGCACCCGCCGCCAGCTTTAACAGCAGCCCCAATGATGGCTGTGCACCCTTGGCCGTCAATTTCACCAATACTTCCGTTGGTCAGCTGAGTAATATTACCTGGTTATTTCCAGGAGGAAACCCAGCTTTTTCTACTGAGGAGAACCCCGTCATTACTTATCAGGATCCAGGTAGCTATGATGTAGTACTGATTGTTTCCAATAGCGCAGGATTGGACAGCCTCCGTTTGAATAATCACGTTATCGTAAGTCCAGACCCGGTGGCCGCATTCACTCCCAATCAAAACGGTAATGAATTCACTTTCACCAATAGCTCTCAAAACGCCTCAAGCTACACCTGGGATTTTGGAGATGGAGCCATGAGCACAGAGGAATCACCAACGCACACCTATGACCAAACAGGTGACTTCACGGTGACCTTGACAGCCTTCGGAATTTGCGATACGGTCCAGACTAGTATCTTAATCTCGATCAATAGCGCTCCAACAGCTAGTTTCAGCAGTTCACCCAATGAAGGCTGTGTACCACAGGTCGTCAACTTCACCAATACCTCCGGCGGAGAAATCAGCAGTATCACTTGGCTCTTTCCTGGTGGCACTCCTGCCTTTTCCACGGAAGAGAATCCTACCATCACCTATCAAGACCCGGGAAGTTACGACGTGATATTAGTCGTCTCTAATGCAGAAGGAATCGATAGTGTTCGCCTAGATAACCATATTTCGGTTGGCCAAGCACCTACAGCTGAATTTGACTTCACGGTGGATGGCTTAACTGTAACTACTATTGATGCATCTTCTTTTGCGGATCAGATAGAATGGTACATACCAGCGCTTGATACTACGAATTCCAATTCCAATTTCAGCTTTAGTTTTCCAGAGGCTGGTACTTACGATATTCAGCTGACGGCAACCAATACCTGCGGTTCCGTTACTATCGAAAAAAGTGTGACCTTGGGACAGGTGCCTAATGCCAACTTTAGCTTCATCCCAACGGGCGCCTGCGAGGAAGGTACTATTCTCTTCAGCGATCAATCCACGGGCTCGGTAGAAACTTACAGCTGGGAATTTCCGGGAGGAACCCCTGCTACCTCTACGGAAGCAAATCCATCCGTGTTTTATGAAAACGCAGGAGTATACACGGTATCACTGAAGGTGAATGGTCCATTGGGTGAGTCCGAGATCGTGAAGGAAGGTGCAGTCGAGGTCCTGTTGAGACCCAATCCTAATTTTGATTTTACGATTGATGGCCTCAGCGTAAGTTTTCAAAACACTTCATCAGATGCAGATAGATATACCTGGTCATTTGGAGATGGTTCAACTTCAAATGAAGTCAATCCGACACATGTGTATGCGGAGGAAGGGCTATATGACGTAAGCCTAAATGCTCAAAATCGATACTGTGGATTGGCACTTTCACAGGCGGTTTTCCTCAAACCTAATGCAAGTTCTGAAATCGAAAACCAGCAAGATTTAATCGCATTCCCCAACCCATTTAGTAATCAATTCACCCTGAAAGACCTAAGCAAGGAAGCCTTCCAGTCTATTGACTATGAGATCTTTGATGAATTAGGTACACGCTTAATAAGAGGAAGTTTTCAAGGTACGACAATGTTAGAACACCCACGATGGCCAGCAGGAATCTACTGGATCAAGTTCACCTTGAATGAAGAAACGCTGTGGAAAAAGCTCAGCAAGCTTCAGTAGTGCACAACCTATTTAATGGCAAGTAGGGTTCGTGCGGGTTGTAGATAGGGTAAGGACATGTCCCACCACGGTTTAATTTGTTCGTTATAGGATAAGCGATCAAAACAAACTTCATGGTAATTATTGTAGCGCCCAGTTGCTGCGGACATTCCCCAGTACACCACATCACTCCCTCGAAAGATGGAATTAACTAAATCGAAGCTGCCGATCATCACTGGTTCTCCATCGATTTCAACGACAAGGCTTTGGTAATCTGGCTTCCAGCGTACTGCAAATTTGTGCCGCTGGCAGTCTTCGAGGTTGGGGATGATGGTCGGAGTGGCTTCCTCGCTGAAGTGCCCTACCCTACCATTCACCAGGAAGGCGAGATGATCCTCAGCTGGGTCGTAGAGGTGATAATTTCGCCAAGTATCGATCTCTATCCCAAGAGAAGGGCTTAGCCCTGCAAAGCCAATACCTTCACCTCTGTACCCTGTCCGATTCGGTCTATTGGCAAACATGAAAACCATCCCATCTGCGCCGTCTCCATCCTGGCAGCCCGCCATGATCGTAAGCTCGATATTAAAGGGAGTCAATAGGCTAATCGGTCTTTTATACCAAATAGACCCGGAAGAATAATCCTCTTCATCTGTCAATCGAAAACACTCATCCCCCAACAGATAGGTATCTCCACTCATCGTGAAGTCTTCAATGGTAGGCCTTTGTGCTGAAAGTAAGATGGGAAATAGGAAAAGGTAAAACGACAAAAGACGGCGAAAGGAAGTGGGCATAAAGTCAGGATTTAGGTACACGCAACTAAGAGATCATATATACAAGATACAAACTTGCTTAGTAAGTTACCAGTGCTCCACTCGGATTCACCGTCTTTTGTCTGATATGCTGCGGTTCAGCAAATACTTGGCTTATTC
>CAJXPD010000519.1 GCA_913057785.1 uncultured Lewinella sp. | reverse complement strand
GGGAGTTCTTTGGAAAGACTTATCAAATCACGCCTGATTCCAATCGAATGGGCTATCGGTTAAAAGAAAAGTTGCGATCCTTTAGTCCAGACCAAGAATTAATATCCTCCGGCATTATCCCGGGAACCATCCAAATCACTGCTTCCGGCCAACCCATCATTTTATTAGCTGATGCACAGACTAGTGGTGGCTATTATCGTATTGCTAATGTACTTTCTGAGGATCTAGACCATTTGGCGCAATTTAAACCAGGAGATCGCCTACGGTTTGCTTTAATTTCCTTTGAAGACCTATCGTAGCGGCATTCTTTTTCTGCCCAAAGCAGCCCAGTTCTTGCCTATACCCTAGCATTAAGAAGTATTTCAGAATATAAATGCTCATCGACGCATTACTTTTTGTACCAATTGTCGTCTAAAGTGACAAAAGCCAATAATTATACTTCCATATTGTGATTTTTTAGATAAGTATTTGCAACAAATCGAAAAAGTAGGAAGTATATATTATCAATAAATTACATATTTGTAAACACTTAAGCGCGAAAAAGATGGTAGAAAAAGGAAGCCAAGTACAGTGGATGAACAGCCGTACTAAAAGAACAGGCCAGGTAGTTGAAATCAATGAAAAAATTATTCAGATCAACCGCAATGGCGTACAGGTAACACGAATGGGAAAACCTGATAATCGGGTGTTAAAAATCAAGCAGGACCAAGGAGACATGGTCCTTAAGCTAGAAAATGAAGTTGAAGTATTAGCAGAACAGCTAGCTTGACACGCCTGATCCCCGAGTTTTCTAGAAGGGGAAAATTCCTGAAAACTCGGGGTCATTCTATCCTCCTCTTATCCGGCAAACTCTGCCAAAGATCTTTCAATAATATCCAGACAATCTTTGATTTGCTCAGCAGTAATCACCAAAGGCGGTGCTAAGCGTATTTTATTGCCATGAGTGGGTTTAGCTAGAAGGCCATTATCTCTGAATTTCAGACAAATATTCCAGGCCAAGGGTGAATCTTCTTCCGTATCAATCACGATAGCATTCAATAGTCCCTTTCCTCTAACCAGACGGATCAATGGGTTCCTGGTAGCAATTGCTCTTAGTCCCTCTCGGAATTGCTCTCCTAGAGCTTCTGCTTTTTCAGCCAAATTCTCTTCCAATACCACTTCCATAGCCTTTTTGGCTACTGCACAGGCTAAAGGATTTCCGCCATAAGTTGATCCATGTTCACCTGGCTTGATGGTCAACATAATTTCATCATTGGCTAGTACAGCAGAGACAGGAAGGACTCCTCCGGATAGTGCTTTTCCTAGGATCAAGATGTCTGGTTTAACACCTACATGATCTACGGCCAACATTTTACCCGTTCTCGCAATACCCGTCTGGATTTCATCTGCTACGAATAATACATTATGCTTTCGGCATAACGCTGCTGCTCCACTTAGGTACGAATCATCTGGTACCACTACCCCAGCCTCTCCTTGGATCGGCTCCACAATGAAGCCAGCAATGGTGTCGTCCGACTCCAAGGCCTGACGTAGTGCGTCTAAGTCGTTGTAGGCGACCATTCCAATGCCACTCATGTAAGGGCCAAATCCGGTTCGGCTGGAAGGGTCATTGGATGCAGAAATAACAGAGAGGGTACGTCCGTGGAAGTTTCCAGAGGCAAAAAGGATCTTGGCCTGGTTTTCTGTTGTACCTTTAACCTCATAGGCCCACTTTCTGCACAGTTTCATTGCGGTTTCTACAGCCTCTACCCCCGAATTCATGGGCAGGGCCTTATCGAAGTTGAACAGCTCACAAAGAAATTGCTCAAAATCTCCCAATTTATCACTGTGAAAAGCTCTAGAAGTTAGGGTCAATCTATCAGCTTGATCCTTAAGCGCTTGAATAATCTTCGGATGGCAATGTCCTTGATTGACAGCAGAATAAGCGGAAAGAAAATCATAATATCTTTTCCCTTCTACATCCCAAAGAAAAACGCCTTCACCTTTCTCCAGTACCACGGGTAAGGGATGATAATTGTGGGCTCCATAGCGATCTTCTTTGGCAATTAAAGCATCCGTTTTAGTTGGAGTTGGATTGGTTAAGACATTCTGCGTCATATTGTGGTGAATTGATAGGGTGTAAAAATGAAAGCCAGTCGATTTAATCACGACTGGCAATTTGGTTGGTTAAGACTGAAGCTTCTGTTGTAAATCTAAAATCTCTAATCCGCTAAATCAAGAAAAAACAGAGTTTTTGACTTTTATTTTTGCAAATTGAGTCAAATTTTGTTTTTCCTTATCATAAATAATTAATTTGACACTAAATACGCAATCATGGATCATCACGATACGAAAATCTTAAAACGCTTAGAGGAAGATGGCCGGGTACCCTTTTCGACGATAGCTGCTGAGTTAGGCATTTCGAATACGATGGTACATCAAAGAGTGAATAAACTGATCGACCAGGGAATCATCAGAGGGATACGACCGGTGCTAGATGAAAAAAAAATGGGTTTTGAGTGGGGCTCCTTTACTGGACTGACCCTGGAGAAAGATCACGATACAGGTCGGATCATTGAGGCTTTAAAATCTATTCCTGAAGTTTCTGAGTGTTATTTCATCACCGGATCTTACACGCTGTACCTTAGAATACTGGCAAAAAGTAACGAACATATGCGGAGTATCCTTTATGATAAGATCGACAATATTCCCGGCGTGGCCAAGACGAATTCAATGATTGAACTTGGCTGTGCCTTTAAGCGAAACGTGATACTGTAGATCATTTCACTACCCTAATCTCAAAGGGATACCTTCGGCAGCTACCTCTAGCAATACCAGTTTTAAGAGGTTGTATTTCTGTTCTATTCGGATCAGTTTCTGTCTGATCTGATCACGGAACTCTCCTTTTCCCGATTTAGGCTTATCAATACTAAGTTCATTAATTTGCTCTACCAGAGCTGGCAAGTTCTCCTCGACTAGGATACCCATCTGGTATCTTGCCTTTCGGCAGTTTACCGGAAATTCTTGGATATCACAGTGCAAGTCTACTAAGTCAAAAATGAAGCTGGCTTCCTTGTTCCAGTAAGCAATTCGATTTTTCCAATGCTTACTAAATTCTTGAAGTGGTTGAGTAAAACGAGATTTCGCAATGGGAAGGGCTTGTGTCAGAGTAGCCATTGTAAATTTGTTTTATACTAATGAATTAAGCAATAGAGTAAAATGGGATCTTCGTGAAGTACAGTGGTTTGCTTTATCCTAATTCAAGAGTGAGGCGTATCGGCTAGTCTCTGTATGAGTTAGATTTATCGTTAATATATACAATAAAATTAAATATTTTGTTTCAATATTCCTACTGAAATAAAATTTTAAATCTACATCAACAAGAGAAATCCTGTAATTCTTAACGTGAAACGGTGCGTTTGTTGCGGATTAGGCCTTCTTGTACAACGGAGGCGACTAGGTCTCCTTCTTGATTGAAAATATTGCCACGAGTGAAGCCGCGACTATTGGAAGCACTTGG
>CAJXPD010000518.1 GCA_913057785.1 uncultured Lewinella sp. | reverse complement strand
CCAATCCAGATCGAAGAGAGACCTTCTCGGTGGTCCTTGAACCGTACAAACAACATTTTCACCCAGGAAGCTGGGATAATCAAATCGACCTTATTGCCTTCAATGAAGAGGGGTGGTTGCGGAGTAGACCACACATTATCTCGGAATACTGGCCAAGCTTTGTCTCTGGTAAAGCGGGGAGAAGGGCCAAGAAAAAACAAAAGGAAAAGGAGAGTGGGCGTGACCAGCAATTATTTGCGGTATTTATCGGCACTTCCAAGTACAAGATCAAGAATCTGATCCTAGATTATCCGGACCTTGATGCGGCCAGACTGGCCCAAGCGCTGGAATTGAGCGGTCAAGAACTTTTTCAAAAAACCTACATCCGGCAATTTGTTTCAGAACCCGATCCAGATAGTCCGGAACAAGTGCTAGCCAACAAGGAGAATATCAGGCAGGCCTTTGACGAATTTAGTCGCTTGGCGAAGCCAAGGGATGTCCTGCTTATTTTTCTATCTGGCCATGGAGAGACGCATGGAAGTGGCGATGATGTGGAATTCTTCTATCTAATGAAGGACCTACCAGAGGTGAACCTGGCTTCTGAGCAAGTTCGGCAAGTCGGGACGATTTCAACATCTGAATTAACCAGTTGGATCAAAGACATTGCCGCCCGGAAGCAGGTCTTGATTCTGGATGCTTGCCATTCTGGCGGATTCACCAAAAGCTTTGGTAAAGGGAAATCGCTCGGTTCTACTCAGCAACGAGCCTTGGAAGAGATGAAGGATCGCACGGGTATGTGGGTCTTGGCAGGTAGCGCAGATGGCAAAGAGAGCTTTGAAAACTATGCTTTGGGACAAGGGCTGCTTACCTATAGTTTGCTAAAGGGAATCAAGGGAGGAGCCTTACGATCAGAAGATGAAGTTCCCCTCATTGACGTCCAATTGTTGCTGGGCTATGCCATGCAGGAGGTGCCTAATTTGGCTCGCCGAGCCGGCAGAGAGCAGGTGCCTGTCCTATCGGTTCCGCAGGATGGCGGGCAAAGCTTTTCCCTAGGCCTGGCGAAAGAGGAAATCAGAGCGCAGATAGAATTGCCATCTCCCAAACCAACGCTGGTTAGAAGTACCTTTTTGCATCTATCCCAATACTTCGATACGCTGAAACTATCCGATGAATTGGACCGACTTTTTAAGCTAGAACAGACCAAGTGGCTTCGTAGAAATGATCAGGCCAGTTATCTTTTTATCGATGAAAACTACTTCCCAGGCGCCTTTAAGATCTGTGGGGTTTATGAGGAACATGAAGATGGATACGAAGTAAAAGGCCGTCTTTTTGAAGGGCAGGATCCCGTGCAAGAGACCGCCTTTACGGTGCAAGGAACCACCGTACAGCAGTTGGCTGAGGCCTTGGAGGAAAAGATCTTGGCGCTATTATAAGAAAGACATTTAGAGGCTAAAAAACATATAGGAACATGACTAAAGCACCATGTAGGGAAGCAAGAATTGAAGGACGGTCCAACAAGATTAAAAAAGAATCTTTTTCATGAAAGAGGCTCAATCACTTCCCATAGAGACTGTGATCTCGACTGGCCACACAAGCTATCTTACTGGCATGGCCGTTTCCCCAAACGGCTTGTACTTGGCTACGGCTGCTCGGGCTGATATCAAACTATGGGAATTGAGTACGGGCTATTTGATTCGAACTTTCATAGATCTTGGTCTTTATATCGATTTTCACTCCAATGGGAAGTTAATTAGTATTGGAAAAGATGGAGTAAGACTGATAGATATTGAAACGGGCCAGGATAAGCAAGTGACTGAGAATCTTGGTATGCCCCTAGGTTTGAGATACTTGGGGGATAACCAGGTGCTGGTAGTTAATCGTAAGGGGTTAGAAATTTTGGATCTGCTCAATCCTTCGGAAAGTGTTAATCTTTTCTCCACGAAGGAGGGTGATACTAAAATTTCTTCCTATGACCTTAATACCAGCGCTAATGTATTAGTGGTTGGCTTTTCCGATGGGACAGTTAGACTCTGGAATTTAAAAGGACAAAAACTCTTTCAACAATTTCGTGTCAGTGGCGGCGAAAAACAACTGATTGGAACTGGGAGAGGTGATCATGAGTTTGAGGAGGAATTGCCCGTGCGACGTATTGCCATTGACCCATCGGATACTCCAAAGTACATAATAACAGCTACTGATTTAATAAGAATCGACCTTCCCCCAGGATCTAAGAGAAGAGCAAAAAGCTTGGGTAAATTAGTAAGATGGTCGATGAGTACAGAAGGCTTTGTTGCAGGAGATGGGTATACGTTCCCCGGTAGATATTTAAGAATCCTTTCCTTGAGCGTTAATACCAGTGGCAGCCTACTGGTGTCTTATTATTTTAAAGAAGATTGTTCTCTTTGGGCACTGGATGGTGAACACCCGACTAAATTGTTTAAATTCAAAACGGAAGACGGTGTAGTTATTGCTAAATTTATTGAAGAAGATAAACACCTAGTCTGTGGTCTTAATGGCGGACAATTCCAACTTTGGAATTCTGAAGCGATGATAAAGGAGGGAAGTGCAGCAGTTCCTGTCAGAGCGTCTAAAAATTATTCATCGGCTGTATTAGTCACAGCAATGAGTCGGGAGAGAAGGTATTTATTTCAACTTACTAATAGACATCCAGGTTTAATTGCGTGGGATTTAGAAAGGGGGAAAAGGGGGAATTCCTTTGACCTAGAATCGGCTAAAGTCATAATTAGGTCTCGTCCGCCATTTGCTCTGAGTTCGGACCAAAAAATAATGGCATGGGGTAGCCGTAGGCGAGCCTATTTGTGGAAGTTTGGCGCTTCTGGACTTGAACTAATTTATGAGAGAAAATTCCCAAAAGCTACTGTCTGTAGCCTTGCTTTTAGCGAGGACGGATCCTATTTAGCATTGGGGATGCAATCTCGCGAAGAAATTAAAGTGTATGTTCTTGCCTTAGATTCATTAGAACTGGAACTGAAAATACAGAGGCCTAACGGCAATCTAGACTTACAGCAGCTTACTATGTCGACTGCCTTTAATTGCTTAATTCTAGCCTATAGGATTAAGAAAGTAGGAACTCTTACATCTAATACAGGAAACCCGACACAGGATTCAGCGCCTTCTGATTTAGAGTTTTATGATCTCAAAACCAAGAAATCCACCACGGTACGAGCTCATCAAAGAAGAATAGTTGGACTTCAGCTTACTAAAGATGGCGCTACAGCGGTCACAGCTGGTGAGGATGGTGCCGTTTCCTGCTGGGATCTATCTACAGTCAAGCTAGAGAAGTCAAACAAACGCTCCTTTATGCTTCCTGAAGGGCTCAGGATTCGACGGTTTGATCTGAGTAGCAGTGGCCAATATTTACTAGCAGGGGGTAGAGATAATAATGCCTATCTGATAGATCTAGAATCAGGCGAGCTTGTTCAAACCTATATTACTGGTCATGAAAGCTCCATAAACGTTGCATTTTCAGCGGATGAAAATTTTATTTTAAGCTGTAGCTACGACACTAAGACTAAGATCTGGGATCGAGTTTCAGGAAAGGAAATAGCCACATTATTGAA
>CAJXPD010000517.1 GCA_913057785.1 uncultured Lewinella sp. | reverse complement strand
AGGCTACGTAAGAATTTTACTAACGAAGCATGGCATCGAAAGACGCAGCTAAAAATCAGGAATATCTATTGTCACACTACTTATAAGTTAAGTGGTATGGAAAATGCATATCTATTAGTGGAATACTTCCTCATATTTATGGGGTTGATATTTGTACTATTCGAAATCGTATTAAACTTAATGGACATCGGAGGAGATACTACAAATGTCTTTTTGTACAACTGGTCCAAAGACAAATTCTTCTTCATTCCTTTTGCCCTTGGCGCTATTATGGGGCACCTGTTCTTAGGGGCGAAGCGTTCCTTGTTTGAAGTTGAACTAATCCAGGGCATCGATAATGATATGCTCTCCGTTCTCGTCTTAGCAGGGCTAGCATTGCTTATGACCTTGATTGGTGTGCTGGTTCCTTTTAGGAAATCCAAGCTTTTTCTTTCCTTTTTATTGATACTGGGCCTATTATATGGGCATTTCTTTTGGTCAATGAATATTGTTCCAGATACCCTCTAATTTGATTCATATGATACTCCAATTCTTCATAAGAAATTATAAGGTGGCCAAGATTATCGTTGTTAGTCTACTCTTGATCCTTTTAGTGGTAGATGTGATTTTGGTCTTTACGGATGGTATTCCAACTTACAGCGCCTTCATTAAGCAGAACAGAACGCGACTACTTTGGTTGACCTTCACCCTAGGAGGCTTAACTTCCAAAATATATTTTAACCGATCTACGCCGGAAATATTAGATGAGATCAATGGGTTCCTAAGTTTTTTCTTTATGGTAATCATCGTACTAATGACCGGATTGGGTCTTTCTCTAATCGACGACCTAGTTATACCTACTTTTGTGCAATTGCTAGTGTTGCTGGGAGGGGCGTACCTCGCGTACCGGTTTTGGCCGCAGTACCAGAAGGTGGTGTGAAATTTCTCATCGCTTTCTTCCCATTTTAGACGGTAAAACTCCCACTTCGGCGGCCTGTCCTTCCAAGCCTGTCCATTCTAAGGCAAATTGTGATCATTCCTTTACCAAAAGACGCACATATGATCACCCTGCAACTGAAACCTAGGCCATTGGTAGCTTTCTTCTTTTTGATGCTTCTCCTTGGGGAAATGCATGAATTGGTACACATTTTCACCGGTTATTCCTTCTGCGGATGCTGGGGCGTGCGCGATTTTAACGTCTGGGGGCTTTGCGAGGGTTGCCGCGATGCAAACCCCTGGGCCATCCTAGCCACCTTCGCCGGCCCCATCTTTACCTTTGCCCTCATCTGGTTGGGGCGTGCTTGGTTGTTGCGTGGCGATTCCAGAAGACAGGTGCTGGGTTTCATTCTCATTTTTGCCAATTTACCCTTCGCTCGTATCCTTACGGCCTTCTTGGGAGGTGGAGATGAGGTATACGCTTTGCATGTGATTTTTGGAAATGGCGAAAATCGTGACTTGATCCACTACATCGGACTTGGCCTTGTATTGGCCGCAGCCGTGCCTCCTTTAGTCACCGCATGGAGGGCGATTGCCAACCGGTATCGCTGGTTATATTTCTTCGGCTTTTTAGTCTTGCCGATGCTATTGGCCATGCTGGTTATCTTTATGGGACTGAATGGCCTGTTAGAGAAAGGGGTATTGCTCGAACCTTGGATTTGGGGAACTCCGGCTTTGGTTACCATTCATACCATAGTGGTGGTTATAGTAGTGAGTCTAACAAATCGGTATTTAGTTGAACTGCGCAAAAATGAATAGCCTATGTGGTTACAAATAGCCCTAATGCGAATCATCGTTCCGGTTTTGATTGGTTCGATCCTGTATTGGCAAGTATATATTCTGCATTCATTTGAGGATATGCAGGCGGGTTGGATTGGTGCGGCCGTGATGCTAATCCCCGTACTTTTGATCTTTGAGATTGATCGACGAGTAACGCGCTATTTTCAACGTCACGCGAAGCACACCGGAGGATTTTGGCAGGCTATTCTGGTACCCTTTCTGGTCAGTTTAGTGATCTGCCTTCTAGTGGTATTCGCTATATATATTCCTGGGAAACTATGGGAGATAGAAAACGGTGCCAATGATACCATTGGCCTTTTTCATATCGTTTCCATCGGCTCTGAAATTTTCTTCATGGTTGTCATTGCCAATGCCATCCATCAGCTCCGTTTTCTCATTAAGAAATGGCAGGAGGAGGCCATACGATCCGCCAACTTAGAAAAGGAGAATGTTCAGGCAAAGTTGGCTACGCTCACCCAGCAGATTTCCCCCCACTTTCTGTTCAATAACTTCAATACACTCTATGGACTCATTGAACAGCATCCGAAAGGGGCTAAGGAATATCTTATGAAGTTGTCATCTCTATATAGAAATGTATTACTGAAGCGAAATGAAGAACTCATTCCTTTATCGGAGGAGATCGATACACTGAAGGACTACATTTTCTTAATCCAGGTGCGCTTTGGATCAGACATCCAGGTCAAGATAGATGTGGGGGAGGGAGAAGGTGCTTTTTATATTCCCCCAATGAGTTTACAAATGTTAGTGGAGAATGCCATCAAACACAATCGGTTCGACGAGGATCATCCCTTGCGGATCAAGATTGGACGAAGGGGAGACCGACTCAAGGTCGAAAATCATAGCAGTTTAGGTATTGAAAAACAGTCTCCGTCTCACGGGATTGGTTTAGAAAATATCAGAAATCGCTATCAACTTCTAGCAGATCGACCAGTACTTGTCGAGCAAAACGAACATCACTTTTCGGTGGAAGTCCCTTTATTACAAATTGTAGAAAACGTAGCATGAAGGTCGTGATTATCGAAGATGAATTGGTAGCTGCCCAAAATATGCAATTGGTTCTACAAGAATATGACCCAGCTATCGAGGTATTGGCCGTATTACGTAGTGTAAAGAAGGCTGTGGCTTGGCTATCAGAAGGACTGTCTAGGGTGGACTTGCTCCTAATGGATATAAAACTGACGGACGGAATTAGTTTTGACATTTTTGATCAAATCAAGATTAAAAAGCCTGTCATTTTTACGACCGCCTATGATGAATACGCTATTCGTGCCTTCAAGGTGAATAGTGTAGATTACCTGCTCAAACCCATATCCTTGGAAGACCTCAGCAAAGCCTTGGATAAGTGGAAAGAAATTGCAGCTCCGACTGCAATCGATTACCAAGCACTGGCGCGCCAATTGCAGCTGCAAAGTCCTCCTTACCGCACCCGATTTTTGGTAAAGCAGGGGAGTTTGTTGCAGGCTGTTCCCGTGGATAGCATCGCTTACTTTTGGGCTCAAGGCAATTTGGTATTACTCAGAACTATAGATGGGAAGAGCTATCCAGTGAACTATCCGTTGGATACCTTGGAGGATCAGCTAAATCCACAGGACTTCTTTCGAATTACTCGAAGTGTGGTGGTTCATATACAAGCTATTCAGCAAATACAAACTTACTTTAAGGGACGCTTGAAGGTGAAGGTGAAACCTAAATTGGAGGAAGAATTGATTGTGAGTAATAGGAAGTTGGCAGCTTTCAAGGCCTGGGCAAATCGATAGCCGGAGTTATTGCTAATTAGCGAGGGAAAGTAGCAGTTTATTAGAAGCCATCTCAAAAAGATTTTTGATAGTGA
>CAJXPD010000516.1 GCA_913057785.1 uncultured Lewinella sp. | reverse complement strand
GTACGCTTGCGGCCCGCCTGGCAGGAACAAGAAGTATCAACACCGTAACCGGTTTGGGCTATGCCTTTTTATCGAAAGGGATTGTAAATAAAGTGGTGAAAAGGCTTTACCGTTTTTCACTTCAGTTTGCCGATCAGGTTTTTTTACAGAATAGAGATGACCTGCATCTCTTCTTAGAAGAAAAACTCTCGCCTGCTGGCCGTACCGATAGTATCCCAGGCTCTGGCATAAATACCGATTTTTTCTCCCCTCAGCAAGCAGCCATCGAAGGAACACATTTCCTTTTCATTGGCCGCCTACTATATGACAAGGGAATCATCGAGTATGTCGAGGCTGCTAAGCTTATAAAACAAAGATATCCTAAAGTACATTTTCATGTATTAGGAGCATTGGATCAAGGCAATCCGGCAGCAATACAAACGCAGGAATTAGAACACTGGATAAAGCAAGAATGGATCACCTATCACGGCACCACTACTGATACCAGGCCTTTCATTGCAAGTTCCACCGCTGTTGTACTTCCCTCATACAGAGAAGGATTACCGCGCGTCATGTTGGAAGCTATGGCGATGGCCAAACCCATCATCACGACCGATGTACCGGGATGCAGGGAAGTAGTACCAGAGGGGAAAAATGGTTTATTAGTAAGGGTAAAAGATGCGGAAGCCTTAGCAGCGGGGATGTTTGCAATGATCCATACTAAACCAGAGCAATTAGAGACTATGGGGCTGGAAGGGCGAGAAATAGCGGTTCGGCTGTTTTCAGAATCGGTGATCGTCAAAAGATATCTAAATTTTATCCAGCGGCCTAAAGTTACAAACCTGCCGATCCAAATTGAGCAGTGAATTTGCTAATCCGATGATACCAAAAGGCGGTGTAACCTTTCTTTCCTAGTTTCCGTTTAGAGTAGAGTATTGTTCAACAGAAATTAGAAAGTGAAAGCAACCTTTGAAAAGGTAAGGATATCAACATGAAGCATAATTACGTAGCCATTATGGCAGGAGGAGTTGGCTCAAGATTTTGGCCAGCGAGTAGAGAAAGTCGTCCAAAGCAATTTTTGGATATTATGGGAACCGGAAAATCTCTTCTCCGGCTGACCTTCGAACGATTCTTATCCATATGCCCTTCCGAAAATATTTTTATCGTTACAAATGCCCGGTATCGATCACAGGTAAAAGAACATTTACCGGAGTTAACAGATAATCAAATCCTGTGTGAACCTTCTCGAAATAACACGGCCCCTTGTATCGCTTATACAGCCTTCAAACTACAAGCCCTCGATCCAGAAGCGAATCTTATTGTAGCTCCTTCGGATCATATCATATTGCAGGAATCCAGGTTTATTGAAGCCCTACATAAGGCGCTAGCTTTCACCAAGGATAATGATGCGCTGGTTACTCTGGGCATTCAGCCGTCCAGACCTGATACCGGTTACGGATACATACACTTTCAATCCGAAGCGGTCGAAGGAGATGTCCATCAAGTAAATCGCTTTACTGAAAAACCGCCATTAGAGAAAGCCAAAGAATTTTTGGCTAGTGGTGATTATTTATGGAATGCTGGTATATTCATTTGGCGTACCTCAATCGTACTAAAAGCTTTCGAAGAATATGCCCCAGAAATTCATCGGATCCTGGGTTCCAATCTCTCCTGTTTTAATACCCAAGAGGAACAGGGCTTCATTGACCAACATTACCCGACGACACCTAAGATCTCTGTAGACTTCGCTATCATGGAGAAGGCTAACAACATTTATACGATCCCTTCTAGTTTCGGGTGGTCTGATCTCGGCACCTGGGCTTCTCTCCATGCTGAATCCAGTAAAAATGCACAAGGAAATCTTGTACAGGCCAACAGAACCTTGATCCAGGATACCCATAACTGCCTGATTCGCATTTCATCAGATAAACTGGCCGTAATCGGAGGCTTAGATGACTTTATTGTTGTGGATGAAGAGGATGTATTACTTATCTATCCGAAGAATCGTGAGCAGGAGATTAAGCAACTTAGGGCTGAGGTTGAGTCTTCTTTTGGGAAGGAATTACTGTAGGTGTTCTTCGAGAGAGCATGGAATAGAGGGCACTTATATTTGCAGATTTTAGCGTTCTTGGAGACATATCTGAACTACTTCCTGAATGCGTACATTATCAGATTGAAGGAACTTAAACTTGTGTTTCGGGAAGGGAATATTTTGCGCTCTTATACATTTGCTGTCTTCTGTCTTTCTTTCGCAATAATATCCAACTCTAACTCAAAACGTTTCTCCCAATCCAGTATCAGCTTATCGGCCAGCTTACGTGAATTTTTACAAGTTTGGCGCACATTCTTTCCCACTAAAGAAGCAACTGCTGCTGAGGCCTCTTCCTCAAACCGAGGTGAGTCCTCTACTTTAATGGCGTTCTCGTTATTAAAAATTGATGCATCTCCAGAAGCTCTGACTAATATTAGTCTCCCACCAAGCATACACTCCCATAGAATGTTCCCCATCACTCCTTTATCGTAGCAAAAAAGGCAAATATCATACTGCGAAATCGTAGCAGGAATTTTCCGATGCGGCACCGCTGGCATAATCCTAACATAATCTTCCAGTTTCTTTCGCTTAATTAACGTACTCAATCTTCCCTTTTGACTTCCTTCCCCAATTAAATCCAACTGCACATTCTCCATTCCCAATTTATGAACCAACTGTTCCATCATACCTATAGCTAGGTCTTGTCGCTTTTTTTTATCCAATCGAGCAATACATACCATTCTTAGACGGGATGACGACTTCAATATTTCTACCTCTGGAATAGCAAGTAAATCCTTTTTCATTTGAGCATCGATACCATTGTACAAGGAGTACACTTTGTGCCTAGGGTTAAAGAAAGCCGCTAACTTCAAGCTCTGTGTACCATCTTTGGTGACAATAGTTAAGTCCGCTGGATACCGAAAGGCTAGAGCCACAAAAATGTATCTGGTATAGATCTTCCAATATTGGCGATTTTCCACCGAAGCATACATTTGATTTCCGTAAGTGCGACTCAAGGTAAAGATGTCCGTCTGTCTGCCCACGATTGAACCTAAAAGGTTATAAAAACTCATCGTATAAATCAGGTCATAATCTTTAGACTTCAGTTTGTTCCTGACTAGGGAATAAGCTTTAACAAAGGATAGGAATTTCCACAAATAATGAATAGGACACCAAAGTTTATACAAATGAATGGTTGATCCATTGGGTAGATGGATAACTCTATTCACCTTTTTATTGAAAATGACGGCGTCAAAAGAATGCTCGGAGGAGCTTCCGAGATACTTAAAGAGATTATACACAGCAGGCATTCCTCTTGGTTCTTGATCATGATAAAGCCAAGGTTGTAAGCCTGTAAAATTCTCACTAACAATCAGGAATCTCATAGCAGTGGGGTTCTACAATTGTGCGGTTGCTGCTAGAAACCCATAAACTTTTCTCATTGTAACTTCATCATACATGGTATCATCAAAAATAGTATTGTGAAAATTCATTGTGATTTGGGTCAAATCAGCATTCCCTTGCAAGAACAAATCCAGAGATGACTGGGCCATTGTCGAATCATAACTACATTCTCTGAGCCATCCCACATCCATAAATACCATCG
>CAJXPD010000515.1 GCA_913057785.1 uncultured Lewinella sp. | reverse complement strand
CTCGCCACTACGCGCAGTACCGTATAGACGGGGATAGCTAGGACCATTCCGTTAATCCCATTGATTTGAGCGCCCATCAAGATCACAATGAAGATCTCTAAGGGGTGTGCCAAAACACTATTAGAAAATATATAGGGCTGCAGCACAAAGTTATCCAATAGCTGCATTGCACCAAATACTACAACTACCTTGATAATTAAGGGTAAAAGCTGCGTATAGAAATCGAGATCAACATTGGCGGAGATAGTTAAAAATACGCCAAAAGCCGCCCCGATCAAGGGCCCGATGTAAGGAATGACGTTGATCAAAGCAGCAAAGAGACCAATTAGCACTGCATTGGGCACGCCAAGGATAGATAGAAATACACTAACAAAGAGGGTGATGACCGTAACTTGCAGTAGGATACCTGCAAAATAGCGGGTCAACAAATGAGAGATGTCCTCAATGGCGTGGCGAACTTGTACCTCAAATCGACTGGGAACTAAGCTTACAATAAAGAGGCTGAAAAGCCCTTCTTCCTTTAAAAAAAAGAAAGTAATGAAGACCACAGAGAAAATCCCCATCATTAAATTACCTGCCATGGATAGGAAGGAACTAAAATAATCGCCAATAGCAGCAGGCTGAAACCACCCCTTGAGTTGGTCACTTAACATCTCTTCTGCGGAGTCATACGTTGGCGTAAATCCGCGTTTCTGCATCCATTGAATCACCTGGCGGTAGGGTTCTTCAATCGCCTCGCCAATGGCCGCATAACTAACGCCAGATAGGTTATTGGCCTGATCAATTAGCATCGGTACAAAAAGCGCCACTATGAAGATGACGATTACAAATAGACAAATGATGGTCAAGGCAGCGCTAATACTGGGTCCCGCTTGCCATTTGCGAATCCGACCATACTTCCGAAAAAAACGCATGAAAGGCTCTCCCACCATTGAAAGCACCCAGGCTATCAAAATATATCCTACAATGGCCCGAAAGGTATACAGCAGCAAACCTAAAAGAGCTAAACCCACGCCAATCGCCAAATAGCGGCTAAAGTTTTTCATGCCGACAAAATAAGATGGTTGAAGAAATTTTTCGGGACATACCTTGAAATTTATCAAAGCATAGCCTCCAATATCTGCCAAACTCGCTCTGCCATCAATTGCTGTCCTTCGGCATTCGGATGCAATCCATCTGGGAGGTTCAAGGAAGGTACATCCAGGACATCCCCTAGAAAATCAGGGATCAAACTTATATTGTAAGTCTTGGCCAAGCGGGTATAAATGTTGTTAAAATCTGTTCTGGCATCAGTAGGGAGCGCAGCCGGCAACTCTAATTCCGTCAACAAAATAGTAGTTTCAGGAGCCTCAGTCTGTACTTTTTGGATGATCGTGGCCAGATCATCATAAAGCTCCTCCAAGCTTGCCCCTTGAAAGATATCGTTCAGGCCCAACTCCAAAACAAAATAATCAATGCGCTGCTGCAGCACCCAATGTACACGCTCCTTCCCTTCTTTTGCAGTATCACCACTAATTCCTGCATTAATTACTTTGAAAGATGCATCTTTTTGTGCTAACTTACGTTGAATTATGGCAGTAAAGCCATCCTGGGGATTTAAACCAAAAGCAGCGGTCAAGCTGTTCCCAAAAAACACAATTTTTTTGGGCCTTTCAGGTTCAATTAATTCTTCTTGCATAGTTCCTTCAGGTGCTTGAGATGTATCACCATTCTCACTTCCGCAGGAGTAGATAATGGCTATAACACCCAATACTAAAAAAAAGTACGAACAAACTCTCATGCCAATTGGTTGTGGATAAATCCTCTTCCAAAACAACACTATACAAAAGTATGGATAGGATCTATCACGCTTACAGGTTTTCATGTATTGCCAGTAAGCAAAAATAGTGGAAAAAGGTACAAAACAGTATCTAGATCATTTTTCCATACCGAAATGACAGTTTATTCAATACCATTCTCATGAATGTGAACAAGAAGATCGTTCTAGTCGAAGACAACCCAGCGGATGTGCTGCTAGCTGAAATTGCCCTGCAAAATATTCAATGTAACAACGAATTACTTCACTTCAGCAATGGCGTAGAATTCGTAAAGTACTTGCCTGCCGCCAAATTAGATCAAATTTCCTTGGTACTCCTAGATCTTAACATGCCGATGATGAATGGATGGGAAGTCTTGGAATATCTACGTACGAATGAGCTATTTAGCAAGCTACCTGTAGTGGTATTTTCCTGCTCCGCAGCAGCTCAAGACGTTGCATCTTGCTATTCCCTCGGTGCTAATGCTTTTGTGCGAAAGCCAACGGACTTGGATACTTTTGATGAAATCATGGCCTCCATTGTTTCTTTTTGGGGACAAACTAACATCCAGGCTTCGTATGCCTTAGGGTAAAGATTCCCCTTCTAAGAAGGCTATATTGCGTTTAAGACCAGTAAACTTGGTTCGCTTCACGGCTGATTTTCTGAATACAGTCCGAAAAACCTCTTCCGTAAGATCCAACCAATCTTTCCTGGACATGTCCAAAAGATCGTCATGTGGCTCAAAGGCCGCTTCCTGGTGAACACTCGAAAATCGATTCCACGGGCAAACCTCCTGACAGATATCACAACCGAACATCCAATTATCAAAGCTTCCTTTGTATGCTTCAGGGATAGCTTCTTTTAGTTCGATGGTAAAATAGGAAATACACTTACTCCCATCCATCACATAACCCGCTGGAGAGATGGCCTCCGTTGGGCAGGCATCTATGCAACGCGTACACGTTCCACAATAATCCTTAATCGGATGATCATATATAAAATCAAGATCTAGGATCAGTTCGGCCAGGAAAAAGTAGGAACCGGCTTTGGGGTGGATCAACATGGTATTTTTTCCAATCCAACCTACACCAGATCGCTTAGCCCAATCGCGCTCCAGTACTGGCGCAGAATCAACAAAGCAGCGGCCATTCACCTCTCCTACTTCTTGTTGTAGAAATGCAAGCAGGGATTTGAGTTTGTGCTTAACCACGAAATGATAGTCCTGCCCATAGGCATACTTGGATATCTTCGGAGCCTCCGGATCAGCCTGTTTAGCAGGGGTATAATAGTTGTACATTAGACTAACGACCGATTTAGCCCCTTCCACGAGTTTTCGAGGATCGGTACGTTTTTCAAAATGATTGGCCATGTAATGCATCTGGCCATGCTTGTGTTGGTTAAGCCATTCCTCCAATCTGCGTGCCTCTTCATCCATTTGGGTGGCCTGGGCTATACCTACAAAGCTAAACCCTAACCTTTCGGCTTCTTGTCGCAAAAGATGAGTATGGAGCGTCCGATTGTCCATCAATTTTATAGTCGCAATGGCTTATTCGGCAGGCTCTTGGTCTTCACTACCCATTTGATTTTCCTTTCTCAAGCGATTGAATAAAGCATCCACCCGATACATCTCGTCAAGTGTATCGTCGATGTAAAAAGCAATGTCCGGGATACGTCGCACGTGCTTGCGAATCCGGTGAGCGAGGCTTTGTCGCAGTCTGACAATTTCCTCTTCCATTTGTAGGATGACTGCCTGTTTATTTTCGGTATTATAAATGCTCAAATAGATTTTAGCTAAGCCAAAATCAGGTGAGACTTTTACTCCTGTGACTGTTACTAAGGGCTCAGGA
>CAJXPD010000514.1 GCA_913057785.1 uncultured Lewinella sp. | reverse complement strand
TGCAGACTCTACCAGTACTCGATAATCCTCAACGGCTCCATCGCCAGCAGGATACTGAAGTAGAATACCAAAGGTTTTATCGTTGATATCGAAGTTTTTCCAACTACTCTGCTTGATCACAATCCCCAGCGGCTCGGCTCGGGTCTGAAGAATCGATAAAGTTTGAGGAAAGACATTTTCATCTACCAAAAACTCATTGATCGCCTCCCCTTTGTTACGCTTGTTCTTCAAACTGTAGAACATCGCCATGGCTTCAGCTGCCGCGGTACCTTCGTCAAGCAAAGAGGCATTGGCAATTGGTAAACCGGTCAAGTCGCTGACCATGGTTTGGAAGTTGAGCAAGGCTTCAAGTCTGCCCTGAGCAATCTCTGCCTGGTAAGGGGTGTATTGTGTATACCATCCCGGATTCTGAAAGATATTGCGCAGTATAACGC
This sequence comes from uncultured Lewinella sp., assembly GCA_913057785.1. Classification (GTDB taxonomy): domain Bacteria; phylum Bacteroidota; class Bacteroidia; order Chitinophagales; family Saprospiraceae; genus DT-111. The sequence continues at coordinate 3,214 of CAJXPD010000514.1, read as the reverse complement.
TGGGCGTGATCGTGTTGTAGTATCCCAAACCGATGTACGATTTGAACAAGCGATTATTGTTGGCTGTTTCGGCCAATTCACTCAGATACTCATATTCACTCAAGGCTTCCGGTAGGTCCAAGGCTGCAGTCATGCGAATTTCAGCAGGAACGGTCTCGTCAATTAGTTGCGCTAAAGAGGAGACATCAATAGCCGCTAACATCTCTTCGACTTCGCCAGTATTAGGCCCTATATGTCGATTAGAAAACTGATCGGAAACAATGGTTTTATTCATGTCTAAAGTCCCTTCTATGATGGTTAGGTAAAAGATGTGCGAAAATACAAACTTTTGTGGGCTTCCCCAGTCAAAAGCAGGTCAAATTCCCGTAACAAGAAGTTGTAGAAAAAGTTGATGGAATCCGAGAGAAATAGAAGGCAGGGATCGGACAAAATTTTCATAAAAACTCAAACAATTATACCAGGGTTAAGCCTTCGAAGCAACCGTTGATGCGATAGACTTTATGGTTAAATGCTGTTCACTTTCGAACACTTTTTGTACATTCTTGAACAGGTCTCACCTTATCTAATCGACACAGAAGATTAATAGTCAATCCCTTACAACTAAGGCATAGGATTTGTACTCCTTATAAAAGAAGTAGCCAGCCAAACGGTTATTATTCTGGCTGGGAACCGCCATACGCTTCTTCCTTTTGCATTAAACAAGAAGACCATGTTCAAGAATTACCTGAAAATCGCCCTTCGGTCCTTTGCTAAGCACAGACTCACCTCTAGTATCAATATCATAGGCTTGTCTATCGGAATCGCCTGTGCAAGTCTGGGCTACCTCTTTGTGCAGCATGAATTATCCTACGATAAATTCCACGAGGAGCACGAACAGATCTATTGGCTTTCCTCTACCATCAATGAAAACTTCAACTTATCAGGTACACCGGGCCCGCTAGCCATGGACCTTAAGAATGAATTCCCAGAAGTTACGGAGGGATTGAGATTGGAGGAAGGAGAAATTCTGATCCAGTCCGGTAATGAGTTCTTCAAGGAAAAGAGCCTGTTTGTGGATCAAAACTTTTTCGAGTTCTTCAACTTTTCACTTGTCCAAGGACAACCCGAGCAGGTACTAAGTGCAAGAGATGGACTTGTACTCACAGAAAGCATGGCCAAAAAGTATTTTGGACGTACCAATCCAATCGGACAAACGCTGAAGCTGCAATTCAAAGGCGAAGAGTATACCACCACCGTCACCGGAGTAGCAGCTAACCCTCCTCAAAACACCAACATAGATTTCAAGATTCTACTACCGCTTGAGGCTTTATACCGCAATGAGCCGGAGATACTACTAAGTGCATACGATGGCTTCCCTTTGACAAATTTCATACGTCTTCGTCAGCCTGAAGACTTGCAGGCATTTGAAGAAAAACTCCCCACTTTCGTTAAGAGTAAGATGTCCGAAGAAGCTGAATATTCCTATGCTTTCAAGATGCATGCCCTACATCTTTATCATCTATATGATGGACATATTGCCAATGGATTGAAGGAACCAGCGGACCTCTCCTACGTTAAAATAATGGGTATCATTGCCGTCTTGATCCTGATTGTTGCCTGCTTTAATTTCATGAATCTAGCCAATGCCCAAGGTTCTAAAAGACTATTGGAAGTTGGGGTTCGAAGAGTATTGGGCGCTGATCGGAGGCAACTTATTGGTCAATTTTTGAGTGAAGCGGTCCTACTAAGCATTGTATCGCTTGGGATCGGCATCGTCCTGCTTGATTTGGCCCTACCCTTTGTAGCTCAAGTGACTGGATTTCCACTAGAAATTAAATGGACACAAGGGCAAGTACTATTGCCGCTAATTGGTATTTCGGTGCTTACTGGCTTACTAGCTGGAGCTTATCCAGCCATCTTATTCTCCAAACTTAGAACAGTACAAACCTTCAAGACCGGCTTCAAGGCAGGTGGCAATAATTGGGTGACCAAAGGAAGTCTGATCTTTCAGTTTGCGCTTTCTATCGGGCTGCTAAGTTGCACGTTCATTATGTATCAACAGCAGCAATACATCAAGGAAAAGAATTTAGGATTTGATCAGGAGCAAATAGTGGTGATCCCCACTCAGCTTAACTATGAGCAAAGGACCCAGACGGAGCGGTTTGTGGACCAATTTAAACAAGAAATCAAGGCTTATCCGAATGTACTAGAAGCGGCGGCTGTATCCTACTCTTTCAACCGTGGAAATGCTGGCATATTTATCCAAGAGGATGATGGAAGCAATAATATTGTCTTTAATTACCAGGTAGATCCCGATTACTTATCCACCCTCTCCATCAGGCTCCTTGAAGGGCGCAATTTCTCTGTGGATCAACAAGGGGACAGGGAGAATGCGCTTCTTGTCAATCAAGCTTTTATGGACAAATATGGGGTAGAATCCATTGAGGGCTATAAACTCCCAGCGAAATTTGAAGGATTGGCCAATCGGGAAATAATCGGGGTACTGGAGAATTATAACTTTTTAGATCTCAAAAGTCAAATTCGTCCTATGGTGTGGGAGTATCCCAAAGACCCTTATTACCAATACATGCTAGCCAAGATCAGTCCAGAAAAGGTAGATGAAACCATCAATCACTTGAAAACTACATGGCAGGCTGCAGCTCCTTCCAAACCTTTTGAGTTTTTCTTCCTAGATGAGGATATTCAAAGCCAGTACGAAACAGAAGCTCGATGGCAAAAGGCTATTTCTGGCGCGACAATTCTCGCCATCGTCATAGCTTGTCTTGGGTTATTCGGCCTAATCGCCCTGATTCTAATCGAAAGAACAAAGGAGATTGGAATCAGAAAAGTACTAGGAGCCTCCATCCCTGATATCACTTGGCTGGTCAGTCGCCAATTTGTTTTCTTACTACTAATTGCTTCAACTTTGGCCATTCCCATATCTTGGTGGGCTATGCAGAAGTGGTTGGCGGACTTTGCCTTTAGCATCGATATTCAGGTGGTAGTATTTATTGTGGCGATCGGCATGACCTTAGCTATTGCCTTGCTGACGAGCGGTCTCCAATCCGCAAAAGCCGCTACCCGAAACCCTGTAGAAGCACTGCGATATGAATAGGACTAAATGATCAAGAAAAAGGGCCTAGCTGTTAGCAGCTAGGCCCTTTTTCTATTCGGCACTACGCACAAGCCTAAAACCGATCGTTTCAAAACGAGTATCGGGTTTTAAAGGTATCCG
>CAJXPD010000513.1 GCA_913057785.1 uncultured Lewinella sp. | reverse complement strand
ACCGGCCGTATGTACGCTCTCCACTGTGTTGGGTGACGTGTTCATTGCCATTTTCTCAATCATCATAATGATATCTACACTGAATTATTGAGCATTTCTGATCAACCCCTCTCTTGCCACTTACTTTGTATACTATTCTATGTTCTTGTGTTATTCTCCTTGACCAATACCCCTTCAACCCATGTTTTAAAGGTTCTGGTTTCCCGATTCCTTTAAATGGATTTGATCTTATTGACTTAATCAGCTCTTTGATCTTATTTACTATATCTTCATCTGTTTCTATCCAATATTCAAAGTCTTCCCAAGCATTTTCTGTGAATTCTATGATCATCTGATTCTAATCTTCTAGTGTATAAGTTCTTGTCTTACCTGATCGTAATTGTTCTATAGAATCCTCTAGTCTCTTTCTATTACTTGCGCTGGACAGTAAATATTCTGTTTCTTTAAGCGAATTATATTCCTTGATCGACATGATTACTATTGCATCATCTTCATTGTTATTTCTTGGTACAATAATCACATCCATTGATTTACTTACCAAGTCAAAATAATACTTCATCTTAGATCTTAAGGATGATATTGTTATGGCCTTCATAATACTTTATTTTGTACATCCAAAGGTACATCATTTTGTACTTACATACAATTGCAAAACAGTTTATTCTCTGGAAATCTCTGCTAAATAATCTTTTCTTGTGGTTCTAATTCTTATCTTTTTACTTGATCTGATACCCTTTTCTTGTTTTCGATATCGGTATATATTCGCCGAAATTCAGCCTGGTTCACAATCACAATCGTTTTGCCAAACGGGCAGCAGGATCGCATACGCTTTGTTAGGTGTTGGCCACTTTGTTCCTTAGCTGGCTTTTTGATAGACTACGTTTTTCACGTTCATCTCCTCTTTTGCTCTTTCTTCTTCATCTGTATTTATTTCATTTTCGATCTCCTTCTGAACCAATTTCCACCATAGTATCGCTGGTATTAAATTTCCCGAATGTTTTTCTAGTCTATAAGCTATTGATTTCCCTATTCTTTCTCGACCATTTAATATTCTACTTAGTCGCGTTGGATGAATCCCGATATCAGCGGCTAATTCCTTCTGCTTCTTATTAGTGACTTGTAAATATTCTTTCAAGTATTTTGATAATTCTCTTCCTTCCTCATATCCTTGAGAATTTACATAATCTTCTATTTGATATTTAATTCTTAACAGACCGGAAAATATTTTTGCCTCTTCACTCATCCCAGCAAGCCTTTTCTTTCGAAATTCCCATAGATCCTCAGCGGCCTGTTTCTCCTCCTCTTTTGTTAATTCACTGGGTAAAACATAAGATTCTGCTATTTCTTCATCTGATAAAGTCTCACTTAATTTCTTATACCAATCACTATTCTTTTCACTCATCTTATAGATATTTTTTAATTAGATCCTCTGAATTGGATAACTCTGTATACAGATTCATTCCGAGTTCTTCAAATCCATATTTTTCTCTATACAGTCTTTTTAATTCAGTTTTCGAATATAAAGAAACAAACCCATCATAATTGTTCTTAAAGGATTGCTTACATGTAAAAGCGATTAAACAACCAGCTATGTTTTCGTAGTCTTTTTGCTTTCCTACATCATCTGAATTCACCTCAATTAATCTGATGTGAATTCGCAACTCCTTGGGGATATCTTCTATCGATAGCAGTCCCAAAATTCGTTTTTCCACTGCCAATCTTATCTTATGTACAATTTGCTTCTTCTCTTTGATCCATTTAAACCCAAATCGCTTGTCTTTCTCGATTATCTTCCAGTCCTCCTCTTCCACCAATTCAATAACTGCTTCTACTAACTTTCCAGTCCCTCTATGTAAGATCTTCATGTACCAAATTTACAAAAGTTTATGTTTTTTATCAACTATGTTTATCTTTTAAGTTTTCCTACTTTCGGGGAAGGCTACAATACCTAGCTATTATATTCTTACTTTATTGTCACCATCGGCCTGGATGTGCGATGTGATGCTTTTGTTTATTCTTCAATATCGGTTCTAATTTGTCAAAATTCAAATTCAAGCACGGCCTTCTTCCAACACTCCCCCACCCCAAAAGACCACTACAAGTTAGCTTCCACCTACCAGCTCTACCAGGTAGTATACTTTGTATCTCCACCTGGTACAGCTGTCTGGCTCCAGCAGTCTTAGTAGCGGTCTTTTGTTGTGGGGGCTTGTTTTCGCACTTGGGCTAGTATTCCATGTTTCCCCACTGCTATGTACATGAAAATGCACTGTGTCTTACTTCTGTCTGCTATCCTCTCGCCTCTTATTAGGGGCTTGATTTTCCCCTTTGGCTGGTATAAAAAGGTGGGAGCAAAGGCAAGAGTTGGATGGGTGTAATTGTTTGATTTTCAGCAATTTAAGTAAAATAAAGTGGCTTGATTTTTTGCATAACCCTCTGATTTTCTGTATCTTGTAGTTAATAATTCAAAACAACTATAAGTATGAATCGCGCTCAATCGTCTAAAGGGTTCTCCTTTGACCTATACTTGCCGTATATGCTCCAAGTGATGCGGGAATGGGAAATTGAAGAACAAATTGCTGAAATCAGTGCTGGTGAGGAAGAACGAGAAGAATTGCTTTGTGCGGCCTTTGCACTGGCTCCGATGTTCCAACTTCAACACATTGTTAGGGATTGGTGGATTGTGGCTATTGACGAACCGTTGGAACGAATCGAGCAATTTGCCTTTCCCGATAAGCCGGTTACTGGTGCTAAGGAGTTACACCGAATCGATGATCGTACACTCTTGATTCGTTCGGATCTCTCTGGTACTGAATTGCTGGAAAACCTAGAATTATTGTTCCTCCCCTTCTAACATTTTAAATCTTCAATCATGTCACATTATAAGAATATGACCATCCGGTCTATTGCGGAGACTATTGCCTTCTATCAAGGGTATACGCTTGATGAAAAAAGCTTTAAGCGGTATTACCAGAAAATTGGGCGAAAACGGCATGGGGGTAATCGATACCATATCGCCCTATACATTGTGGAGATGTTCATTCTGAACGATAACCCACAGCCTAATCCACCAGTGCCCTACAGCGGCTCCTGCTCTGTCCGTTTGATCAATGAAGGCCCTTCTTTTTGCTCGGAACAACAAACTGTTTACAAGCCGATGCCCAAAAAGGCTGCTCACACTTAATTGAAATCTGTTAACCTAATCATATTCATCATGCAACATGCTAGTTTTCTTCCAGCTACCGAGGTAGCTAGTATTCAGACTTTCCCGGAGATTCAATATCTGCCAGGGGCTCCCCGTGCGTATCGCTTTGATGCTAAAGCCGGACGATTCAATTTTCGAGGGGAAACGCAGCTGACCAATCGTGGCGAAGCTTTTGCTTTTATCCCCATTGCCTATCGCTTTTTTGCTGGAGAGGTGCTGGGGTATGACCATCGCAATTGGGTGGAGTTTTACTTTATCAATCAGTTGGGGCAGGTCTGTAGCCTCTTATTCCATGGCTATAGTGTGGATAACCTGCGCCCTACTTTCGCGGATATGCACTACGATCGAATCGACTTTACCCAAGTGAAGCTGACGGTATTGCCGGAACAGCGTACTAATCAGCATGGTTCCTACTTCTTGGCTTCTTTTAGTTATGAGGTGTTACCTACCGAGGATGGTCAGGTTCTTCAAGCGATTACTGCCGCTTTGCCTCCATTGTATAGGGAAGATACCTTGGTCACTTTAGATG
>CAJXPD010000512.1 GCA_913057785.1 uncultured Lewinella sp. | reverse complement strand
CTTGGTACATGATGATATTATGGACGATGCTCCCTTGCGTCGGGGTAAGCCGACTGTCCATGAATTGTATGATGTCAATACGGGTATTCTTTCAGGGGATGTCATGCTAATCAAGTGCTATGAGTTTTTGCTAAAGGCCCCAGCTCCTTTGATTCCTGCCCTGGTGCAGACCTTTAATGAAGTGGCTATCAAGGTATGTGAAGGGCAACAGTACGATATGGATTTTGAGACGAGAGACGATGTCACCATCCCAGCCTACCTAAAGATGATCGAATATAAGACAGCTGCGCTGATCGAAGGCAGCTTAAGCTTAGGGGCAATCCTTGCGGAAGCTGGTCCTGACAATTGCCACCACTTGGCCCTATTCGGGCGCAACATTGGTTTGGCCTTCCAAATGCAAGATGACATTTTGGACACTTTTGGAGATCCCGCAAAGTTTGGTAAGAAAGTCGGAGGAGATATCTTGAACAATAAGAAGACCTATCTGCTTTTGAAAGCACAGGAATTAGCAACATCGGAGGATCGAGCAGCTTTGGACCATTGGATGAGCAAGAAAGAATTTGACGAAGCGGAAAAGGTAAATGGAGTGACGGAGCTATTCAGGAAGTATAGGGTGCTGGAACTCGCCACAGAGCAGATGCAAAGCTACCAAGACCAAGCTTTTAAGCATTTAGAAAAAGTGAAGGTATCTGCTGGGCGGAAGCAAGAATTAACAGATTTAGCGCATGAACTGCTAGTGAGAGAATTTTAATATTACAGTAAGGAAAAGTCCTAAAAGGTCCTGTCCATGTTCTAAATCGTCCGGCCACTTCGGTCCTTAAATAGAAAAAGGAGCAACCACCGAAGCGGCTACCCCTCACACTATGAAACACTATATCTTTAACTATATCATATATGAAATTAGCACATTATCAGTGCTTAGTGAAGCTTTCTAATCGTAGGGAAAAGTAAAAAAATAACTGGAATCAAAGGTATTAAGATATTTTGGTTTTAACAAATAAGTCGCTGGCTTAGTGATGGTTCCTGTAGCTCAGCCCAAGAGTTCCTGCGGCTTTTGAGGTATACAGCCACGACCATTTTGTAATAACTTAATGACCTTTTATTACTGGATTTCGGTGAGAAAGATTTTGCCATTCCACCATTCCTTTTCTATCACTGCATTGTTTTTACGGTAAAAACGCAAAGCGGGTTCATTCCAGTCCAAAACTTGCCATTTTACTAGCCGGCATTGTTGATCTTTTGCCTCCTGTAAAAAGGCATCAAAGAGCATTTGTCCTAACCCCAGCCTTCTATAGGCTTCCAAAACCACAAAATCCTCGAGGTAGAACATTCGCCCCTTCCAAGTTGAATAGGTCATGTAGTAGAGGGCCATCCCAACTACTTTACCATCGACCGCCGCTACGTGCGAATCGTAGATTCCCGCCTCGAAATCGGCTTCATAATCTGCCAAGGTGGCTACAAATTCGTGTTCCGCTTTTTCATAAATTGCTAGTTCTCTAACCAGATCATGAATCGCTTGGAGATCAGCTTTCGTAGCTTTCCTAATCGTTATATTCATCGTAAAATTCTAAAGTTATCGAAAAGTTGAAGTGGCACCGGCTTTCGTTCAATGTGGTCCACCCGTGCCCACCTGGGGCCCTCTGCACACCAAGCAATCAATGCCTCTACCTGCTCCTCGGGACCCTCTACGGTCACGGAGACATCTCCATTGCGCTCATTTTTCACCCATCCGCATAGCCCTAGTTCCTCCGCCTTAGCTTTAGTGGAGGCCCGGTAGTATACACCTTGGACTTTACCTGAAATTCGTAGTTCAATAGATACCTGTTGCATGTGCTGCAAATATAAAGGCCTGCGAAAATCAAGGAGATTTTTCACTGCATTATTTTTTTCTCAATTATTGTTAGATTTGGAGGCATTGAAAAAGTATCGGAGAACCAAATATTTTTTCCTTAGCAGTTTACTACCAATTTACACTTTACACAAAACTTAAACTACATGCGTATTCGGATTTTACTGGGAATGCTCACGGCTTTCCTATTATCTGCTTGCCAATCTAAAGAAAGTGCAGATACCGTCTTCATCAACGGTAATTTTTACACGGTAAATGCGGATCAACCTACAGCCCAAGCCATAGCTGTCCGAGATGGACGGATTATGAAGGTAGGTTCTACGGCAGATATCGAATTACTAAAAGGAGAGTCAACGGAAGTAGTTGACTTGGAAGGCCAATTTGCGATGCCCGGATTGATTGAAGGGCACGGCCATTTTTCAGGTTTGGGACAAAGTATGCTCAACCTGAATTTTTTGAAATCTAAGAGCTGGGATGAGATCGTGGAGATGGTGGCTGAAGCGGCCAAAAAAGCTCAGCCCGGTGAATGGATTACCGGAAGAGGTTGGCACCAGGAAAAGTGGTTGGAGGCGTTGGATCGCGATGTATTAGGTTATCCTTTTCATGATAAACTGAGTGCCGTATCGCCTGATAATCCAGTACTATTGGGGCATGCCAGTGGGCATGGCCTGTTTGCTAACGCCAAGGCTATGGAACTAGCAGGGGTGACCAAAGAGACGCCAAATCCTAGTGGGGGAGAGATCGTCAGAGATTCTAGAGGGGAAGCCATCGGTGTGTTTGAGGAAAGGGCGCAAGCGATTATTAGGGCGGCCTATCAAGAGTACGTCAACACCCTGACGGATGATCAGAAGAAGGACAATTGGATAAAAGGAATTGAAGCTGCCCAAAAAGAGTGTTTAGAAAATGGAGTAACATCTTTCCAAGACGCTGGCTCTTCTTACCAGGATATTGAATGGTACCAGGAATTGGCCGATCAAGGTGACTTGGACTTGCGACTATGGGTGATGCTACGCCATTCGCATGATCGCATGAAGGATAATATGGCCGGTTTCCCAATCATCAATGCTGGTGATCATTTCTTTACTTGCAAGGCGATCAAGACAGAGGTCGACGGCGCCTTGGGAGCATTTGGGGCCTGGCTACTTAAGTCATACAATGATAAGACTGAATTCCATGGCCAGAACACGACCCCGATTTCCGAGGTTGAGAAGATCGCCAAACTCGCCATTGATCACAATATGCAACTCTGTGTGCATGCTATTGGCGACCGAGCTAATCGGGTGGTGTTGGATATCATGGAAAAGAACTTCGGAGAAAATCCAGACAAGACGGACCTCAGGTGGCGGATAGAACATGCCCAACATCTCCATCCAAGAGATATTGCCCGCTTTAGTGGACTGGATGTAATTGCTTCTATGCAAGGCATCCATTGTACATCAGATGCCCCTTTTGTGGTGAAGCGTCTGGGAGAACAACGGGCTAAAGAAGGGGCCTACCCCTGGCGCTCCCTCCTGGATTCTGGCGCTAAAGTGGCCAATGGGACCGATGCACCGGTTGAAGATGTGAATCCATTTGAATGTCTATATGCTTCCGTTACGAGAAAGCGCGTCGACACCGGCTTGGAATTTTTCCCGGAACAACGCATGACGCGTGATGAGGCTTTGTACTCCTACACCTTGTGGAATGCCTATGCTGCCTTTGAAGAAGCGGACAAAGGTTCTTTAGAGGAAGGCAAATTGGCAGATATCGTCGTACTGTCCCAAGATCTAACGGCCTGCACAGATGAGCAAATTTTGGAGACTGAAGTGAAGATGACGATTGTGGGAGGAGAAGTGAAGTATACGGGAGATTAATACAGAAGAATGTTGAATGAATAATTTATAGTTAATAATGTTTAATGTTTAATTGATAATGGGGATTTGTATAGATCCAGCAGATAATGATACTTTCCATTAAACATTAAACATTAAACATTAAAC
>CAJXPD010000511.1 GCA_913057785.1 uncultured Lewinella sp. | reverse complement strand
ACCTAAAATTTCACGACTACTTTTGTCACACTATTTGGGTACAAATCTTAGATCAGTATTACATACTGTGGGGAAGCATCCTTAGATTCGACTAAACCAACAAGAGTGCTCTACTATGATAGGTTTGGCGGAGGGAGTCACTCAATCTTAATAATGTCATACCTAAGCTTTTCATTACCCCTACTGATCGGACACAACTAATTATTAGTATTTAGCTCAGCATATGGCCAATGATCAAAGAATCTGCACATATTGAAAGCATCATAGCTTAAAAATGGGTATCTTTATAGACTAAATTAGATTTTCATGGCTTCACATGTAGCACGACGCTTGTTAACTGTAGAGGAGTATCATCAGATGGCAGAAGTTGGCATTTTACAAGGCCAAAGTCTAGAATTAATCAATGGAGAAATCTTAGAAATGAGTCCTGTAGGAAGTGATCATGCCAGTATTGTCGAGAAGCTTAAGGATTTACTAACTGTCAAGTTATTCCAAAAGGCCATTGTTAGGGTGCAAAACCCCATTCATTTATCAAAATACTCAGAACCAGAACCGGATTTGGCCATTGTCCAATACCGAGAAGACTATTATCGGAGTGCTCATCCAAGCCCATCTAATATAATTGCTGTTGTCGAAGTAGCCGATTCTTCTCTAGCCTATGATCTAGAAGTAAAGTTACCATTGTATGCAGAGCATGGGATCGAAGAATTCTGGTTGATCAATATCAATCAACAACAGCTTGAGGTATATACTAGACCGGCTGGTGACACTTACAAGCTGCGACAAATCTATAAGCAAGATGAGGTAGTGAGGCTACCAAAATTTGACCTGAAAATAAATGTAAGAGATCTCCTGTAAGAATTGTTTGGCAACACTTCTGCATCAGCATCTGTACTAAAGACGCCTTAAAAGCAACAGTTAGCCGAAAGATTCCTGCTATGGCTAAGTTGGCGATTTGGTTTTTTGAGCAAGGGCAACACAATAAAAATCAAGGCAGAAATCCTCAATAATAAGTAGTAGTAGTCAACCCTTGTCACACTCCTCCCCTACTCTCTTGAATCGAAGAATCAGCCTAAAGACAATAGCTATATCCAAACCCTTAAAACCAAACAAGCAATTGCTAAAAAAAGGCCTCTATCGCCCCACTATACACAGTCAAAAGGCTATCTCCTTTTGATACAAAAAAAGAGGACTTCAGCCGTCACCGCAACCCTCTTTTTTTGTCTTGTATCCTCTATCAAGCCTCTCACAACACCCAACGCAGTTATATGGCGTTCAGTAGCCACTTTCAGCCCTTGCCCTAGGGGACGTACAGTCTATCTCGTATCGATAGATCGGGACAAATTTAGCTATTCGTGCCTGTCCTCTCCCAATAAAAATCGGGATGCGAAGGCACTCATAGCAAGCTAGCTCTCGTAGCTTTCAGTTGCAGCTTCACCATTTTGTAGTTCGGTCGCTACGGTAAGTCGCCGCAGAGCTTTGTCACACCACATTCCAGCAGCTTTGTTGTCTGCTTCCTGCTTGTCACAATGTGGTAGTAGCTCAGGTAAACTTTCGCTACCCCCTTTGTAAGACTCGCGGCGGCGCACGAAAATTGTATGATATCAATAACTGAGATTCCTCAAGCCATTCCATTCAATCAAGAAATGCCCCACTTATTGTAGTTACAGCCCCATACAAGGCCACCCAGCTTTATTCAAGTGACAGTACATCATTTCACATTGAGCAATCTCTTTAGGTGTGAAAGAACCCGTAGCAACAATCTCTTGTACCAGAGCTTTAATCATTTTTTTAGACTGATTATGGTCGAAGATATTAATTTTATCTACATGCTTATCATAAACTATGGAAACTCGAATCGAACCAAACTTCAACTCATTTCCTTTTCTCTCTGCATTATTATTATCCAATGTTAACCTCTTGATTTTTTCTAAAAAATCATCCGTACAGTTTACATAACTGTAAGAGGGAATTCCTGGAGAGCTTATGTATAGAACTTCTTTAACAATTTTTTCCATGTAATTAATGGAATCCGATGAGAAAATTAATGGCTCAATATATTTATCAGTGATTCCTGTATGTTCCACTAAAATTCCAACTAACAAGTCTGTCTCAACACTCCTAGGAAATTCTTCCCCTTGATACGAACTTCTATGACAGCTCCAAATAAAACAGAACACGACTAGAGGTAAGTATGATAGCCGTATTGTTAAGAAAAAAATACTATTTGATGATTGCATCTCTTATGTGTTTTTGATGTTGCCTAGATGGCTGATTCACTCTTTCGATGCCTATTAATCTTGGTCTTCCTCCCTTTAGTTTAACCCCAAATGAGAAGGTAATCAATGCAGTATTGATACCCTCAGCATTTTCTACAACTGATAGCTCTGCATTCCAAAAAACAGTTTTTCCTTTGACAAAAACACGTCCAGGGTAATCGTCAAATTTATAGTATATACCATTTTCATCTTCCCTCCTTCGGTATTTCATCTCACCTGAAGTATAGTATGTTCCTTCATCATTATAGCCATCAGCACTCCAATAATCCCCTAAAACTACTCCTGCGCCTTTCAAAGCTGCTTTCATATCATCATTATTGAAATTTGTGTGTACTGACTGTACAAAGTTAAATGGGTCACTATTCTCTTCTGGATAATATCTGACTTCAATAGACAAATGAGTCGAATTTTTATACCTATATTTTCTTCCTGGCCATGAAATTTTTGGAGCGGATGTTATCACAACAGAACCATTCTCTCCTAGGTCAAACCATTGATTATCATTCTCACTTCTAGATGATGAAGTAGATTCAGTATCTGAATTAGAAGATTCTCCTCCAAATTGTCGTTTCAGCTCAATAAAGGCTAATGTGGCATCTATACCGGTGTAAGTTGTTTGATTTCCTGCATACTCAATTTCTGCACCGGTAGGATCAATGTAAAGAAGAGGATTATTGGCAGCATAAGAAAATTGAGACATGCTGTAGTATTTTTCTGCGCTAGGGTCGACCGCATTCCACCTCCCAATAGCAGAATTATACCACCTGGCCCCATAATCATTCCAGTTCAACCCGAGATCTTCGGTGAGTTCCTTGCCATTGTATTGGTATCGGTTGAGCTTATCCTGATCGACAACAGGATTACCTTCTTCGTCAAGTAAGGTTTCTCCGTTTTCATCCTCTTGGTATTGTGCGGCCCAAGGTCCGTCCATATTTAGGCCGAAAGGATAATAATGATTCTCCTGTAAAATTTCAGCGGGCTCCGCGGTCGGATCGATACAACCATTGCCATTCAAATCACTGACTGATAAACGAACATTGCCCAAGTGATCTTTCAGGAAATATTCATACTGCCAGCCCCCTTCTCCAGTAGTGACTCGTCCCTCAGCATGATAGATACCGTTCAACTCCTGATTGCGGTAATCAATGCCGTTCATGTATTCTAGGACATGGCCACCTTCTGTGCTGACTACTTCTTGCTTGAGCTTACGACCCGTTGCATCATAATAAATTTCAATCTTATCTCCTCCTTTGAGGATGGTAGCTGGTAAGTTAAGGTGATTGTAGGTGATAGTCAAACCCTTGTGTGGATCAAAAGTTAGATTTCCGTTACTATCATAAGTGTATTCACCTGCCGGTGTAATCCCAGGATCAAAACCTTTAGGACTGCTACTGCCATCTATAACTTTCAAAAGTCGATTCTTTTGATTGGGTGTGGTTTCATCGTATTCATAGGCCAACAGGTCAATAGTACCATATTCGGGCAGACCATTGCCACACATACCGGTTACCCCTCTCCTAGATAGCGTCTTAATGTTCCCATCATCATCATAGGTGATGTAGGGAATACCATAGCGATTGGCAT
>CAJXPD010000510.1 GCA_913057785.1 uncultured Lewinella sp. | reverse complement strand
AGTTGAAATAGGTTTATATGTGAGGAGGAGTCCGGTCTTGGGCTCCTCTTTTTTTGCTGCGTAGACTTCGGAAGTTTTTCCGAGACGTACTGTAGCTAACTTCCGAAGTCTGCGCTCGGGCAGAGTAGTCGCTCCCAAGATAAATTTCCGAAGCCTACGCCTGGAGAACCCCTGTTTTTCGAATTAAATCCACTCATTTGCCCATATCCGGACAATCATCAAGTCCCACCCCTTGTCCAAACCCTTGGATTTTAATACCTTGTGGGTTCGTTACTCCTAATTCCTTTCAAACCTATTTCAATTATGGCCTTACCTTCCACCTGTCCTGGCTGTTGCCCCCTTTGACCATGGATCTGGATTTTTAACCTAACTCTACAACATCTAGACACCACTGATCTATACCTGATTCATACGTAATCATTTGATTATGAGATATGCTATTTCAACTCTGTTCATCCTGATGACTGTAATCGCACTTGGCCAAAACCCTGTAGTCGATAGTTTACGGCATGCTTTGGATACAGCTACGGCAGTGACGGATAAGATTGACTTCTCCGTAGATCTGGCGTCCAATTTATTTGGTAGTGAACCGGATTCCGCCAAAATGCTAGGCTGGTTTGCCAAAGGCTTGATTTCAGAAGTAGCGGAGCCTAAAACCCGCGTAATGGCCTACAGAAAAGTGGGATTGGGGTACCATAGGATGCGGATGCTAGATTCTGCTTTGGTCTTATTTCAAAGTGGTTTGGCCATCGCCAGGGAGGAAGAGGATTTGAAAGGACAAGCCTTTACCCTCAATAGTATGGGTAGCCTATTTCGCACGATGGATAGGCGAGATGAGGCATTGGAGCATTTCGCAGAAGCGAAAGAAAAACAAGAAGAACGAGGTGATCTGGCAGAAGCTACGGGTTCATCCATTAATATTGGGACCATCTATATGGAGCGGGGCCAGTATGATAAAGCCATCCCCTATTTCAAAGAAGCTGAGGTAGTATTGGATTCATTGGGCAATCAGGCGTATCGTTTAATAAGCCTTGTGAATCTTGCCACTTGCGAACGAAGACGTGGAAACAATACGGAGGCATTGCCCAATTACCAGAAGGCCCTCGAAATAGCGAGAGCTCTTGAAAACCAAGAAAGAGAGGCCTTACTTTTGGCACTAATTGGCTATGTCCACCGTGATCAAGGCAATTTCACCAAAGCCATTGAAGCCAATCAAGAGGCTTTGCGAATTAGAAAAGCGATTGGAAATAAAAGACTGGTCGCCAACTCCCTTAGCAACCTAGCTCAGATCTACCATCTATTACAGGACTATCAGCAAAGCACCGCCTTCCTAGAACAGGTATTGGATACGGCTATCGTTTTGGAGGATCAAGCCTTACAAGCTAGTACCCAACTAAAGATTGGTAACAATCAGAAGCTGACAGGACAATATGATGAAGCACTAGTCAATGTTCGATACGCTCTGGAATACCGTAAGACCAATGGCCCGGAGCGACAAATCAATATCCCTTACCAATACCTGGGGAGTATTTTTCTAGCTAAAAACCAACTAGATTCCGCCTATTACTATCTAAATCAGGGCTTGGATTTTTCTAGAAAATATGCCGATGCGAAAGTCCAAAGCTTATGCTTATTGGATCTTGGAAGGATAGATCAACGTAGAGGTCAAATGGGAGAAGCGATTAGAAAATGGGAGGAAGCTCGAGCCATTCTACCTAAAAATACCTTCACCCAAGAGGAGGCATCTATAGCAGAGGCCCTGTATGAAGGCTATAAGGCTCAAAATCAATCGGCCAAAGCCCTATATCAGCTGGAGCGGTTCAGACTCTTACAAGATAGCCTATTTGGAGATGCCAATACCAAAGCCCTGGCTCGTATGGAGCTCAGAAATGAGTTTGAACAAGAAAAACAAGAACTAGCCTTTGCCCAAGAAAAAGCCATTCTAGCAAAGGATACTCAATTAAGAAGACAGCGAAGTTTTCAATGGATTAGTGCACTGGCACTACTGATAGCGGGTATCTTTATCACCATCATTTTACGATATTACCGTATGCGGCGACTCGCCAATGAAGAGCTCCAAAAACTAAACAAAGAAATCTTACAACAGAAAGAGGAATTGGAAGGCCTGAGCCAAGTGAAGTCCCGCTTTTTCACCAATATCTCCCACGAATTAAGAACGCCTCTCACTATTATTGGCGGCATGGTAGACCAGATTAGAAAGCAACCTCAGCAATGGTTGGATAAAGGATTGACCATGATCGAGCGGAACAATGCTAATCTGCTCCGCCTAGTGAACCAAATCTTGGATTTACGAAAGTTGGAATCTGGGAACCTAACCTTAGAGTACACCCACGGTGATATCATCTCCTACTTGCGATACATTGTGGAATCCTTCCAATCTTTTGCCGAAAGCAAACGGATCCGCCTACACTTCCTGGATTATAGCAAGGAAGTAGAAATGGGTTATGATCCGGAGAAAGTACTGCAGATTATGTCCAATCTTCTTTCTAATGCCATCAAGTTCACCCCGGAAGGAGGAGAAGTATACCTATCTGTGAACGAGGAAAAAGAAGGCGAGGGTGGGGTCAATCGGCTCCTAATCATGGTCAAGGATACCGGTATCGGTATACCCAAGGAAAAACAAGCCCATATTTTTGATAGATTCTATCAAGTGGATGACTCCGCCACACGCGAAGGGGAAGGTACAGGCATTGGCTTAGCTTTAAGCAAAGAACTAATCCATTTAATGAAGGGCGAAATTGAAGTACAAAGTGGGGAGGGTCAGGGCAGCACTTTCTTAGTGAGACTCCCCATTGAAAGTAATGTTTCGCCCACCCGCCCGAAGGTAGCAATGCCTAGCTCGACGGCACGAATAAGTTTAGCAAATGTTACTGCAGACCAAGCTACTGCACAAGTAGAAGGTGTTAATCTTGATGCTGTCCACAGTACAGACCAAGATCATCTGCTCATTATTGAGGACAACCCAGATGTAATAGATTACCTTAAGGCTATTATCGGAAATTCCTATCTAATTTCTGTGGCGAGGAATGGAGAGGAAGGGATTCAAAAGGCATTTAGCGAAATTCCAGATGTAATTATTTCCGATGTGATGATGCCCATCAAAGATGGATTTGAAGTCTGTGATACTTTGAAACAAGATGAACGAACCAGTCATATCCCCATTGTCCTACTCACCGCAAAAGTGGACCAAGACTCTAAAATGCAGGGACTACGACGAGGAGCTGATGATTACTTGTCTAAGCCCTTCAATGAACAAGAGTTGAACCTTCGATTACAGAACCTGCTAGCGATCCGGCAAACGCTAAAACAACGCTACCAAAATCTGGAATTCACTCCTGCTGCTGAAGAAGACCATGCCTTACAGCTGGAAGATAGCTTTATTTCAAAGTTGAAAGCAGTTATTGAAGATCGTTTAGAAGACCCTGAAATGTCCATTGCAGAAGTTTGTAAAGGAATGGGGATGAGTCGGTCTCAACTGTACAAAAAAGTAAAGGCCTTAACGAATAGTACCACTACCCAAATCATTCGATCCATCCGCTTGAATAAGGCCAAGGAACTACTGCAAGATTCAGGTCGCTCTATCTATGAAGTAGCCTATGATGTAGGCTTCAAGGATCCGGCTTATTTTTCCCGAACTTTTTCGGAGGAATTTGGCATGTCGCCACGGGATTTCAGGAATAAAATGGTGTAGAGCTAGAATAGAATTAGTCCCACAACGGTACTTCCCGAAAAGAATAATCCCAGATCACTGCCATAGCTGCAATCTGGGATATGAACTGATTTAAACTTATTGACTGCCGACGAGTCCAAGCATTGGATTTACTGGCGAGGCTCTTTTTGAGCCT
>CAJXPD010000509.1 GCA_913057785.1 uncultured Lewinella sp. | reverse complement strand
TGTTCGGCAATGGCTTCCCGTCACGGACGTAGTAGTCAAAATGCCTCCTTAACTCATGGAACATATCCTTCCGAAATTCCCGAATACCATGGTCTGCTCCTTCAAACAGAATAAAGCGTACGGGATGGCGGTAGGCATATAATTTCTGGACCAATTCCAGAGATTGTAGAGCGGAGACGCGCCAATCTGCACTTCCGTGCATGATGAGTAAGGGAGTGGTTTTGCAGATTTCATTAGCCCAGAAAACAGCTGAACGTTTTTGTAGTTCTTTTTCTTTACTGTTGGGGTAATCAGGTACTAACTCAGCATAAACGTACTTTTCCATTTCCGGGCGATCCTTGATCGTAGTAAAGGAATTGGTAACCCCAGCTAATATGGCGGCAGCCTTGAAACGACAGCTTTTCCTTAGGCTTTGATAAGCCATCATACCGCCTCTACTTCCTCCTTCTAGACCGATCCGAGAGGTATCTGCGGCTGGAATCTGTTCAAGCAGCGGCAAGAGGTTTAGTACATCATTAACATCATCACCTCCAAACTGTTCCACTCCTTCTCCACCGTCATTCCCCCGGTACTGACTGGCGACTACTACGTATCCCCAACTAGCCATCTTGCCCAAGAAAAAGCCAACGCTGATGGGATTCCATTGCCCAAAATCGCGATTCCCTCCTCGATTGGCGATAATGCAGGGATATTGACCTTCCGCTTTGGGCTCTGCTAGATAAGCGGTCACTTTTAAACCGTCTGACAGATAAGTCAACTTGGAAAACTTAATTGCCTCGAATTCAGGTAAAGCTTCAACCAGTTGGGCGGCAACAGAATCTGGAAATTCTAGCGCTTTCTTTTCTAACAGCTTCCCGTTTTGGCTCCAAGCACAAATACTAAAGGAAAGACTCAACAGCAAGATGGACGTAACGGCTTTCATAAAGGTGATGGGTTGTTGCTTGTACTAATTATTGGACGCAGGTTAATAATACTATAAGGTGACTTCTTCCCGACGGATGCCACTCATCAAATCGTAGATGGTTTCAAACTGTTGTGAGTGATTCCCGCTTCGTAATACCCAGCGATCCGGATCGCTTTGTACTTCTATGACCGTCCTTGCGGACTCACTCACCGTGATTCCATCCCGCTCTAGCGCACGTCTCGTCCAGAGCATGCCTTCTCCATGCCCGGCGAGTTGTACCATGCGTTGATAGTCTTGATGCATTTGGAAGGCACCGCTTTGGCGATTAAAGGCTACGCCTTCACTGGCAAATGCATGCTCAAAGGCTCCGTTCAATACCAAGTCTTCCGGCGCACCAACTTGTAGATCTCCACCTTTTGGCAATAGCCAAAGTCGATCCGCGCTTCTGAGGGCTAGATCCATATCATGAGTGGAGAGTAGAATAGCCTTGCCAGTCTGATGAGCTAATTTACGGAGTAATTGCATGATTTCTACTCGTCGCGGTAGATCCAAAAAGGCCGTTACTTCATCCAAAATCATGACTTCGGGTTCTTGGGCCAAAGCCCGGGCCACCATAATCTTTTGCCGCTCTCCATCACTCAGTTCTGCCAGCATACGGCCCGCTAGTTCATTTGCTCCAGCCATTTCTATAGACCACTGGATGATGTCGTGATCTTTATCCGTGAGCTTGCCGGTCCAAGTCGTATGGGGATACCTCCCCAAGGCTACAATTTCATAGGCAGTGAGCAGCCCGCCTTGCACTCTCTCCGTAAGTACCAGACTGAGTTTCTTGGCTAAGTGCCGAGCGGGTAAGTCATGAATGACCTTCCCTTCCAATAAAACTTGACCCCCCAAGGGCTTTTGCGCCCCGGATATAGTCCGCATTAGGGTGGATTTACCCGCACCATTTGGACCAAGCAGACAAACTAGTTCTCCACCATACAAGTCGACTGTAATGTCCTTCGCTACTATTTTATGCTGCTTCCGTTGGGTATACCCGATGCTTAAGTCCTCTAGTTGTAGTATCTTTTGCATATTCATCTATAGTTCAAAACCGCGCATTCTGCGATTGCGTAGGATAACCCACATCACTACTGGCGCCCCAATCAATGCATTCACGGCATTAAGGTGAAGAAAATGACGTTCCCATGGTAGATGAACGAATAGGTCCGCTGCTAGCGCAATTACTCCTCCGAGTACCATCACTCCGGGAATTAAGACCCGATGATCAGATGTGTTGAAAAGGCCTCGAGCTAGATGTGGGACAATCAAACCCAGAAAGAGAATCGGACCACAGTAGGCCGTTACAGGGGCGGCGAGTAATACGGCACTGGTCAACGTCACGATCCGAGTTCGTCTTACTGAAATGCCTAGACTATGTGCATAGCGCTCTCCCAAAAGCAAGGCATTAAGTGGTTTGGCCATCAGTAAGCCACTGATTAATCCTATGGCTGCTAGTGGGATCAAAATCGGAAAATGCTCCCAATATACACCGGAGAAGCTGCCATCATTCCAGCCAGCGAATATTTTAGCTTGTGACTGGTTGGTGAAATGGAGAATTACACTGATTAAGCCCTGAGCCAGATAGCCTAACATCAAGCCAAAAATTAGTAGGGTAATCGTGCTTACACGACGAGCAACAGCTACTATCAGCAATAGGACCAAAACACAGCCGAGCATAGCTCCCGCCACGATACTCAGATTGCTGAAAAAGGCTAGGTTCTCCAGAAAACTGGAACCAACCACTGCTGCCGCAGTTACCACTAGTGCTACCCCGAGTTGCGCTCCTGCAGTTAGGCCCAAGGCCCATGGTCCTGCGAGAGGATTGCGGAAGAGCGTCTGCAATTGCAAGCCTGCCGTGCCGAGGGCTGCCCCTCCTACTGCGGCGGCAATAGTGCGTGGGAGACGCAATTCGTTTATGATCTTGATCCAAGTTTCTTCGGCCTGTCCCAAGCCCAACAATGAGGCCACTACCCCCGAAATGGGAATGTGGACGGAGCCAATGCCCAGTTCTAGTAGAAAAAAGAGGACGAACATGAGGGCGAGGATGGGGAAAACATATAGTCTAACCTGACTTTTAGGTTTGACCTTAGTTGTCGCCTTTGGTGTGTAGGTAGTAATTGTGGAATCCATAGCAAATATTATTGCACGGGGGATGTACCTCCGCTTGCTTTATCGAAAGCACCCATAAATTGTGGCTGGTGATCTGGTAATACATCTGGATAAACAAGACTGATCAGGTCAGCTAGAACACTATCGGGGCGGACGATGGCGGTAGCATACCAGTCAGAAGTATTGTGTTTAGGATCAACGCGTTCCATATTATGATACAATTGATTTTTATTCCATGCTTCGAAGCTGGACATGATCTCCTCTTTTGGTAGTGGGGAGGCGTGAATGTCGCCAATGATCCAGTGAGCTGCTTCCTGTCCCCGAACTAATAGCTGCTCAGTACTCAGGCTTTGGATACCGTTGGCATCGGCTACTGTGTTGGCTAACAATACGTTTTCTAGATTTGCATCTCTTAGATATTGAGCTGGGAAACTCTCCAACTGCATCACCCAGCGACCCTTGCTACTGTGGTATCCCCATAAGGCGCTCCCTCCGGCTGTAGAAGCGGCTAATTGCTTCAATTCTTCGACCCGGTTTTCTATCATCTGGAAAACTTCATTGGCTTTCGCCTCAGCATTGAAGAAAAGCGAATAGAATTTGATCCACTCAGCCCTCGCGAGATAGTCTTGCTCGGCCCAGTCAAAGACAGCTGCTGTTGGAACATCTAATTGCCTACATTTCTCAAGACTCTCGGTATGACTCATAGAGGCCAAAGTCATCAGGAAGAGCTCTGGTTGTCTGGATAATAGTACTTCTATATCTGGAGGACTATGCCAACTATAGCCGATTTGGCCGATTTCATCTTGCAAGGCTTTGGTTCGCATAGCGTTATCGTAAGAGTATAGACCTCCA
>CAJXPD010000508.1 GCA_913057785.1 uncultured Lewinella sp. | reverse complement strand
AGCTACGAATTTGATGGGTTCTAATTTACCATCTCCATCCGCCTCATATTCGTAGGGGTAAATCCCATCCGGGGCAGCGGCGATGGCTTCTCGCATAGCCTTTTCGGAGGCGTCTATAATCTGTTCTCCCAATCGGTCGATCTCATCCATCTCATTTTCGATCAGTAGTTGGGTCAAAGATTTTATGCCCTGATCATTGGCAGCTATTTGTGCTCGGATATCACCCAGTGTTTGATGAGGGGCACGGACATTGGCTTCTATGAGGTTGAAAAGCATCTGATTGGGCTTTCCAGCTATTCTTAGCTTGGTGGGTGGAACCATGAGTCCCTCCTCGTAGAGGTCACGGGCACCGGCTCCCCAAAGTGCTCCACCCATATCCGGTGAGTGGGCGATGGTACCAATAAAGCCAATTAGTTCTTCTTGAAAAAATATCGGAGAAACCAGACCAATATCGGGCTTATGTCCAGCACACAACCATGGATCATTCGTCATTACTACATCTCCTTCCTGCCAATCTTCCGGCGGGAAATAATCCTTGAGTAAGGCTTGAGTGAGCATGGGGAGTACGCCCAAGAAAGAAGGCACACTTATGCTGGATTGGGCTAGGGATCTGCCGCTGGAATCCATCAGCACCACTGCAAAATCATTGCTTTCCCGGGTTACGGTAGAAAACGAGGTTCGCTGCAAGGTCGTTCCTGCTTCGTCCACGATGGAAATCAACCTGGACCATAGGATGCTCAGGGTGATCGAGTCGTATTTTTTCTCCACTACTTGCATAATGTACAATTTTAGGCTAGACCATCATGGCCCCACCATTAATGTGTAAAGTCTGTCCAGTAATGTGGCTGGCCCCTTCTCCTAACAGAAACAGGATAGGCGCCGCAATTTCTTCCGGCCTAGCCACGGTACCCAAAGGTACGATGCGTTTATAGGCTTCTAAATCTACTCTTTTAGGGGGTAAGCCCTCGTCTCCGTCATGGCCTAGTCCACCGGATAAAAAGGCAGTTTGTACCGCTCCGGGTGCTACCACGTTGACCCGGATATCCGGTGCCAACTCGCTAGCTAAGGTCTTTGTCAAGGAAACTAAACCTGCTTTCGCCAATGAATATGGGCCGTATCCAGGTCTTCCGCCGAAGCCCAGGCCAGAACTCATGTTTACGATCGCTCCCCCGGGCCGTATGTGCGGTATGGCTTGCTGGCAAGCGAATAGCGTTGGATAGAGGTTTCCATCCTGCATGCTTTTCCACTCCTCAGACTCAAAATCCCGAATGGGACCAAAGTTTGTTATATATCCAGCTAGATTGACCAGGAAATCAATGTGCTTCCATTCTCCTACCAACTCCTGCATGGCTTTCGCCAAGGCTTCAGTTTGTTGGGCGTCAACGGTCCAACAGGGTACGGAAGTTGGCGGAGGAAACTTTTCAATGGCCCTCGGTAGGTCAAAAATGGCTACTTCAAGCCCATAGTCTAAGGCTCCTCGCATGACCGCTCGCCCGATGCCCCCACACCCTCCTACGATGAGTAGCTTCTTACCTGGACTGGGTGTAAGTTTTGGAAAATTCATCAACAAGCGTTTAGACCTCCTTAATGCATTTCAATTACAATATTCTTATACTGATCAAGGCGTACCTGACTATTTGGGCCAATGATGCTAGTACTTTCCGTTTCTTCAATAATGGCGGGTCCGGCAAAGGAGTCCCCAGCTTTCAGTAGATAACGGTCATATACAGGGCAATCAATGGCTTTGGTGCCCAGTGATTCGAAAAGCACTTTCCGAGTGCCTTTGTAAGCTGCTCTTTGTCCTGTTTTTCCAGCCAGCTGTGGGTTCAAGTCCGGAGTAGGGCCACTAACAATCACTCGCCAGGTCACGGTCTCCATACCAATATCACGCAGTGAACGGTTATACCTCAATTCATACTCCTGTAAGAAGCGTTCTTGAATACTTGGAATACTGTCAGGGCTCAATTTCCCCATTGGCATCCGTATCGTTATTTCATGCCCTTGTCCTGCATAGCGCATATCTGCAATTCGCTCAATCTTAGCAGTAGAAAGATCAATATCTGCTCGCTCTAAAAATGCTAAGCCTTCTTGTTCCATTCGTTCTAGCATCTCATTGACCCGATTCCAATCCATGTCCTCTAATCGACAGACGTAGCTGCTGATACGCTCACTAGCAATCGGAGAAACCAAGAAACCAAGGGCTGAGGTTACGCCTGCACCAAGAGGAATCACCATTTGCGGTGAACCTAGCAGTCGCGCCACTCCAAAGGCATGTACGGGGCCAGCTCCGCCAAAAGCGATCATGCTATACCTCCTTGGGTCTAATCCTTTTTCCAGTATATGTACACGGGCCGCATTGGCCATATTTTCATTTACAATGCGATGGATACCCATCGCCGCCTCTTCCACGCTAATACCTAAGGGGCGAGCAATATGCTCCTCCATGGCCTTTTCCGCTAAATTTCTTCGCAATACCATATTCCCACCTAGAAAATAGTCTTCATTTAGGTAACCAAGAATTAGATCCGCATCAGTGACTGTAGGCAGTTCCCCACCCCGACCATAGCAGGCGGGGCCGGGTTGTGATGAGGCGCTGTCCGGCCCTACAGTCAACAAGCCCAAATGGTTTACACGGGCAATGCTACCACCACCCGCTCCAATCTCGATCATATCGATTACGGGGATACGCACGGGCAGACCACTTCCTTTTTTGAAGCGCATTACCCTTGCTGCCTCGAATTGATTGGTGATTTCTGGCTCATATTGACTGACTAGAGATGCTTTCGCCGTAGTTCCACCCATGTCAAAAGCCAGCAAGTCTGGCATATCCATGAGTTTCCCGAAAAAAATACTAGCCATGGTACCTCCGGCGGGTCCGCTCTCCAATAGTTGGATAGGGGTTTTTCTCGCTCCCTCAATCGTAGTTAATTTACCACTAGAAATCATGATGTTGATGATTCCATCAAATCCCATGTTACGAATGTTCTTTTCCAGTCGCTTCAGGTAGTCATCCGTGATCGGTTGCACATAGGCATTCATGGCCGTAGCACTTGTCCGTTCATATTCTCTGATTTCTGGCATGATCTCAGAGGAAAGGCTGCAGTATATATCTGGATAGTGTTCAGCAATGTAATCTCCGACAGTTTTTTCGTGAGTAGGGTTGGTAAAGGAGTGAAGGAAGCTCACCGCAATGGAGTCGACCTCTTGTTCAGCCAATCGACCCACAATCTCTTTCATGGCTTTTGTATCCAAGGCTTGCAGCACTTGTCCCGTTTTATCCAATCGCTCTGGTACGCCAACCCGCAGGTTCCTTGGAACGAGTGGGGTGGGTACCCGTAAACTAATGTCGTAAATATCGTAGCGAAGCTCTCGGCCTATTTCCAAGACGTCCTCAAATCCAGCTGTGGTGATTAAAGCCGTTTTCGCCCCTTTCCGCTCAATTACTGCATTGGTGACCAGGGTGGTACCATGGACGATACTGTCCAAATCTTCCAAGGACAGCTCGAAGTTTTGGATGAGTTCTTGGATACCATTGATGATTCCATCCGTCGGATCAGGATAGGTGGTGAGTGTTTTGCCAAATTGCAACTTACCACTCTGTTCATCTAGTAAGACCAGGTCTGTGAAAGTTCCTCCAATGTCTATTCCTAGTTTCAACGGCAATGTCTTTTTAGGTTTAATAAAACGGCCTAGAACCTTCTTTTCTTAACGAGAAAAGAGAGGAAGGGTTTTGTGCTAGACTTTCGTAGCTTAGGTAGCTCCGCAGTAGGAGTGATTAGGAAATAGGCGAGCTTAGTGATATTCTTCACCACCACTTACATTCATGGCTTCTCCCGTAATATAACTCGATTGCTCGGAGGCCAAAAAGGCAACGGCTTTGGCTATATCTTCTACTAAACCCGTTCTTTGCAGTGGATTTCGATCTACGATGCCTTGCAAGTAAGTCTCA
>CAJXPD010000507.1 GCA_913057785.1 uncultured Lewinella sp. | reverse complement strand
GCCAATGTCAAAAGCAATGGCTGGGAATTTGATGTGGAATTGTATCGGAAGTATACGGACGGTATCATTGAGCATGCATTGGTTACCAATGGTAGGGAGAGATTAGAAAGGCCTACTCAACGCACAGAGTTTCGATTCTTTAAAGGGGATCGCTTAACGAGAGGGATTGACTTTTTATTGAAAAAGACAGTCTCTTCCTATCAGGGTTGGGTTGCTTATACCCTAAGTAAAACTACTCTCAGTTTCCCTGCAATTGCCATGGGCGACCCATTCCCATCACAGGATGATCGCCGGCATCAGCTCAAGTGGGTAAATCAGTATCGATACAAGGATTGGGACTTTTCGCTCAACTACATTTTTAGCAGCGGGACACCTTACACCGATATAAGCCTTTTGGGAGATCTCTCCCGTGATCGAACGACCATCACTCCAGATGAGCGGATTAGTTATCTAGAAGATTATCACCGGGTAGACATATCCGCTACCTACAATTTTATATTAGGAGGCAGAAACGCGAGTATTGGAGCTTCCATTTTCAACTTGCTTGATCGTCAGAATGTCAAACAGCGCCAGTACATCTTTTCCATCGCAGAAACGCGAGCAGAAAACGTTCCCGCATTCAATACTGTGGTAGGGACCGAACTGCAATTACTAGATTTTACCCCTAATATCAGCTTTTCATACTCCTTCTAAAGGCTGTAATTTCTCCCGATAAAATTCGATGAGTCGTCCTAGAGCATCCTTGGTAGGATGGCCGGTCTTATCTACAAAGTGGGCCGTGAAAACGGAGTGACAACCTACCCCTGGGGGCTGTTGGTCGGAGGGCAATTCATGGTATTCAAAAGCATCCCCAAAGACCTCCTTATAGGCTTCCATTTTTTCTGGTGGACAAAATGGATCTTTATCAAACCGGAAAGCCAGCAATTGCTCTCCCGCAGCCACTCGCTGCTTGGCAATCTTTAGATCCTCTGGACTGACCCCCAAGTTACGTTTGGTGCCCATGGAAAAACCCAGCGGCAGTGAAGGCTGGCTCAGAACCGGTGCTTTTACAGCTGATTCAACCATCATTGGTATGGCAAACCCACCAGTAAGGCACATGCCAATCACGCCTACGCCCTTGGCTTGGGTTTCGGCATCAGCCTTGCGGACTAGCGCTTTCAGCCAAGTGACGATAGGACTGGTCTTATTGTGTTTCAAGGCATAGAACTCCTTGCTAATACATATCTTAAATAAGAAGCGTATGGGAGCTGCTTTTTGCCCCGGTCGACCAAAGAGTAGGGGTAGGTATACTTTGAAACCTTGTGCGACCATTCTTTCCGCAAAAAGCACACATTCCTTGGTCATGCCTGGTAATTCGTGAATGATGATAATTGGCGGTCCCTCTCCTGCTGTATATACGTAATGTGAGATGTCCTCGTGGGAAAAGGTACTGCGGCTAAAGTTTGGTAAATCCATCCTATTGATTTTGTAGTACAGGCAGAAAAGAAAGAAGGTCGGGAATATCTTGGCTCCTCAAAGTATTAAAATTCCGACAATCCTACAGGAGTAAGATGCAATTCTCAACGTTTTTCCCTTGAATTGCTAAAGGTAATTACTCGACTTTCGGAGGAATGTGTGTAGTTTTACGGCGCGAAGATCACCCTATTATCCATACTCAAACAGCTAACCAACTACCATGAAGAAGTTCATTACATGTGGGCTGATGGCTTTGCTTTTGTGGGCTTGCGGCCAGGGAGAAAGTACCGAAGAAGAGCCTAAAGTCGAGACGAGGGTTCAATTAAATATGGATTCTATTCGCAAGGTGTATACCGATCTGATACAGCTTAGATTGGAGGCCTTACCATTGCGGCAAGTTGCTGAAAAAGGAAAACTGAATCCAGTGGATGAAGCTCCCATAGATACGCTGTTTTTTGTTTTTCGTGAAAACCTCCGACAACTCATCAAAGACAAGAATGTTTTTGGTTTACTGGAAGCCGTAGATGAGCAGATTATGAATGGTTTTGGCGATAATAACGGCTTTGCCGAGTTTGTAACCCAATGGGAATTGGATAAGCCGGAAAAGGCATCGGAATCCAAGATTTGGGGCATTCTAGAAGAGATCTTAGCATTGGGAGGATCCTTTGCTTCGCAGGGCCGGTCCTTTGAAGCCAATTATATCTCTTCTACTTGGCCCGATATCTATGCCGCTGCTGAGCATGCTGCCATAGCAGGCAGTGGCGTGCGATTCCGCTCAGCCCCTACCTTGCAGAGTAAAACGATCGCCTCCATTTCTTATGATGTCGTGAAGGTGCTTGAGTATACTGAGAAAGTAGAGACCATTGGCGGAGAAACGCACCCTTGGGTTAAAATTGAACTCTTGGACGGTCGCGAGGGTTTTGTGTATGGTAAATTTCTGAGATCTCCTATAGGGTATCGCGCTAGTTTTAGTCCCAATCAAAAGGGAGTCTGGCAAATGGATAGCTTGGTGACAGGGGACTAGAGATAAAAAAATGAATGATAGTATGCATAGATCTGGATTTGTGAATATTATAGGACGTCCGAATGTGGGGAAATCTACTTTGATGAATGCTTTGGTGGGGGAGCGGATGTCTATCATTACCAATAAACCACAAACCACTCGTCATCGGATCATTGGAATTCTAAGTGGAGATGATTTTCAATTGGTGTTTTCTGATACGCCTGGAATCATACGAGATCCAGCTTATAAGATGCATGAGATCATGAATAGCTATGTGAAATCCACTTTTGAAGATGCGGATATTATGCTTTTTGTAACGGAAATCGGGGAGAAATTTGCCGATGACGATCCGATCATCCAACGATTGAAAAAAGTAGGGGATATTCCGCTTTTCTTGGTTTTGAATAAGATTGATCTACATTCTCAGGAGAAAATCTTGTTGGCTATCCAGGAGTGGAATGATCGCATCTCATTTACAGAGACCATACCCATTTCTGCCTTACATAAGCAGAATACGGATCAGCTACTAAAATTGGTGAAGGGGAAACTGCCTGAAGGCCCTGAATACTACCCGAAAGATCAACTTACCGATCGCCCGGAGAGGTTTTTTGTGAGTGAGATTATTCGAGAAAAAATCTTAGAGCAGTATGAGCAGGAAATTCCCTATTTCACAGAAGTGGGCGTAACGGAATTCAAAGAAACGACCACCAAAAGCGGGGAGCCACTGGTACGTATTCATGCAACCATCTTTGTAGGTCGAAGAGGGCATAAAGGCATAATTTTGGGAAAGCAAGGAAGAGCTATTAAACGCTTAGGGACGGCGGCGCGGAAGGGGATTGAAGCCTTTCTAGAGCAAAAGGTATTTTTGGAGCTCTTTGTGAAGATCAAGGATAACTGGCGAGATGATGAGCGTACCCTAAAACACTTCGGCTATAATTAAAAGAGCCTTTCATCGTCTTGATGAAAGGCCCTTTGTATCGATAGGATACTATGCTTATTTGATTAAAATCATCTTACCACTTCGGGAATCCCCATCTACAGTGATTCGATACCATAATATCCCATCCTGAGATAGGTCCTTGGCACGAACCTGCAACTGATTGAAGCCACCTGCTAGGGTACTACTTTGCTGCAACAAGCGTTGTCCAGCTAGACTGTATACCTCTAGCATTACCAAGCTTTCTTTAGGTAAGTTAAGCTCGAAGGTAGTCACTTGCTGGAAGGGGTTCGGGTAGTTAGTGGTCAATAACCAGTCAGCACTTTGAGTAGCTTCAAACTGTAAGCTCACCGGATGCACCTGATATTGGTCATCTACCAATTGATTGGGCTGGTCCAAATCTAAGCCGAAGCTTTGTGTTAATGGACCTGCATATAGAGATCTGAAAGGAATGCTTACCCGCAGATCGTCTGTATCCGTCAAGATAGCCATTCGGATCGAGCCATTGTTTTCATCCACCACTACATAGTCATTCCATTGATTAGGTAGTGCTCCAATTTCCAGTA
>CAJXPD010000506.1 GCA_913057785.1 uncultured Lewinella sp. | reverse complement strand
CGAAACCATAGTTGAAGTTAAAAGCCGTCCGATTAAGCTATTGGTGTTGATGGGAGGAGCGGATGTATGGTCGAATGGGATAGATCTCAACCAGATCGAATATGCTGAAAAACCAAATGATGAGGCTTGGGCAAATATTCTAGCGATCGATGATCTAATCTTAGAAATTATCCAGTCCCCGAATCACTATATCATGACGGCGCTACAAGGCAATGCTGGAGCTGGAGGAGTAGCCTTTGCCTTGTCTGGTGATAAAGTGGTAGCCAGAAGGGGTATTGTACTGAACCCGCATACCAAAAATATGGGTTTGTATGGATCGGAATACTGGACCTATCTGCTACCCAAACGAATCGGGATTGAGAAGGCGACACACTTTACGGAACAGTGTTTGCCCTGGGGGACTACTATGGCCAAAGAGATTGGCTTGTTGGATGATACTTTTGCTGAGACAGCTGAGGAGTTTCGAAGACAAGTCCGAGAGTTAGCTCAGGATATCGTTGCCCTACCCTATTTCGATAAGCTTTTATTGGCCAAGACCTTCCAACGGAGAAAAGACGAACGAGTTAAACCCCTGGCCAAATATCGAGAAGAAGAATTGCAGCGCATGTGGTCGAACTTCTATGAAAATGACCAAGGCTTTGCAGAAAAACGATTTCACTTCGTGCATAAAATCTATGACCCTGAGCAGAGCGAGACCGTCAAAGATCGGGATTGGTACAGCAGTCGTAGAAAGATTTACCGGCGCCGTAAGTGGGAGTCTATTGAATACAAATAACTAGTCATGAACGCACTTAGCCAGAAAGAGAAGAAGATAAAGATGCAATTGTCTTGTCCTATGCCGAAGTTGGACTTCGATGTGATTACACTGGGACATGGTAGCGGAGGCTTACTCACCAATAGATTGTTGGACAGCGGGGTATTCGATCTTCTGAAGAACGACCTCTTGGATCAGCGTCATGACGGCGCCACACTGGACTTGCAAGGCAAAACAGCCTTTACTACCGACAGCTTTGTGATTTCCCCGGTCTTTTTCCCGGGGGGAAATATAGGGGAGTTGGCTGTGAATGGTACGGTCAATGATTTAGCGATGTGTGGAGCGATTCCCCAATACCTATCCTTAAGCTTTATTATCGAAGAAGGTTTAGCTATGCAGGCCTTTTGGGATATTCTGGTATCGATCAAGTTTGCCTGCGAGGAAGCGGGCGTCAAAGTGGTGACGGGAGATACAAAAGTGGTAGAGCGAGGAAAAGGAGATCAGATCTTCATCAATACCACTGGAATCGGACAATTGCACCCCAAAGCAGCCATTGATATATCCAGAGTCAAGGTTGGGGATAAGATCATTGTTAGCGATAACCTAGCGACTCACGGGATGGCTATTATGTCGGTGCGAGAAGGATTAGAATTTGAAACTACGATTGAAAGTGATACGCGCAACCTCAACCATGTCGTGCAACATCTCCTGGATGAATTCGGGGACCAAATTCATCTTCTCCGCGATCCGACCAGAGGTGGGGTTGGCACTGTCTTGACGGAAATCGCTAGAGATACCTCTTTAGGAATCGACATTCACCAGAAGGACATTCCCGTTGATGAGCAAGTCTATGGTGCCTGCTCATTGCTAGGCTTGGATCCACTCTATGTAGCCAATGAGGGCATCTTTATTACCATTGTAGATGCCGACTGCGCGGATCAGGTCCTAGATCAGCTGCGTGGACAATCTGCTAGCCAGAATGCTTCGATTATTGGAGAGGTGGTACAAGATCATGCGAAGCAGGTGGTTTTGACCAGCGGGATTGGAGGAAAAAGAGTGGTCAATATGTTGGTCGGCGAACAACTGCCAAGAATCTGTTAGGCATGAAGCGGGATATTCAAGATAGAGCAGACATCCGCAAGCTGGTAACCACCTTCTACGAACGCTTGCTGAAAGATGAAGACTTCAAACACATTTTTTTGGAGGTGATGCGGGTGGATATGCTAGCTCATATTGATACGCTAATGGATTTTTGGGAAAGTACGCTTTTTCAGGCCGGAAAATATAAAGGAGATACGATAGAAGCTCACTTGGAAGTGCATCACGAACACAGATTGAACGCGACTCATTTTAGTAAATGGCTGGAAATCTTCAACGGAACGGTAAATGACCTATTCGAAGGAGCTATAGCCACACAAGCCAAACAGAAGGCTTCGACCTTGGCTACTATAATCAGACTGAAAATTGACAACCTAGAACAACGAAGGTTGGAAATCAACAATTAGCATGGATAAAACGGAAGCAATAGAACTAGAAAAACTTGTCAGTAAGATACAGATCTTTAAAGGTGCCGAGGATAGTCCCTTGCTGGCACCGAGGGGTGTATTTCTGATCAATAACCAATTGTTGGTGGCGGATACGGCCCAAAATCGACTATTTATCTGGAACGAACTGCCCACCTCGGAATTCCAAAGCCCAGACATCGTTCTAGGACAGGAGGCAAAGGCCAAGACGGGAAGGAATGCCAGTGGTACGGTAAGTGCATCGAGTCTCTTCTATCCCTCAGGGATTTGGTCAGATGGTGAAAAGCTGATTGTGGCCGATGCCTGGAATCATCGAGTTCTGATTTGGCTGCAAATGCCCACGGAAGATGGCCAAGCCGCTGATGTGGTGGTAGGACAGCCGGATTTCGAAAGTAATCAACCCAATATTGAGGGAATCAGCCATGCGCCTAGTGCCTGTTCCTTGAATTGGCCTTATGGTGTGTTTTCGGACGGAGAACGCTTATGGATTGCGGATACTGGGAATAGACGTGTGCTGTACTATGATCAGATTCCGATGACCAACAATACGCCGGCGGACAAAGTGATCGGCAAACCTTCCTTTGCTGAAAGGGACTATGATCACAATGATCCGATCTGGCCTTATTCGGTCAAAGTCAGCCCAAATGGACAGATGACCATTACCGATACCCAATACTACCGCGTACTCGTGTGGCAAGATTGGAAAATGGCCTTCGATCAAAAGGCGGATGTGATCATCGGACAACCTTCCTTCGAAGCCAACGGGCAAAATCAATTTGGGTGGTTTCCCAAGGCCAATACTCTAAACTGGTGTTATGATACCTGTTTCTATCAGGATGGCCTTTGGGTGGCGGATACGGGTAGTAGTAGAATTCTCTGGTTCAATGAAGTGCCAACTGAGCACAATACGGAAGCTAATAATTTACTTGGACAGGATGACTTTACAACAGGTAGTGAAAATAAGAATACGATCTGGAGTACAGAGGGAAGCTTATACTGGCCTTTCCAAATCTGTGTAGAAGGTCAAACCATGGTTGCAGCGGATACCGGCAACCACCGCATCGTTATTAATCATTTGAATTTTTAGATCAGATATGGAAGCATCATTTCCTTTATTATTCGCGGCAGTAGTGGGTTTTGGCCACGCCTTTGAAGCAGATCATTTAGTGGCGGTAGGGAACATTGTTACTAAACGAGATAAACTATACTTGGCTATAAAAGATGGAATCTATTGGGGCTTAGGGCACACTTCCACCATCTTTTTGATCGGTTTGATCATGATCATTGGAAGAGCTACTTTTCTCAATGGTTATTTTGGCTATTTCGAGGCAGGTGTAGGCTTAATGTTGATCGTATTGGGGATTGTCAGACTCTATCAATATTTCCGGTCGGAGAAAAGGATGGCTGACTTAGTCGTTGCCGAAAACAACCATCATTTGGCCTATGGTGTTGGCTTGATACATGGCTTGGCTGGAAGTGGCGCCATGATCCTCTTAGTGATGACCGAGATTCAGGGCAGTTTCAATAGCATGGTTTACCTCTTGATCTTCGGTATTGGCTCGGTAATTGGCATGTTGGTGGCAGCGGGGATTTTTAGTTTACCTTTTTCCAAAAGAATTACGAACAATCAGGGGCTGCAATTGGTCTTAGTTATATTGTCCTCTTTGCTATGTATTGGGTACGGAGGCTATGTACTAGTCGAAAATCTAATTTAGAGTTTGTTTAAAATTTCATCAATCGGCTACAAGTGGCAAATTTTATTCTAT
>CAJXPD010000505.1 GCA_913057785.1 uncultured Lewinella sp. | reverse complement strand
ACCCGCCAGCCACTAGCTCCTCAGCAGTTACCCGATGATTTAAATGTACTTGTACACCGTGCTTTTTAATCATCGCATCATAGTACCGGATAGTATGTTGGTATTCTTCTTTACCTGGGATTACCTTTGCCATATTGAACTGTCCTCCGATCTCTTTCTCCGCTTCAAACAGATCTACGGTATGTCCTCTTTCTGCCGCAATCGTTGCCGCCGCCATACCTGCTGGCCCTGCTCCTACCACAGCCACTTTCTTCAAAGTAGTTGCAGGCTCAAAGTTCAACTCCGTTTCGTGGCAAGCTCGAGGATTTACAATACAGGAACAGATCTTCATCTCGAAGGTATGATCCAAGCAGGCTTGATTACAGGCGATGCAGGTGTTGATCTCCTCCGGTCGTTTCTCTATAGCTTTTAGTACCAGGTCTGCATCAGCTAGGAAAGGACGTGCCATTGATACCATATCCGCACAACCGTCCTGCAGCACTTTCTCAGCTACATCTGGCATGTTGATTCTATTGGTGGCAATAAGTGGAATAGTAACTTCTCCCATCATGCGCTTGGTTACCCAGGCAAAACCACCTTTTGGCACCACCGTACCGATAGTAGGGACACGAGCCTCGTGCCAGCCAATGCCCGTATTGATGATGGTAGCACCCGCCGCCTCAATCTCTTTTGCTAACTGCACCACCTCTTCCCAACTACTTCCTCCTTCTACCAGATCCAACATGGATAGACGGTAGATAATGATAAAGTTGGGGCCTACCTTCTCTCTCGTCTGCTTGACAATCTCTATGGGAAACTTAATCCGATTTTCATAGCTACCTCCCCATTCGTCTTCTCGGTGATTGGTCCGCTTTACGATGAACTGGTTGATTAAATATCCTTCCGATCCCATGATCTCCACGCCGTCATAGCCGGCACTCTGGGCCAAGGCTGCGGTGTTGGCGTAATCCTTCACGGTTTGCCAAACCTCTTCCGAACTCAATTCTTTTGGTGTGAAGAAATTGATGGGGGCTTTGATCGGCGAGGGAGCTACTAGATTAGGGTGATAGGCGTAACGTCCTGAGTGAAGGATTTGCAAACAGATCTTTCCTCCTTCTTTATGTACGGCATCTGTGATCACCTTATGCTGATCTGCCTCTTCCTGGGTCGTCATCTTAGCCGCATGTGGTCCTACACTTCCCGCTACATTCGGAGCAATCCCCCCGGTAACGATCAGTCCAACCTGCCCTCTAGCTCTTTCGGCATAAAAAGTGGCCGCGCGATCTAAGCCTCCTGGAATCTCTTCTAGGTTGGTATGCATAGACCCCATCAAGACTCGATTCTTCAAGGTTGTGAAACCGAGATCCAGTGGGGAGAGTAACTTTTCGTACATGTCTATATCTTTATTCGTGTTAAGGCAAATTTGGTCGAACAATGTATCCCATCTTGGGATCCACCTTTCCATCCAACATTTCTAAATATAGGGACCGTAGTTGATCCATATCATCCACATAGGCTATTTCAATCAATTTTTTCGAATCCAAGATAAACCCACCCAAAGCTTGATTGATCATATTATTGGCCTTCTGTGAACCCCACTCCTTATACTTGTTTTGTAAATGAGTCGGTGCAAAGAAAAACTCTGATTTTGGTACTCCTCTAAATCCTCTGGTTGATTTCCAATCGGTAATTCCGATCAGTGCAATATGCTTCAAGTGATCAGCCAGTTGGGCACCCATATCTTCTAGCAATTGAGTCTTCCCGGCAAAATCCACGATTACCGTGCCTTCTTGGGCTAATTCGGTAGCATAGTTGTCGTATTCAATCACCTCATCATAGTATCCCACAGATTTGACGAACTCGACATTAGAAGGAGAGGTCAAGCCTACAATCTTCTTTCCATCAACTGCTTTATGCTGACTGAGCATAAAGGCGAGTGCCAGGCCAGTCTTTGAGGAAGCACTCGTCAATACCACTTGTTCTGCCTCAAAGAAGGATTGCTCTTTAAGGAAATGGTAAATCAAGAAAGAGGTTGTAAAAAGTGGCTGGATAATCGGCATAAAATCCTCCATAGAAGGATGGAAGGCGGGATTATTATTGACCCGCATATAGTAATTGTAAATCGGAGGCAAAGGATTTCGATGTGCTATGCCATCCCGAAATCCAGCTTCATTTACCTTGATTGGTTTCGCCTTTAGATGGCTACTCATCGGAAAATAGCCATAACAGCGCTCACCGACAGGGACATCTGGGTGCTTGCTTTCTATTACCTCGCCAAAACCCCAGGCGGGAATAATGCCCCAAGTATCATCAGCTGGGAAGAAATCCCAGTAACGTAACTTAGAACCACTTACAGCATAGGTGATATTATTGGTGGTCAAAGCATATTTTTCAATCTTCATCAGTACTTCGCCATCTTCCAAGGAAGATAGTTCCTGTCCTGCAGATTGCACCTCGTAAAGGTTGGCTTTTTGAACTTGTAATGATTGACTTTGCATAGGATGTTAAGGTCTTTTGAATGTAAGGGACTGGAATCCCTAGCACTATAATATGGCTCTAGTACATCAGCAAATGGCTGAATCAAATAATTCCCTTAGGAAAGGTGATGAAAGAAAAACTTTACGTTCGAACGCTAGTGCGTCTTGTAAGCAGGCTTGTAATCCACCCCATCAATTACCATCTTAGCGATGATCTCCTTCATGATTTCGCTTGTTCCGGCATAAATCGGTATCACTCGCACATCTCGATAAATACGCGCAATCGGATATTCCTCCATAAAGCCATAGCCTCCGAACATCTGAAGACAGTCATAGGCGATTTGATTAATCAAATCTGAAGTCTTCAGCTTCAACATAGAACACTCCTTCACCACAAATTCTCCTTGAGAAAGTCTGTAGGAGGTATGATGCATGAATTGGCGCCATGCCTCTAGTTCTGTTGCTATATCAGCTATTTTATGGCGAAGGGCTTGGAAGCGATTGATCGCCTTGCCAAATGCTTGCCGCTCAGACATGTATTGCAGGGTAATATCGAGGATCTTTTGCATGCCTCCAATATTGTATTGAGCGGTTGATAATCGCTCTACCTGAAGGCTATCCATCATGTAATAGAAGCCCTTACCTTCCTCGCCGATCAGATTTTCAACGGGTACTTTTACATTATCAAACGCAATCTCCGCGGTATCTGAACTTCTAAGTCCCAGTTTATCTAGTTTACTTTTACTTACCCCTGGAGCATCCAAATCAATTACTAACATTGAGATACCTCGTTCGGCCTTCACAGCCGTTACCACAAAGTCTCCATAGTAGCCATTGGTGATGAAAGTCTTAGAGCCATTGACAATGTAGTGGTCCCCATCTCTTTTCGCGGTAGTCCGAAGGGCCTTTAGGTCGGAGCCAGCAAAGGGCTCACTCATCCCGAGAGCTCCCACTTTGGTTCCCAAGATACCTGGTACCAAGTACTTTTCTTTCAACAACTCCGAACCACCTCTAGCAATGTAGTTCATAGCCAAATAGATATGAGCAGACACAGTTGTTGTGACACCGGCACAGCATTGGTAACCCATTTCTTCGGCCAACACTGTAGTATACATGAAGTCGAGTCCTAGTCCCCCATATTTCTCGGGAAATTCTAGACCTAGAAATCCCATTTCGCCCATCTTCCGGAAGAGGCTTCTATCAATCTTACCTTCGGCCTCCCAAGTGCCCTCATAAGGTTGAATTTCTTGGATACAAAAATCTTTCATGGTGTCTCGGAATAGCTCATGCTCTTCCGTAAAATATAATGACTTCATAGGACAGAATTAGCTGATTTAGAGGCTGTAATCTTTAGGTAAAAGGCTTTTCACAAGCCCGTCAAATCTAAGTTATTCACCTCCGACTTTCATTAAACTGGTTTAATATTTAGAACAAGTTCTAATTTACGAGAATTAGGCCAGAATTGCCAATGATTCAGCGGCTGGTTTTGTGACAGTATAGCTTTCCATACCCCTAATAACCGTGCCCTGGCGCCTCTAAATAGAAAACCCAACCCCTGCACTGCACAAGGGTTGGGAAAACGTATATAAAACCGTCTTATCGCCTTATTAAACTATTAGAACGTGTTTAAGAATTGCTTTAGGAGTCAGTTGGAGGGAAATTTTATTCTGTGCGAGGCATTTTTTGTAGTCGGATGCG
>CAJXPD010000504.1 GCA_913057785.1 uncultured Lewinella sp. | reverse complement strand
GGTGGCGCCAGCCAGCCAGGAAAAAGCTGAAGTCCAGAAGATTCAAGGCTTTAGGTCACAGTACAGATGAATAAGTTGAAATCAGATCTTAAAAATAACTCAAAATAAATCCTTCAATGAACGATACCCTAACTGACAAATTAGCCGCCTTCCGGCAGGAAACA
The DNA here is from genome assembly GCA_913057785.1 of uncultured Lewinella sp. Taxonomy (GTDB): domain Bacteria; phylum Bacteroidota; class Bacteroidia; order Chitinophagales; family Saprospiraceae; genus DT-111. The sequence goes on along the minus strand of CAJXPD010000504.1, from coordinate 4,174 downwards.
GCAGATTGGCTGGAAGCCAATTGCCCTGCCAGCATGCGCGAGCCCGTTAAGAATGGCTTCGATGACCTGTACGGAGGTGGTCGAAACGGCGTTTTCAAGAGTGAAGATCAACGGATCTGGTTTGAGCGTATGCGTGATCGGGGTTGGACCGCTCCAACTTGGCCCAAGGCCTATGGTGGCGGAGGCTTGAGCAATGCTGAAGCCAAGGTATTGAAAGAAGAAATGGCCAAGCTTAGCTGTCGAGCCCCTTTATGGAGCTTTGGACTAATGATGTTGGGGCCAGCTATTCTACACTTTGGGACCGAGGAGCAGAAGCAAAAATATATCCGCGAGATTTGTAGAGGAGAGATTTGGTGGTGCCAGGGTTACAGTGAGCCCGGTGCGGGTAGTGATTTGGCGGGATTGCAGACAAGTGCCGTTGATCAAGGAGACCACTTTCTCGTAAACGGTCAAAAGGTCTGGACCTCCTATGCAGACAAGGCAGATATGATTTTCTGTCTGGTAAGAACTAACCCTGATGTACCTAAACAAAGAGGCATTTCCTTCTTATTGATCGATATGGAAAGTGAAGGGGTAAGTGCTCGTCCCATTAAGCTAATCTCCGGCAAGTCTCCATTCTGTGAGACCTTCTTTGACAACGTCAAGGTACCCAAGGAAAACATCGTTGGACAGATCAATGACGGCTGGACCATTGCGAAGAACTTGTTGACGCACGAACGCTCGACCGTTGGTAACCTCTTCGGAAGCATCATGCCATTGCATGAGTACGCCGTGGATGCAGTAGGCCTTGAAAATGGCAAGTTGGCCGATCCAACGCTTCGACCTGAAGTAGCTCGGATCATGATCAATTCTTATGCCCTCAAGTACGCCATCGAACAGACGATTGATATGACTAAAGCGGGGCATCAGCCAGGGGCGAAGTCTTCTTTCTTCAAATACTACGGAACGGAGCTCAACAAAGATCGACACGAGTTAATGCTCTCCCTAAAAGGCTATGAAGGGCTGGAATGGGGAGAAAGTTACAATGAGGGCAAATTGGCCAGGGACATGTGCCGTACCAAAGGCAACTCCATCGAAGGAGGAACCACTGAGGTCCAGTTAAACATTATTGCAAAACACGTTTTGGGCTTGCCCAAATCAAAATAAAGAGACAATGGCTTTGATTTTAAATGAAGAACAACAAATGCTGAAGACCTCCGCCAAGGAGTTCTTGACTCAGAAAGCGCCAGTCTCTGCCTTGCGATTCCTTCGGGATACTAAGGATTCGGTTGGTTATGACCCTAGCCTATGGACGGAAATGGTTGAGATGGGCTGGGCTGCCCTGACGATCGCCGAAGAATTCGGAGGAATGGGTTTCGGATATGTAGGCCTAGGTCAGATTTTGGAGGAAAGCGGCCGTACCTTGACCGCCTCCCCTATCGTATCTAATCTGCTATTGGGAGCAAGCACGATCCAGATTGGTGGATCTGAAGCTCAGAAACAGGCGCTGTTACCAGCCATCGCCGAAGGCCAGTTAACCTTGACGCTTGCTTTTGAAGAGCAGAGTGCGCATCGCCCTTTCGCCGTATCCTCAACTGTAGAACAGAAGGATGGGCAATTGGTACTAAACGGTGGTAAACGTTTCGTCTTAGATGGACATGTGGCTCAAAAACTCATCGTTTCTGCCCTTTACCAGGGAGAAATTGCGCTCTTCTTAGTCGACGCAGGAGCCGAAGGGGTAAAGATCGACAGAAGACTAATGATGGACAGCCGGAATGCTGCTAATATCCAGTTTGATAGTGTGGTCGTGCAGGCTGCCGATCAAGTGGGCAATCGCAACACCTTGGAACAAGTATTGGATGTCGCCCGGATTGGCTTAGCAGCAGAAATGCTAGGGACCATGCAAGAAGCCTTCGAACGGACCATTGCCTACTTGAAAGAGCGTGTTCAGTTTAAGGTTCCTATCGGTAGTTTCCAGGCGTTACAGCATAGAGCGGCCATGATGTTCAGTGAGATCGAGGTGTGTAAATCCATGGTACTGAAGGCCCTGCAGGCGGTAGATGCTAAGGATAAAAAGGTGCCAGTTTTAGCCAGTATGGTGAAAGCTAAGGTGGGAGAAGTGATTCAGATTGTTACCAATGAATCTATCCAGATGTTTGGCGGTATTGGCATGACCGATGATGAAGAAATTGGATTCTTTATGAAGCGTGCTCGTGTAGCACAGCAAACCTTTGGAGATTATAACTACCATTTGGATCGCTTTGCAAGTCTGAATGGTTTTTAATAGATAATTCAGCAGAAACCATCAGTGAAAGGAATGATTCCTGACATTACACTGATGGTTTCCTCTTCTTTCAGTCCTTCCTCCCTTTTGCCTTCCCTCACAAAATAAAAGCCACATAACTGTAAGCCAATGCATTCCCGCTAGCATGTGCGATCCAGCCTGGCACAATGCTACCATACGCAAGTTTTTCGTTCAAATAGGTCTTCACCACTGCTCCAAGGGTGGGCACGACAAAGATTAGCGCTAGAAACCAGAAATTAGTGGTTACCATAGCGAAGAAAAGGCTATGAATAGCACCAAAAATTACAGCTTGAATAACAGTCCCGGTCCAAAAATTTGTCATGGCGATCAAGCGCTTAGCCAAAAAACCTCTGAAGAAAACCTCTTCTGCAAATGCTGTCTTAAAAATGGCCACTAATCCTATAGTCAAGACAGCTTCTGCTCCAGAATCAAGTTGTCGGATGGCTCCCGTAACACTTTTGGGATGAGTCATGATATCAGCTATCGCTGTATTAGTACTGGTCAACACCAGCATAAATGTTGCCAAAAACAGGCTAAGGGCCAGCGCCAACAAGTTGGCTTTGCGAGTAGAAGGGGTAAGACCGATATACTGCCAGAAGCTGAGGGGTTTCGGCCTTCTGATTAGATAGAAAACCAGTGGAATCAAGGAAAAGACCGCCACTTGCTGCACAACAGATAGAATCGTATCAATCATACTGAGGAATCTTTTGGTGTTCAATTTGAAGGATATCTCCAGGCGTGCAGTCCAGCGCCACACAGATCTTAGCCAAAGTGGCAAAGCGTATCCCTTTGGCTTTTCCAGTCTTTAGTAAGGATAAGTTGGTTACTGAAATCCCTACCTCTTCGGCCAGCTCCATGAGCTTCATCTTGCGGCGAGCCAGCATTACATCCAGTGTTACTACTATGTTCATATGATAGATTGATTGTCTTCCAATAATAATTTACCCTCCCAAAAAATATCAGCCAGCACCCAACTTCCCAATGAAAAGCCCAATTCCAAAAAAGGAATACTGAGATTAAAAAGGGACTCCCCTCCTTCTACATAGAAATTGAATGCACTGAATAAACTGATCAAGAACCCGTAGTTACCAATAGCGCTAAAGGAGCGATAATTGGCGCGGTAAAAAGTAGCGGTATCGCGAATGGACAATAGGACCTTTTTCAACTCCAAAACAATCAGAAAGGCCATGGAGAAAAAGATCGTAGCGCGCAATAGTAGCCAGAGTTTCATCGATATGGCGATGTCCGAGAAATGTAGATCATTTTCGCTCTTGCAAGACGGGCACCATTTGAGCCCACCCAAGCCATATCCGGCATCGAACAACTCATTGATTACCACATTCGGGAAGGCATCAGTTTCTACAAGTGCATAGGCTATTCCCCCCACAAATGCAGCTGCAAATAGCAGTAAAAGCAGGATTGATAGTTGGCAGAGACGATAGGCTAAGCCAATGGTTGACATTCTACGCATTCAGGTACTATTTTACCTTAAAAGTATAATTTTTTATGTTTTATTTAAAATTATTTACCCAAAACATATATTTATAGACATAAAACAGAACCCTCCCCGTTTCCCCTCAAATAAAAAATTGGCGGTTTACCTCCTGTTATGGCTGCGGTGGTGAGCCTACCTTTGTAGCGTTCAATAGAATAGAGTTAGGATTAAACCAAATGCAAAACATGGATTCAGCTTTAACTCCTGTCTTCTAGGTTTTCCTTCCGACTACACTCCCGAAAGATTCACAATAAGACTACTGCTTTTTGCCGTCATAGACGATCAAATAACCCTACTAACTACCCCAAGTTGCGATGAAGGAGCGCAAAAAAGGAAGATTCTGTAAATAACACAGCCCAGCTCTGGGTTTTGCCGCAAATATCTGACGCATTTGG
>CAJXPD010000503.1 GCA_913057785.1 uncultured Lewinella sp. | reverse complement strand
ACTGTTGTTACCGGAGTTTCTGGGTCGGGAAAAACCACCTTGGTCAAACAGATTCTCTTTCCAGCCTTAAAGAAGCACCTTGGAGAGAGCTACTCGAGGGCACCTGGTGTACACCGCGAACTTTCTGGCGCCCTGGATCAGATTACCCGAATTGAGTTGGTTAATCAAAAGCCGATCGGGAAATCCTCTCGTTCAAACCCGGTGACCTATGTCAAGGCCTACGATACGATTCGAAATCTCATGTCTAGCCAGCAGCTATCGAAAGTTCGAGGCTTCAAACCCGGACACTTTTCCTTCAATGTCGATGGGGGGCGTTGTGATACTTGTAAAGGGGAAGGAGAACAGGTGATCGAAATGCAATTCCTGGCGGATGTGCGTCTGGAGTGTGAGACCTGCAAAGGCCAGCGATTTAAACCAGAAATCTTAGAAGTACGATATAAGGGGAAAAACATACATGAGATTCTAGATCTCAGCATCAGCGAAGCGATCGAGTTCTTTGAAGGGGCAAAAGATGTCGTGCGAAAGTTGACTCCTCTGCATGACGTTGGTCTGGGTTATGTCAAGTTGGGGCAATCCTCCAGTACCCTATCTGGCGGAGAAGCTCAACGGGTCAAACTAGCCTCCTTTCTAGCTAAGGAGCAATCCACCGAGCATATCCTGTTCATTTTTGATGAACCTACGACTGGACTACATTTCCACGATATCAGAAAATTACTAGATGCGCTTAATGCGCTTGTTGAAAAAGGACATTCTGTGATTGTGGTTGAGCATAATATGGAGGTCATCAAATCTGCCGACTGGATTATTGATCTAGGTCCTGAAGGTGGGAAGAATGGCGGAAACCTGGTGTTCCAGGGCTCTCCTGAAAAGCTGGTTAAGGTAAAAGAATCTCACACAGGGCATTACCTTAAGGAGAAGTTGAACTGATTTCGCAACACGAACGAAAAAGGGGCTGCTTCCGTGTGCGGAAGCAGCCCCTTTTTCGTTCGCCCTAGGGCGGCCGCTAGCTCCTATTTAAACGGATCTGCAAAGCGTTCGTCCTGAATAAACTGGTAGTCTGTCAGCGTATGTAGAAAAGCCACCAGGGCCGCCTTTTCTTCTTCCGTAAAATTCATCTTGAGTGGCTCCCCGTGAAATTGAAAATTCGTTTTTAAGCGAATATCCAAGTTTTCATGTGCCTGAATTCCTTCACTGTAGTGATCTATTACCTCCTCGAGGGTGGCAAAGCGACCATCATGCATGTAAGGTCCTGTGAGCGCAATATTTCGAAGAAATGGTACTTTAAATTTTCCGTTATCAAAATCCAGGCGCGTACGTGCTCCAATACCCTGATCCGTGTATTCTAAATCCAGTCCATTATTGGCTACTGTTTCCACTACCGAAGTAAAATCGGCACCGTGACAGCTACTGCAATTGGTGTTAAATAAGGTCTTACCTAGGTTCTCTTGAGCGGTGAACTCAGCGAAATTAGCAAAAGGATCGCCGGTAGAACGATTCAGGCCCTCATCAAAACGAGAGGTGCCCGAAATGAAGCCATTGATAAACTCCTGTAAGGCCTCAGTCACTCTATCGGGCGTTACAGCTCCAGAGCCATATGCTTTGGTGAAAAGAATATTATAGTACGGAATGCTCTCCAGTCGATTCTTCAATTCATCCAGATCCATTCCCATTTCAATATCGTCTTGCAGGGTCAAAATGGATTGTTCCTGAATAGTATGTGCTCTCTCATCCCAAAAAAAGGCCGCCCCCTGGCTACTCACACTATTACCATTATAGGACACTTCAAAATTAGGTGCAGACCCCAAGGCCAAGGAATTCCGCTTGGTCAATTCACCATTAAAACCTTTACTTAAGGCCACATCATCAGAAAAAGCCAAGGATTGCTTGTGGCAAGAGGCACAGGAAACCGTATTATTTGCAGAGAGTTTGGTATCATAGAAGAGTACCGCACCAAGCGTAGCTTTTGCACTGCTCACTGCAGGGGCTGTAGCCCCCTGTCTCGCCATATGGAGTGGGAGGGTTACCGAATAATCTGCTCTCTCCCTCGGCAAGTTCAAAGTTCTAGCCAAGACCTCATATTCAGCATCCGTATAGTCGGCTTTTGTGATAACAACTTTATCTTCTTGACACCCCATCAGAAAGATGGAGAGGAAAAACAAACAGAACCAAGCGTACCGAGAGTTGATATTTTTCATAAGGGCAGGTATTTACAAGAATCTACTAAAGTTATTAAAAAGCTACTTAAATGGGTCAGCAAATCGCTCATCCTGTATAAACTTATCATCTGTCACTGTGTGTAGAAAGGCAATCAATGCAGCTTTTTCTGTCTCCGTGAAGTTAAATCTCCTGGGCTGCGCCGCATTATTGAAACCATCGCGAAGGCGGAAATCCAAGTTAGGATGATCCTGAATCCCTTCACTATAGTGGTCAATTACTTCTTCCAGCGTCTCGAAGCGACCATCATGCATATAAGGCCCAGTCAGGGCAACATTTCGCAAGAAAGGCACCTTAAAGCGACCATTATCAAAATCCAATTGGGTACGTTCCCCCATGCCTTTGTCCTCATATTCAATATCCAAACCATTATTTGCCACCGTTTCTACTAAGGCGGTGAAGTCCGAGGAATGACAACCATTACAGTGGGTATTAAACAAGGTCTTACCCAGATTTTCTTGCTGACTAAAGTTGGTAAAATCGGCGAAGGGGGTTTGATGCTGATTTAAACCTTCATCAAAAGGCGATGATACGGACACGAAAGAATTGATGAATACTTCTAAGGCGTCCGTTATCTTATCTGGGGTTGCGCTTGGTGAACCGTAAGCCTTTTGGAAAAGGATTTGATAATAGGGAATATCTGACAATTTACCAGCTAATTGATAGATGTCTACTCCCATTTCAATATCATCTTCCAGGGTCATCTTACTTTGTTCGGCAATAGAATGCGCCCGTTCATCCCAGAAGAAGCCTGCTTGCATACCCGTAAAGAAGGAATTCCCAGAACCATTGTAAGAGGATTCAAAGTTGGGCGTGGAGGCTAGCGGAAGGGAATTGCGTTTGGTTAACTGCCCGTCAAATCCTTCGCTAAAGGCCACATCATCGGAAAAAGCCAAGGATTGTTTGTGGCAGGATTCACAGGAAACCTTATTGTTGGCCGAGAGCTTTTTGTCATAAAATAGAACAGAACCCAATGTAGCCTTTGCATCATCGATTTCAGGAGCCACTGCCCCTGTCCGGGTCATATGTGCCGGAAATTCCACTTGAAAGCTTGCTCTTTCTAAGGGCAAATTCAAATGCTGAGATAAAATGGCATACTCTTCATGGGTGTAACTCACTTTGGTGAGATCTACTCGATCTTCTAGACAGGAAACAAAAAGCAGGGAACCAAGTAACAGGTATCCCAGAGAGAGAGATAGGGTTTTAATTTTCATAAGCTTTATTTAAGTCTTTCTAAACAGTCGAATATCAAGGCTTTTAAATTTACTACTTTTTTCCCTACTCCCTATTTTTTTAACATTCATTGCCTGTTAGCTCACTCGAAAAGCCTATTTTCGCGCCAGATTCCCCAAAAGTGCCTCATTATTAGACAACAACAGTGGATACGCGTGGCACATGGCCTCCATCCACTCCAGCAAATCAAAACCGAGTTGTAATGAAAATTTTACAAGACAAAGTAGCACTAGTAACCGGTGGGTCCAGAGGAATTGGAGAAGCCATTGTGAGGGCGTTTGTAGATGCCGGGGCGACGGTTGCCTTTACCTATATTTCCTCCTCTACCCGTGCTGATGCCTTGGTAGAAGAATTGTCCGGCGACGGTGTGACCATCAAGGCCTTACAATCGGATGCTAGTTCCTTCGAGCAGGCCGAGACCCTAATCAAATCCGTTTTGGAAGAATTTGGACGTATTGATATCCTCATCAATAACGCAGGTATCACCAGAGATAATTTGATGCTTAGAATGTCGGAGGAGCAGTGGGATCAAGTAATCCAAACCAACCTCAAGTCCGTTTTCAACTTGACCAAGCACGCTTTGCGTTCTATGATGAAGAATCGTGGTGGTTCTATCATCAATATGAGTTCTGTCGTAGGTATCAACGGTAATGCCGGACAAGCTAACTACGCAGCGTCTAAGGCGGGAATCATTGGTTTTAGCAAGTCAATTGCTAAGGAGATGGGATCTCGTAACGTTCGATGTAATGTATTGGCTCCTGGTTTTATCGAAACCGATATGACAGATGAGCTTCCTGAAGAAGCGAAGGCCAGTTACCTTGCCAATATTCCTTTGAAGCGTTTGGGTAAGGCGGATGAAATTGCGCAAACTTGTATCTTCTTGGGATCAGATATGTCGAGTTATA
>CAJXPD010000502.1 GCA_913057785.1 uncultured Lewinella sp. | reverse complement strand
CTAAAATTTCACGACTACTTTTGTCACACTACTAATGGTGGATTCAAAAGAATGATTGTCCAGCTTGGATGCACTTAAATTAAAAAAAATGTTGAAGTTAAATCAAGGGCTTACCAAAGCAATCAACAAAATTTGACCAAAAATATTCTATTTTGGCTATCTCTGTCCTTTACTACTAACATTCCACTTTCGTCACCCAAATGTTAATCATGGATCAAACCGCCCTGTATTCGGAATTCGAGAACATAAAGCCGCAGCTCAAATCTTATATTTTAAGAATGACTGCCAGTCAACAGGATACAGAAGATATCCTGCAAGACACCTGGATCCGAGCTTCTGAAAAACTAGAAACCTTTCGTGGTGATTCCAGTCTTAAAACCTGGATTTTCGCCATTGGCTCCAATCTCACCATAGATAATCTTCGCAAGAAAAAACGATGGCCGGAAAGCGTAACCGATATTTGTAGAGAAGCCGCATTGAGCGATCCCGCGGCTTTTAAGAAAACTATGGAAGTGATCGCGACCTCCCAATACGCTCAGTTTGAGATCAAAGAGCACATTGCCTTTTGCTTCACCTGCATTGCCAAATCCCTCCCGATAGAGCAACATCTTTGCCTACTACTTAAAGAGGTTTACGATTTCAAGGTGAAGGAAATCGCAGTGATCCTCCTAACGACAGAAGCCTTAGTGAAATACCACCTTCATACCGGCCGAAGCAAAATGATTGACATTTTTGAAGGCCGTTGTGCACTGATCAATAAGGAGGGAATGTGCCATCAGTGCAGCGAGATCAATGGCATTTTCAACCCAAAACAAAATACGCAAGAAGAGATCGTGAAGATTAAAATGGCGCGGGAAGCGGAAAAGGCGGATAAGCAACACCTGTTTGATCTTCGCATGGAAGTTTTGAAGGGAATTGACCCCTATGCTTCGCAAGCCCATGAGTTGCAACTGCATCATTTAGAGTATAACCGTAAGGTGATGGAGAATTATTTGAAGGACAAAGAACAATAAATACAGTCTCAAAAACTTAACGCTTTTCCAATGGTAGACCAAGTCCTAAATCGTATTGTAGAAGAACTAAATAACAATCTAAAGAGGCGATTACAGACCAGTGAGGACCTCGTCATCCTGGGCCGGATTTTGGACAATACCGGGAAGATTCCTATTGAAAATCAAGATAAACTTCTTGCTACACTGATTAAGCTTGAACCCGACACCACTCCTAGACCAAATCTCCGGAGAACAGGAAGTCATGAAGCCATTACAAATACTCCAAATATTTTTCAGATGGACATCTTGATATCGGCAATATTTTCTGATTATCAAGAAGGTCTGAAATGCTTATCAGAAAGCATCTCTTTTTTGCAAGCTAAGTCGGTTTTCACGCCAGAAAACACGCCCGGTTTAGCCCCTGAAATTGAAAAATTAAGCTTGGAGCCCTTACCACTATCCTATCAAGATATGCACAGTCTTTGGGCTGCCTTAGGGGTGCAGCATCTCCCCGCTATGGTTTTCAAAATTCGTGGAATTTATTTCACTGACGAAGATATTTTACCAGCGGTAAGCACCATAAACTAAGGCTTTGCGTATAGCTATTTTACAAAAGCATAGAAAAATCCTATCCTTTTCCCTCTTTACTTCGTCAAACCCCAAAACAATTCAAATTATTCAAAATGAATTACAAAGAAACTATCGGAACCAAAGACAATCCACTAACGCTTCAGACACCGCCTTTATCCTCTTCTTATACCATGCATGTAGATGAAAAAGACGGCCTCGAAATCCTAGTTTGTACTGTGGGAAAAACCATCCTTCATTACGATATACGTTGCCTGCAGGATCTGCATCAGATGCTAAAAGAAGGTGGCGATTGGATTTTACTAGGGAGTAAAGACGAGAAAGTGGCTACCAAGGAGGGAACAGTGGAACATTGGGGTCGGTCCCCTGATAACCCAATTGGCGGATGGTATGGATTAAAGAAGAATTTCCGGGGCCGATTTGGTATGTACATACCTCCTTTAATGGAACACCTTGGCCTTGCGGAAGTGGAGCACAATAAGCGGAATAATCGGATGCGGGCGAAATAGTAGCGCCCAGTTATGCTGAAGTACAAAAAACTAGGGGAAGGTAATCTGGATTACCTTCCCTACTATAAGATCTTATGAATTCTTCATTCAATTAAAGTATCTCACCTTACTTCACCTCCATATAAGACTCTATCGGAGGACAAGTACAAATCAGATTGCGATCGCCAGCCGCATTGTTGACCCGACCTACCGCAGGCCAGAATTTATAGCCTTCATGTAGATAGGATAATGGAAAGGCAGCCTTTTCTCTAGTATAGGAAAATGGCCACTCATCGGCAGTTAACTGTGCCATCGTGTGAGGCGCATTTTGTAGTACATTGTCTTTCGGATCTGCTTTTCCAGTAGCAATCTCATCAATCTCCTCTCTGATGCGTAATAAAGCATCGCAGAAACGATCTAACTCATCTTTACTTTCACTTTCTGTCGGCTCGATCATGATCGTGCCAGGTACTGGGAAAGACAAGGTAGGTGCGTGGAAGCCATAGTCGATCAATCGCTTGGCTACATCCTCAGCACTTGCCACGGCCTTAAAGGGACGAAGGTCAACGATAAGTTCGTGAGCAGTGCGCCCTTTTTCACCAACGTATAAAACCTCATAGGCTCCCTCTAAACGGGCCTTGATATAGTTTGCGTTTAGGATAGCATATTCCGTGGCGTCTTTCACTCCATCCCTACCCAGCATCTTGATATAACCGTAAGAGATCAAAAGAATACTGGCACTTCCCCATGGAGCTGCAGCTACCGCATCAACACCTTGTTCTCCACCAGTCTGTACCAGGGGATGTTTAGGCAAGAAGGGCTTCAAGCTTTCATTCACACAGATGGGTCCCATTCCTGGACCGCCACCGCCGTGTGGGATTGCGAAAGTCTTGTGTAGATTCAAGTGACAAACATCAGCATGAATGTTGCCAGGACTAGTCAATCCAACCTGAGCGTTCATATTGGCGCCGTCCATGTATACTTTACCTCCATTGTCATGGATGATATCACATATCTCTTTGATGGCTGTTTCAAATACCCCATGCGTAGAAGGATAGGTAACCATCAGGGCCGCTAGATTATCTTTATGCTCTTCAGCCTTAGCCTTCAGATCAGCTACATCAATATTTCCTTGGTCATCACAGGCCACTACAACTACTTTCATACCTGCCATGACAGCACTCGCTGGGTTCGTTCCATGCGCAGAAGAAGGAATCAAGGCAATGTTACGATGGTCATCCCCTCTGGATTGATGGTATGCTCGAATAGTCAATAGGCCAGCAAACTCTCCCTGAGCTCCGGAATTGGGCTGTAGAGAGCAAGCAGCAAAGCCAGTAATCTCACTCAAATAGGCCTCTAACTCTTCGAAGATTTGTCTATATCCAGCGGCTTGCTCCATTGGTACAAATGGGTGCAAATTGGCAAACGCAGGCCAGCTTACTGGTAATAGTTCAGATGCAGCATTCAACTTCATCGTGCAGGATCCCAAAGGAATCATAGAATGCATCAATGACAGATCCCGGTTCTCTAAGCGCTTGATATAGCGCATCATCTTGGTCTCCGTATGGTAAGTATTGAAAATCGGATGTTCCAAATAACTCGATTGTCGAACCAAATCAGCTGGGTAAGCCCCTGTAGACGGATCTAATTCGATCGCCACAAACTCTTTATCATATGCCTTTGCAAAAACAGCTACAATCGCTTCTAAATCTTTGATGGATGTAGTTTCATCCGTGCTGATGCGCACTTCTCCTTCCGCATAGCAAAAGTTGATCTCATTGGACTCAGCAATTTCGCGCAAGGAAGTTGCTTCCGCTGGCGATGCAGGGATGGAAAGGGTATCAAAGAAGTCGGCAGACTTCAGCTTCACCCCCATCTTTTCCAAGGCTTTCGCCAAGGCTCCCGTACGAACATGCATACCCTGAGCAATTCCTCGAATTCCAGCAGGCCCGTGATAGACGGCATACATGCCAGACATGATGGCGAGCAATGCTTGAGCGGTACAAATATTAGAGGTAGCCTTCTCACGGCGGATGTGCTGCTCACGTGTCTGCAAGGCCATGCGCAAGGCAGGTTTGTCTTGGCTATCTACCGACACGCCAATAATCCGACCGGGAATCAATCTTTTGAAGTCCTCTTTAGTGGCAAAATAAGCGGCGTGAGGTCCTCCGTATCCCATCGGTACGCCGAATCGTTGTGTATTGCCGACAACGGCATCTGCTCCCCATTCACCAGGAGGCATCAATAGTGCCAGCGCCATCAAATCCGCTGCCACCGTTGTGTATACACCG
>CAJXPD010000501.1 GCA_913057785.1 uncultured Lewinella sp. | reverse complement strand
CGCAGTTGGACTGAACTTGGAATTCATAGTCCGTACAAGCAGTGAGACCAGTGTAGTTTACTGGAGAAGATAAGTTATTACCAGTAGTCCAAGTGCTGGTTCCCACCTCTCTTGCTCTAACATTATAATCGATGGCTCCGGCTGCTGCATTCCAAGTCAAAGATGCATCTGTTTCCCCAGGAGAAGCTCCAAGTCCACTTGGTACATCACAAGTCACGACACATCCAGTAGTTGTAAAGCCAAAGGAGGAACTCCAGCTACTAGTAGTTCCGCTACAGTTGGACTGTACCTGGAATTCGTAATCCGTACAAGCAGTTAGACCAGTGTAGTTAATTGGAGAAGCTACATTGTTAGCATTGGCTGTCCAGGTTGAACTACCGACTGCTCTAGCTCTGATATTGTAATCAACTGCACCAGTTGCGGAAGACCAAGATAAAGAGGCTTCTGTTTCTTGAGGAGCCGCACCCAAGCCTGCTGGTGTATCACAAGTAACAGGGCCACCACCACCATTTACGCAGAAATTAGTGGTTTCAGAAGAGCCAAAGCTACCACCACTTGCTAGGGTAGATCCGTCGGAATCATCAGTCAAGGTGTAGCTACCTGAACCATAAGCACAGCAGATACCATCACCGTAGCTGTCACTGATTACAAAGTCGTAGCAACCATCTGCCGGCAAGCAAATGTTTTCAACTACAGTTGAACCATCAGGCTGAGATCCATAAGTTCCGCCGGAAGCGACAGTTGTCCCACCACTGTTGCGGATGATCCAACTCGTTTCTTCTGGATAGTTATCTAATGTAATGCTTAGGGTAACACTTGGTCCGTTACATGGACAAGGAGCACAATTGGATCCACCACAGTCTACACCTGTCTCATCACCATTTTGAACTCCATCAGAGCAAGTAGGACATGCAGGGCAGTCAGGACCACCACAATCGACACCAGTTTCATTGCCATTCTGGATATTGTCAGTACATGTTGGAGGACCACAAGGTGCAGTACAACTCGCATTCGCAACGGAGTTACGAATTACATTACCTGGCTGAGGGCCAAAACCTTCATTGAAATTGATTCCTACACTCTGCAAGTGGCAATAGGACATAATGGTACCACCCTGAGATGGGAAGCCAGGAAGGCTACAGCTACCTTCGGTTTGTCCAGCACAACCATCGATGGCTGTGTTGTTACCGTTCCATACACAAGCGTGTGTGTGGCGGGATCCCCAAAGGTGACCAAATTCGTGTGTTACCACCATTACAGACCAAGAATAGGTTGGTACGTTGGAGTAGGAAGATTGAATATTACTGAAACTCAAGCTATTATCAGAGTTGTTATTGCAAATACCAGAGAATCCAGCTGCAATACCACCACTTGCTTGATAGGAAAGTAATTGTCCTAAATCTCCATTGAAGCTTCCTAGGTTATTTTGGAAGTCACTCAACATTCCAGAACTACTGTTACTGGAATAAGGACTTGGTGTATCCCAAACTACAATCTGTGAAACTACGGAGGAAATATTTTCATTAGCGTAAAGTGTGATCACTTCATTCATCAAACCGGTAACATAAGCTGCTGTTCCGGATCCTTTGTCTTGATAAATATCATAATCCGCCTCCATGTATAGACGAATACAATCACCTATTGCTCTTCCATTCCCTTTCCATTCGAGATCTTTACGCTTATAACCAATACCATCATCTGGCATAGCGCAAGTGAATTCTCTTCTGGTGAAGACGTTGAGGTCATTATAGGCAATGTGCTTTCCGTTGGCAGAAGCATCTTGCAATCGCCCTAGGACGATATTACTTTCATCATTGCTAATTAGTCCCATCACTTCTCCATCTAGGATACTGATGGCGGCAATGGATCGCTCATCACCTTTGATGATACCACGGTAGTGAACTCCAATGTCTACATTTAATTCAGAGTCATCGTATCCTCTGGTTACCTTGAAATCCCCCGTGAAAATGTCCACCTTCACCAATTCCAATTCAATACTATTGGTGAAGTTGACAGGTAGTTGAATACTGATAGTCGCAGGCTGATTCTTCTGAATACCTTCTAATTGATTCCAATTTATGTCAAATAAACTGTACTCGGTGATATCCTCTTCAATCTTGAGCGCTTCTCTTTTAGTTTGAGCGTCTAATTGTAGAAGATTTACCGACTTAAAGGTAGAAGATATCTTCTTAGCATCTTGTACTAAGTCTAGTGGTTTTCTAGCATCGGATTGGGCAAATCCAGCACTAACAAAAATGGCTAGCATTAGGATAGGTAGAAAAACTTTCTTCATTGTGTGAAGTTTTGGTTGCAGAATATACTATTAAGGTCTTTGCGTGTTTATAGTGTTGTACACAATAAATCAATCTGTCTTAGCTCAACATTTCTGTTGGGGCATAGCTACGCCAGGTCAATAAGCGTGTACATATTAACATTGCCAATAAATCTATAGTACTAACAAGTAGTACTGGTTCCAAAAGGCTATGAACTAAATTCTGTAGAAACTGGGTCTGTCGGGAATCTTAGTGTCGCGTGTACCGGACCTGATGATCAACAGGTTTAAAATACTTTCCTTGTTGTTGTTAGTACACTGTGAACTAGGGTTTACACCATATGGTGTGAATTAGGGGGGATTTCTTTCAAGGTTGAAAGAATCGATTAAAGAGAGAATTTTTGGATCTTAAGAGAGACAAGTAAATATAAGAAAACATTTGTTATCTCAAAGACATATCTGTGAAAAGCTTAATGTAATTTTCTGAAGAAAAGGTAGGACCGCTATCAGAAATAATAGCGGCCCCACAACTTTATGGCTTAATGAAAAGAAAAATTTGTCAATAGTTTGTTACTTGATCAGCACGAATTTCTTACTGCGTCTTTCCTTAGTCGTAATTACATGCAGAACATAAATGCCCTCAGCATATGTACCCACATCTACCGTCGTTTGGTTGATTCCCTCGGCAGCAAAGTATTCTTGTTGCTTAATCCTTCTTCCCTGTAGATCAGTAATGACAATCTGAGCATCCGCCTCGTAACCTAACTCAAACTTCACATTTAATAGATTTCGGACTGGATTCGGGAATACATTGATTTCTCCAACTGCTACCGGAGCAGACTCTGCTGGTAACACCTCTTTACTTGGTGTTGCTGGTAAGTCTTGTGGTAGGTAACAACCTGTGATTTCAATATCATCTAGATATACATAATCGCTATTTGTTGAAGCATCACAGAAAAAGCGTAGTTTGGAGGTACTGGTAAATGGTCCTGGAATAGTGACAGAATCGTAATAGCGAATATTGTTTTCGAATTCGTCTCCACGGTTCCATTCTTCCACCGTACCGAAAGTCTCGCCGCCATCAAGAGAGATTTGTAGCCAGAAATCTTCATTTGGATTGTCCATACTTCTAGCTAAGTAGGTGAAGCTCACCGTAATCTCTTCGTAGCCAGATAGGTCCATCTGATCGGTAGTGGTATGGGAAGTACTACTATTATCTCGCAAACGAACCGGTTTTCCTACGCCTCCTGCAGCATATTGGGCATCGATTCCTGCTCTTCTACAGTCAGAACCACCATCATTCCAAATACCCCAAGAATTGTTGAAATTATTGAAGTTGATGAGTTGTTCTTGACATACTACTGGAGGACACTCAGGACAGTCCGGGCCGCCACAATCTACACCGGTCTCTTCTCCGTTTTGGAAACCGTCATCACAACTAGGCTCTGTTGGACAATCTGGACAAGCTGATCCACCACAGTCAATTCCTGTCTCATCACCGTTTTGGATTCCATCATCACAGGTTGGGGCATTGGGATCTCCAATACAGAAATTGGTGGTTTGTACAGAACCAAAATTACTTCCTTCTGCTAGTATAGTCCCGTCCGCATCCAGGATCAACTGAAAATATCCTTCACCATAAGTACAGCAGATACCATCTCCATATGAATCATAGAAAATGAAGTCGTAGCAGCCGTCAGGTAGACAGAGATTTTCAGTCACTGTAGATCTATCTGGCAAGTGGCCGTAGGTGCCACCCTGAGCAATTACAGAATTATCTTGAACAAGTTCCCAGCTGGTTTCCTGTGGGAAATTATCTAGTAAGATCGTTAAAGTTACATCTCCTCCATTGCAAGGACAAGGTGCACAATCCGGTCCTCCGCAATCGACACCAGTTTCGTTGCCGTTCTTAATACCATCGTCACAGGTAGGCTCTACTGGACAGGCAGGGCAATCTGGCCCGCCACAATCGACGCCTGTTTCTTGGCCATTTTGGATGCCATCATCGCATGTAGGGTCAACCGGGCAATCTGGGCAGTCCGGCCCACCGCAATCGACGCCCGTTTCATTTCCATTCATTATTCCATCTCCGCA
>CAJXPD010000500.1 GCA_913057785.1 uncultured Lewinella sp. | reverse complement strand
CATTCAACATTCAACATTCAACATTCAACATTCTCATCGCGTGTAGGCTAAGTTCACCTCAAGACCTTCTATAGCCTCGATTGTAGCCGCCTCTTCTAGACTTACCTGCTTGATCAGCGCTTTCAATTTCAGTAGTGTGTCTTCTACCTCGCTTTGTCTGATCGCTACTTCCAATAGTCCAGCTTCCGTAAAGCTCTGTTTTACAATATCTAACTTCAGTTTCTTAACCGCGTTCATGACCTGACTCATTAAGCCATAGTCAAATTCTAGGCGATAAACATCTTCTACCAGTCTAGTGATAATCGTTGCCTCTTCCAAGGCTGCAGCGGTACTTAGTTTGTAGGCATTGATAAGGCCGGAAGTACCAAGGAGTGTTCCTCCAAAATAACGAACTACAATTACAATCACATTGGTAAGTTCAAAACTGTCGATCTGTCCCAGAATGGGGCGACCTGCGGTTCCACTTGGTTCTCCATCGTCATTCGCCCGGAAATTGTTCTTGTCTACGCCGAGGCGATAGGCATAACAATGGTGTCTTCCTTTGGGGTGCTCTTTTTTGACTTGAAGTAGGCTTTCCTGCCATTCTTCTGCCGTATAGGCTGGGAAAGCGTAAGCTAGAAACTTGCTGCCCCGGTCTCGAAATTCACCGTAAGCAGGTTCGGCAATGGTATTATATTGGTCAATCATGAGGACTGGCTGATGACCTTTAATAAACCCTTCACCTTCATAGCTTTGGCAATGGCATCTTCTGCGCTATTTCCCAGAATTGTGATGTGTCCCATCTTCCGGAAGGGCTTCGTGATCTCCTTACCATACAAGTGGATATAAACACCATCTATGGCCAAACAGTCTTCAAATCCTTGGTAATGGGCAGGGCCGGTATGACCAGGTTCACCTAATAGATTTAGCATTACGGAAGGAGAGGTAGCCTGTGTGCTGCCTAAAGGCAAGTTGAGTACCCCTCTCAAGTGCTGTTGAAATTGTGAGGTTAAGCAACTTTCGATGGTATGATGGCCACTATTGTGCGGCCGGGGGGCTACTTCATTGACTAGAATCTCGCCACTTTTCGTCCAGAAGAGTTCCACTGCTAAAAGACCACAGATATCAAAAGCCTCAATGACTTTTCGGGCTAACTGGTCTGCTTCAATGGCAACATCTTCAGCTACTCTGGCTGGGCATAATAGGAATTCCACCAGATTGGCCTCTTCATTGAATTCCATCTCTACCAATGGAAAGGTTGCGACTTCACCGCTTTCATTCCGGGCAGCTACCACTGATAGTTCTTTTTCAATATCCACCAGCTCTTCAATCAAGCTAGGGCCAGGTAGAAGTTTGCTAAGGGCCTCAGCATCTTTGATCAAGGCGACTCCTTTGCCATCGTAGCCGGCTGTCCGAGACTTCTGAACAAAGGGGAAGGTCAATTGGCCATTCTTGATCGCTGCCCGTAACTCGTCCTCTGTGTCAAAAAGTTGATAGCTAGAGGTTGGAATTTCGTGTTGGGTGTAGAATTGTTTTTGTAGCCCCTTGTCTTTGATGATTTTCAAGGCTCGTGGCGCTGGATGGACGATGATGCCTTCTTTTTCGAGCTGCTCCAAAGCTTCGGTATTCACATGTTCAATCTCGATACTTACTACATCCATTTGCCTGCCGAAGGCGAGTACCGCTTCATAATCCTTAAAACTCCCCTCTGTAAACCCCATGCTGTAAGGGCCCGCCGGAAAATCAACTGACTCATCCAGCATATGAATCGGGTAGTGCCAAGGACCGGCAGCCATGGAAAGCATTTTACCCAATTGACCACCACCTAGAATTCCAAGTTTCTTTCTATTGCTCATGCCTCACTTATTTCTGTAGATGTTTCTGATGTAGGACCAACTAAATTTCGCTGCAAAACTAATTATTTGTTTGTGATTTTTCGAAGCGGATGCCTTTTCCTATTTTCGGCTCAAACTTAAAAAGCAATGGAGCGCATCATCATTAAAGGAGGACAATTAGTTAATGAAGGCAATATCTTCTCGGCTGATGTCTATATAGAGAATGGACGGATTGCAGAGATAGGCAGTCAGATTAATAGATCGGCAGATCGAGAGATCAATGCAGAAGGGAAATTTGTCCTCCCAGGAATTGTAGATGACCAAGTTCACTTTCGGGAGCCTGGACTAACACATAAGGGAGACTTGTATACAGAACCAAAAGCTGCAGTGGCAGGGGGTACCACTTCTTACATGGAAATGCCCAACACCAAACCCCCGGCTGTTACTCAGGAAAAACTGGAAGAAAAGTACCAGGCAGCGGCACAGAAGTCCCTGGCCAACTACAGTTTTTTCATGGGGGCTACCAATGATAATCTGGAGGAAGTCTTGAAAACGGACGGTAACCGGGTCTGCGGTGTTAAAATCTTTATGGGGTCCAGTACGGGAAACATGTTGGTGGATGAGCCTACGACTTTGGATCAGCTCTTTGCTCAGGTGCCGATCTTGATTGCTACGCATTGCGAAGATGAGGCAACGATTAGAAAGAATGCAGCTGTCTACAAGGAAAAATATGGCGAAAATGTGCCCATTGCTTGTCATCCAGAAATCAGAAATGCAGAAGGTTGTTTGCTTTCTTCCTCTATGGCGATTGATTTAGCGAAGCAACATAATACCCGTCTGCATATATTGCATATTTCTACCCAGGATGAACTAGCACTATTTGACAATGTGACGCCACTTGGCGAAAAGAGAATCACCTCGGAAGTTTGTGTTCATCATTTGTATTTCAATGCAGCCCAGTACGATAGCTTAGGAACTCAAATTAAATGTAATCCAGCCGTCAAGGGTTTGGAACATCAATCCGCCTTACTACCCGCATTATTGGATAATCGCTTAGATATTATTGCAACCGATCATGCTCCCCACACCTGGGAAGAGAAGCAACAAAGTTATTTTAAAGCTCCGTCCGGTGTGCCTTTGGTGCAGCACAGTTTGAATGTCATGTTAGAGTTTTATCAACAAGGAAAAATAAGCCTGGAGCGCATCGTAGAGAAGATGAGTCACGCACCTGCGGTATGTTTCCAGTTGAAAGAGCGAGGTTATTTGCGGGAAGGGTATTGGGCTGATATCGCTATTTTGGATCCGAACGAAAAGTGGACGGTAAAGAAATCTAACATCCATTACAAATGTGGTTGGTCCCCCTTTGAAGGTCACGAATTTACGGGGAAGGTAGAGTCCACTTTGGTAAGTGGCCACCTAGCGTACCATAAGGGGCAATTTAATGAGGCTAAAATGGGAGAACGCATGGAATTCAACCGAAGTTAAGCTGCATACAGGGTGCTAACCCATTAGGCTGTCTTCTTGCGGCCTTTGGATAATTGCTTGTCCAGCAAGACCAGGAAGATCGAGGTGATGCTTATAGATAGAAGAATAATGGCGGTCTTATAAGGTAAGAAAAGACTTTTCGTGATATCAATAGTTTCTCTGGAGAAATTGCTGGTAGGCTCAGTATAGGCCTCAGGAGTGAAAAAGCCAATGCCGATTGTGCCTAACATTAAAAAGGTCAGACCGCCCCAAAAGGCTTTTACCCAGGATGGACCTAGCAAGTGTTGGGTAGGAAGCTGTTGATAAAGCATAGGTAAATTCTCCATCACATTGGTCGTGAAGCGCATGGACGGCTGTTCCAGTTCCAAATCTCCAAAGGCTCCATCCAACTGCTGACGCTCCTCCACTGCTTGCTTGAAATCAGGATCTTCTTCCATTCGTTGCAGCAAGGCTTTAGTTTCTACCTCATCGCAGTCCCCATCTATAAAGCGCCATATCAGATCATTTTCTTCCATATCAAAGTAGATTATCTTTGATCTCTTTACCTAATTGTTTTTGCAAGTGCTTTCGTAAGCTCTCCCTCGTTCGGTGTAATTTCGTCTTTACATTGGTTGTCGTCAAGCCTGTAATCTCAACGATCTCTTTGATGCTTTTTTCTTTCAAGTAAAAAAGAGTAACCACTGCGGCATCTTGAGGCTTTAGTTGCCGGATGGCTGTGATCAATTGAGCTTTCAACAATTCCGTATTAATCAATTGTTCAGCGCCACGATTTTCCTGATCTGGAATTTGTAAATAGTTGTCCTCCTGATCTATAGAAATATTCCCTTTTTTTCGGGTCCTAACTTTATCCAGAGCAGTCCGATAGGCCACCGTATATAGCCAGGTACTGAACTTTGACTTTTGTTCAAAACTTCCTAAAGTTCTATAAACTTTTATGAAGACATCCTGTGATGCTTCTTCTGCCTCTTCTCGTTGCTGCAATACTCTAAAACACACGGTAAAAACATAGTCTTTATACCGCTCGACCAGTTGTCGAAAAGCGCTCTGGTTGCCCTTCAATACCTCTTCCACAAGTTGTTGATCCGCTTCCTTAGCGTGCATAAAGTTTTACTATGACGTCGATCAAAGGGTTT
>CAJXPD010000499.1 GCA_913057785.1 uncultured Lewinella sp. | reverse complement strand
GCATTTTCTAGCGTTTTTGCTTCGTTTTGGGGCAATGCCAAAATGAAGAGCCTCGCCGGCTTGAGGCGAAAACCAAGCAAATTGCACTGATCATAAAGAATTGTTACTCACTGTAAGGGCATTGCGTTTTGATGCGTCTGCCCTACGTAAAAATAGAACAATGGAAAAATTCAACTTTAACTTCTATAAATGGGAAAAAACAACTCCTAACCAACCTTTCCTTAAGCAACCTTTCGGCGATAAATGGGAAACCTATAATTATGCAGAAGTTGGGCAGATGGCACGTAAGCTAGCCACAGGTTTGCAATCACTAGGATTACCTCAAAAAAGTCATATTGGTTTGTCCTCAAAAAATTGTCGGGAGTGGATAATTGCAGATATTGCTATCATGATGGCTGGTTATGTTAGCGTACCTTTCTATCCAAATCTAAAGGCAGACATGCTAAAGGAATTGATAGAACTAGGAGATGTAAAAGCATTGTTTGCTGGTAAAATTGAAGATTGGGACAGTATGAAAGAAGGTGTTCCAATGGACATGCCTATTATCCATTTTCCACATTATAAAGGTTGTTCAGCAATAACGGAAGGACATGACTGGTTTGAGTTTATTGATCAATTTGAACCATTGCAGGGGGAACCTAGTGCCAATCTAGATGATATTTGGACAATTATTTTTACATCAGGAACTACAGGAACACCCAAAGGCGTCGTTGTAGACTATCGAGCTTTAGATAGTACAAAAAATGTCCTCCCTGCAAATAATCATTTGAAAATTTCAACAGAAGGAGATAACCGATTCTTTTCCTTTTTACCGCTCAATCATATTGCGGAACGCATCCTTGTTGAGGAAACCTGTATTTTTTATGGAGGTACCATTTCCTTTGTAGAATCATTAGAAACCTTTCCAAAAAATTTACAGGACACTCAACCGACCTTGTTTTTTGCGGTCCCGCGGATTTGGACGAAATTCAAACTAGGCATTCAATCCAAAATACCAGAAAAGCGCTTAAGCTTATTGTTAAAACTTCCCATCATTTCAGGGATCCTTAAGAAGAAACTGCGGCAAGGCTTAGGCATGACCAATATCCGCGGTTGCCTGACAGGAGCATCTTCAATTCCTGAAACCACCAAAGACTTCTTTAGAAGATTAGATATTCCCATTGCTGAAGGTTACGGGATGACAGAGAATTGTGCGATGTGTACTAGCTTAGAAGCTACTCAAGTGAAACCATTTTCAGTTGGAAAACCTTTGTGGGGAGTTGACCTGAAAATTGATGAAGACACGGGAGAGATTTTAATGAAAGCTCCCTTTATGATGAAAGAATATTATAAGTCTCCTGAGATTACGGCACAGACCATTCGGGATGGTTGGTTACATACGGGAGACCAAGGAAGAATTGATGAAGATGGGTTCTTATTTATCACCGGTAGGGTAAAGGATACCTTCAAAACGACCAAAGGGAAATTCATCACCCCTGCCCCAATTGAATGGCACTTCGACCAAGATTTGAATATTGAGCAAGTTTGCCTAATGGGCCTAGGATGTCCTCAACCCCTTGCCTTGGTAGTTTTATCGGAGATTGGTTTGGCAAAAGAAAAAAGTGAGGTCAAAGAAAGTCTAGCTGCGACCTTGGAAAAGGTAAACTCAAAATTGAAGCCTCATGAAAAAATTTCAACCATAATTGTCACTCAAGATGCCTGGAGCATGGAAAATGGGCTACTTACTCCAACCCTAAAAGTTAAACGTAACAAGATGAATGACCGGTATCGAGATTTACTTTTGGGATGGCACGAAGATCAGGAAGCAATAATTTTTGAATAAAAAGGGGAGAGAGAGGTGTCAGGAGTCAGATTAACCCTGATTCTCCTGGCCCTCCCCCAATTTCCAATGCCTTAGAAGTTCTAATGAAATGATAAAAGAGAAATTCAATCTAACCGGCAAAGTTGCCATTATCACAGGCGCATCAAAAGGAATTGGCGAAGCGATGGCTAGAGGTTTGGCAGAATTTGGTGCAACCGTCGTTGTCAGTAGCCGCAAACAAGCGGCAGTGGATGCGGTTGCCAAGCAATTTCAAGCAGAAGGATTAACCGCCATTGGTATCGAATGCCATGTTGCCAAACCCGACCATAGAGAGAAATTGATTGAAAAAGTAATGGAAAAATATGGCCGCATTGATATTCTAATCAATAATGCTGGTACAAATCCATACTTCGGGCCCATTCATAAAATGCCCGAAAACCTTTACCAGAAAACGATGGATATCAATATCAACTCCGCTCTGGCTTTGAGTAATTTGGTGTACCCAATTATGCAAGCACAAGGAGGTGGGAGTATAATCCATATTAGTTCAATAGAAGGTATACATTCTTCCGCTATGATGGCTGCATATGACATTAGTAAACATGCCTTGATAGCCTTAGGTAAGAACCAAGCTATAGAATGGGGAAGGCACAATATTCGAGTAAACACGATTTGCCCGGGTTATGTCAAAACCAAATTAAGCGAGGCACTTTTATCCAATGAAGAACTCATGAAAAGTTTTGAAAAAAATTGCGCATTAGGTAGGTACTCTACACCAGATGAAATGGCAGGCTTAGCAGTTTTTTTAGCTTCAGATGCCAGTTCTTATATGACAGGTTCCACTATTGTAAATGATGGCGGATTGTTGCATGCGCCATTGTTCGGGTAGTACAAGTGAGGTGTTAATAATTGAACTCAAAATAAAAATATGAATTTCGAATACACAGAAAGATCATTGGCCTTACAGGAGAAGTTAAAGCGATTCATGGCGCAGTATATTTATCCTCATGACCAAGACCGACAACGATTTACTCAAGCTCCTGAAAATTGGTGGAAAGATTATCCAAAGCTAGAAGAATGGAAAGAGGCTGCCCAAGCTGAGGGATTGTGGAATTTATTTTTGCCCAAGAGTTATGGAGAACTCAGTCCGGGATTAACCAATTTGGAATATGCACCATTAGCAGAAATTATGGGTCGTTCCCGAGGTTCGGATGAAGTGTTTAACTGCTCGGCTCCTGATACGGGCAACATGGAAGTCTTTGCAAAATATGGTACGCCCCAGCAACAAAAGCAATGGCTTGAACCATTAATGAATGGCAAAATCCGTTCTGCATTTTTGATGACCGAACCAGATGTCGCTTCCTCTGATGCCACAAACATCCAAACTTCAATAAGGCGAGAAGGCGATGAATATGTCATCAATGGTCGGAAATGGTGGTCATCGGGAGCGATGAATCCCAATTGCAAAGTTTTTATTGTCATGGGTAAAACTGACCCGACCGCACAGCGTCATGCCCAACAAAGTATGATTATCGTTCCTAGAGATACACCTGGAGTCGAAATCGTTCGACCATTATCTGTTTACGGAACTTGGGATTCACCAGAGGGCCATGCAGAAATTAAATTGACCAATGTTCGGGTACCTGCATCCAACCTTTTGTTAGGAGAAGGAAGAGGCTTTGAAATTGCACAAGGTCGACTTGGGCCAGGTCGAGTACATCATTGTATGCGGTTGATTGGAGCTGCACAAGCGGCTTTGGATTTGATGTGCCAACGAGTGGCTGAACGGGAAGCATTTGGTAGAAAAATAAAAGATTTTAGCAGTATCCGTCAAGACATTGCTAAATCGGCTTGCGAGATTGAACAGGCTCGCTTACTCACCTTAGCTTGTGCGGATAAAATTGATAAGTTTGGTGCAAAAGGAGCAAAGAAGTTAATCGCCATGATAAAAATCGCTGTTCCTCAGATGACTTGTGATGTAGTGGATAGAGCAATTCAAGCTCACGGTGGAATGGGCGTTTGTCAGGATACACCTCTTGCTGGTTTTTGGTTGTATGGTCGAATTGTACGAATTGCTGATGGACCTGATGAAGTACATATGTATCAGTTGGGCAGAAATTTGGTGAAGGAGGCGATGTTACAGTAGTTGTTGGATGGTTTTTGTGATTTGCGAAGCTTATTGAATAATAGACTTTATTTTAAAATGGAGTTCAAAAATAAAATCATACTTATCACAGGTGCGGCATCAGGTATTGGTCGCGCCGCCGCGATGGCTTTTGCGGAAGCGGGTGGAACTGTCATTGCTTCTGACATCAACGAAAAAGGCGGTTTGGAGACGGTGGCCAAGATTAAGACAATGGGTGAGAAAGCCACTTTTATCAAATCCAATGTAGCGAGATATGAAGAAGTAGAAAAACTGGTGCAACAGATCGTTGATCAATTTGGAAGACTCGATATAGCCATCAATAATGCGGGTATCAATGGAGTGCTGGCTCGAACTAAAGATTATCCAATTGAGGATTGGGATAAGGTGATGACCGTCAATGCTTCAAGTGTGTTTTATGGAATGAAAGCTCAAATTCCAATCATGCTTGAGCAGGGCGGAGGAGTAATTGTCAATACTGCTTCCATTGCTGGTTTGAAAGGTTTACCCAATAGCATC
>CAJXPD010000498.1 GCA_913057785.1 uncultured Lewinella sp. | reverse complement strand
CGCTAGCTAACACTGAAGGTTTTCCGTTGATCAATATTTGTACCCCGGCACTACCGCGAAGACTAACCTGCCCCTCTATGTTGACGGTTACAGAGGGGACATTATTTAGGACTTCCAATGCGCTAGCCCCCGTATTACTGAGGTCCTTCCCGACATTGAAGACCCGTTTATCCAATTTGAACTCTGTTTGCGACTTTTCTCCTCTCACCACTACCTCATCCAACGTTTGGCTGTCCTCCTTCAGTAAGATCGTAGATAAATCAACTTTCCCATTCTTGATTTCAAATTCCTCGATCTTCTGTGGATTGTAGCCAATGAAACTAATTTGAATGAAGAAATCCTTAGTATTTGTTTCTAACTGAAAGACGCCGTCTACATCAGTAGTGGTACCGGTGATGGGTGATCCGGAAGCTCGATCTGCGAGTACAACGGTGGCGAATTCAACAGCCTGTCGGTCGGATCCGGCGACAATCTTACCGGTGATTAGGATTGTTTCAGTTTGTGTAAAGGCTGTAAAGGAAAGGCTTAAGGCAAAGATTAACAGTAGGCAATTTTTCATTTGTAAAAAGTTGTCGTTTTCCAGATGGGTGATAAGTTCCCGTAGTGGGTTCTCCCTGCACAAAATAAGAAGAGCTAGGGAGCTTAGCTTGAAAACTCGTTCAACTACCAAAAATTCAGGTCATTCGACATAGAATGAAGAACAGGCGAATTTCGTCGTTGAACCAGTAAAAGTGGATGTTGAACGAAATCTAGATCAAAAAGCGGCAAAAGTCTTTACTTTTAAGGCTTAGCCAAATCAATATATGACAAGCCAGAAGCAGACTTTGCGAAAACTCCTTTCTAGTGAACTGGTGTTTCAGATCACATTGATCAGCACGGTCTTCCTAGCTACGGCCTATAATGAGCATTCCATTGGTGATGCCTGGGCAAAACTTGCCTTATACACCAGCTACGTTTTGGCTTCCTTGATTATCGGTTATGTCCTGTTACCAAAATACTTTTACCCTAAAAGGTATATGGCCTTCTCTTTGTACTTGGTATTGATTATTGGTGTAGTAATGTTGCTAGAAGAGGCGGTACTGGAACAAATCTTTTATCCCAATAGCCGTGGCAGGGACTTTCCCGGCGTTTTTCATACCCTCTTGGAGATTTTGCCTCCCATATTGATCCTAGTCAGTTTCAAATTTGCCTGGGATGCCCAGAAAAAGCAAAATCAGTTGGAGGAACTTAATAGTGTCATCGCGGAGAGTCGACTGCAATTCCTTAAATCCCAAATTAACCCCCATTTTCTCTTCAACAATTTAAACAATCTATACTCCTACGCGCTGGCCGACTCCCCAAAGACAAAACATATCATTTTGGAGTTATCCTCTTTGTTACGCTATATGCTGTACGATTCTCAAGCCAACTTAGTCCCACTTGAAAAGGAGATTCAGTGTCTGATCGATTTCATACAGCTACAGGAGATGCAGATTGAGAGCCGTGGAAAGGTGGAATTCCAAATTGATGGAAAGGCCGAGGATCAGTACATAGCCCCCTTAATCCTAGTGGTCTTTATTGAAAACTGCTTTAAACATAGCACTAGCAGTCAAGCAGAAGGCATTGAGATCAACATCCAACTTAAGATATCTGAGGGATATCTGGAATTGAACTGCAGCAATACCTATAGTGCAAATACCAATACACAAGAATTATCGAAAGGAATCGGTTTGGAGAATGTCAAATCTCGACTGGCGCTACTTTATCCAGATGCGCATCAGCTGAAGATTTCAGCTACAAGTACCGTATTTAGCGTTCACCTTGGAATCGAACTGGAAAAAGTACGAACTGACCACTCTTCAGGAAACCACAACTTGACTGAAAAACGAGACCCTTTTAATTAACTAACCCAAGTTGCGATGAATGAACGCAAAAAAGGAAGATTTTGCGGCAACACACAGCTGAGGGCTTGATTTTGCCGCAAATATCTGACGCAATTGGGCTCCAAAGTATGAATCGCAACTTGCATTAGTTATAGATAAGGGGCCTCTATAAAGCTCCATTAACGAAAAAAGGGCTAAGCTCCGAAGAACTTAGCCCTTTTGGCTGTTAGCCGTATCTGTTATTCGAGTTTGAATCTAACAGGAAGGTTGAACTGTACACGTACAGGACGACCGCGTTGCTTCCCTGGTGTCCACTTGATACCTTTAGAGTTCATCAAGTTTACCACTCGAAGTGCTTCGCCTCCACACTGAGCTCCAATGTCACGAACGACCTTGGCATCAGTTACGGAACCGTCTTTTTCCACAACGAACTGGATCACACAAGTACCTTCAACGCCATTCTCACGAGCAATCGCAGGATATTTGATATTCTTATAGATGAATTCCAACATCTTCTTATCTGCACATTGCTTTTTAGCTGCTTCCCCACCGGATTCGTTCTCACAACCGGGGAAACGTGGCATTTGCTCAACCACCTTGAAGATTTCCTCTACTTCAGGCTCTGGTGGAGGAGGTGGAGGAGGTGGCGGTGGAGGAGGTGCCTCAACAACAGGATCTGGACGTTCAACTTCCGTTTCTTCGTCGATACTGTTATCTACAAATTCTGGCTCATCCTCTTCGATTAGTTCTTCCTCTGGTACCTCCTGAATGACAGGGGGTGGAGGAGGTGGAGGAGGCGGTGGTGGTTCTGCCGTCCGAGGAGGCTCGATTTCAATATCTTCCTCCAATGTGTCCATATATTGGCTCACATCGATTGTTTTCTCGAACTGTGTCCACCCAAATGCCAATACTGTTAAACCAACAGCTACCACTAGACCAAGATTGAAAAAAGTACCGCTGAGCTTGAATACATCCGCTCCCGGATACTTATTTCTACCCTCTAATGGTGAACCGCCAGGCTTACTCTCGTATTGTTCAGCCAGTCCACTAGAAGACCTCTTAGAGTAAATTGATCGCATCACGAAGACTAAGCCAACGATTCCTACGATAATTGCACCCGTAAAAGCCCCTAATTGACCACCTGTAACTGTCACGTCAAGCACTAACATACTGATAGGGTTTTACTTGAAAAAATATAAAAACAATAGGCTCGCTATTGAGCCGATAATATTAGCAATAATGTCAAGGAATTCAAAATATCGGCCGGGAAAAAAAAGATACTGCGCGACCTCCATAAGAATCCCGTAGAATGCCCCAAAGACGATAGCCAAGACGATGTTTCGGGTGGTGAGGATATTCTTTCTCGAAAGTCCCCAATAAATGGCTACCACCAAAATCATATATACCACCGCATGAGCTAATTTGTCCGGAGACATCAAGTCCAATTCAATTTTAGGCAAGCTCTGCTTGGGCATCACGGATACCCAAGTGATAAAAGCTCCCCAAATTAGCGCTGGTATAAAGGGTTTCAAACTACTTTCTGATTATATGATGCAAGGAAATTTCATTTGGGTGGGCGAGGATCAATTTTTTTTTGATTTTTTTGCCGCTAGCTTACTAGGCCTTGATAAGCTTCAGCGTCCATCAAAGCTTCCAACTCCGAAGGATCACTCATTTCGATACGTACAATCCATCCTTTCTCATAAGGACTTTCATTGATTAAAGTAGGGTTATCCCCCTCTGAATCATCCAGTTCAGCATTAAATTCGACCACTTTCCCACTTACCGGCATGTAAAGGTCAGAGGTGGTTTTTACTGCTTCCACTGTACCAAAAACTTCATCTTTGTCAAGCGTTTCATCCAATGTGTCCACTTCAACGTAAACAAGTTCTCCTAATTCAGATTGTGCATAATCCGTAATCCCCACTACGGCGATGTTGCCGTCTTCTACTTTCACCCATTCGTGCTCTTCAGAATATTTAAGATCAGTTGGAAATTCCATTTCAGGAAATAATTTGGTTCGGTTAAATAATGAAAATGAAGTTGCTCAACCTCTTGTAGAGAATTAAACAACTTCATTAGTACTGCCCAAAAATAGGCAAAGTTTCCAAAAAAACAGCAGGAGCGTTTAAGCCTTGCTTACTTCTTTAGCAACCCACTCTTTCACCCACTTGGATGTTACTGATTTTGGACGCTCTAAAGGCATACCCAAAGCCCGTGACCAGCACTGTGCTGCCAAGACCCCAAGTGCTCTAGAAACACCAAATAATACAGTGTAATAGCTATATTCTTTCAAGCCATAATGTACCAATATGGCACCGGAGTGCGCATCGACATTTGGCCATGGGTTTTTCACTTTTCCTAAGCCCTGTAAAATACCAGGTACTACCTCAAATAATTTCCAAACTACTTGCACAATCTCACTATTAGGCAGATAAGCTTCCGCAAATTCCTTTTGGGCGGTAAAACGAGGATCTGGCTGACGCAATACCGCGTGGCCATAGCCTGGGATAACTTGTCCTGCAGCAAGTGTGCTATTTACGTATTCAGCGATTTGGTTGTTGGTTGGAGTAGTGGTTCCCAGCGCATCCAACATTTTGAAAATAAACTTGATCACTTC
>CAJXPD010000497.1 GCA_913057785.1 uncultured Lewinella sp. | reverse complement strand
CCGGTGAAGGCGGCGATGGAGCCTTTACTCGCCGAATTACTGCAAGCATCGGATGACGCCATGCGCATAACAGCAATTACAGCAGCGGGTAAGTTAGGGATAGAAGCCTTAGCACAGCCTATTAATGAGTTATTTAAAAATGGTCAAAACGACGAAGTGAAAATTGCGGCTTTGAAAGCCTTGGATAACATCGATCGGGATCTTTTTACACAGGCCATTACTGCAGCCATTTCTATGAAGTCTAGTCCCTTGCGTTCTGAGGCATTAGGTCTATTATCAGAAATTGATTATCCGGCAGATGGTGCCGTGGCTTTATATTCTACCATTTTGGAGGATGGATCAACCCGCGAAAAGCAGACCGTCTTGAAGGCTTTAGGTGAGATGAAGGCGCCGGCTGCGAATACGGTTTTGGGTACCAAATTAGAGGCTTACAAAGCCGGTAGCCTTGATCCTGATTTGGAGCTAGAATTGGTAGAAGCCTTGGAGGAAAGCGAATCCGCAGAACTGATGGCGAACTTGAACGCTCACTGGGATGCGAAGAGTCAGGAGGACCCTTTGGCGCCATATCGTATGGCCTTGCAAGGAGGGAACCCTTTCCGCGGTCGTAGGATTTTCAACAATGATCAAGCAGCACAGTGTATTCGTTGTCATACGGTCTTTGAATTTGGTGGTGAGGTAGGGCCTTCGCTGGCCAATATCGGCCACGAATTGGATAAGGAACACCTTTTGCAGGCATTGGTCTTGCCGAGTGCTCGTCTGGCTCCCGGTTTTGGTATGGCTACCTTGACCTTGCAGAATGATGAGATTGTCGGTGGAGTGATTGATCAGGAGGACGAGAATACCATTACGCTCCGGCTACCCGGAGATGAAAAGAAAACCTTTCAGAAAGCAGATTTAAAAGACAGACAGAATATTCCTTCTTCCATGCCACCGATGGGTGATGTGTTGAGTAAAAGGCAATTGCGAGACCTTGTTTCCTTCCTGTCCACCTTGACAGAGGATGAGACCTAGACCACGGAAGATAGACTTCAGCCTATCAAGTTGAGATAGGGCAGGGCATGCATAGGTACAAGATGAAATACTATTGTTACTGCATATGGCTTATCGGGCTTATCGGCTTTCGCTTTGAGGGACTACAAGCCGCTACTGACACCCTCTACATTTGCGAAGCAGGTGAGCCCGTAAGTTTATTAGCGGATACGAGTTTTGCTGCCTATCGCTGGACGCCCACCATTCAATTAGATAACCCCACCATTGCCAGACCGACAGCCCGCCCTTCTCAAACCACCCTCTACACCGTTGAAGGAATTGCTGCCAACGGAGATAACTTGATTGTCAATGGAGACTTTAGTCAAGGAAATGTTGGGTTCAGCAGCGAGTATACCTATTCCCCCGGTGCCAATCCTACGCAAGGTGTGTACGGCGTTTTTTCGAGTGGACGAGACCTCAGCCCGCAATTCTTTTCCGATTGTCGAGATCATACCTCAGGTTCTGGACAGCTTATGGTCGTGGATGGTTCTCCGATTGCGAACCAGGAAGTCTGGTGTCAGACGGTGCAAGTGCAAGCGAATACGGAGTACGCCTTTTCTACTTGGGTGAGCACCGTTTTACCCTCCAACCCAGCCCGCCTGCAATTCTCAATCAACGGCCAGGTGCTAGGCTCCCCTTTTAGCCCTCCAGTCAATACCTGTGTTTGGCGACAATTCTACTCCACCTGGACTTCCGGGGCGGAACTGGAAGCTGAAATTTGCGTCGTAAACCAGAATACCAATCCGAATGGGAATGACTTTGCCCTCGATGATTTTTCATTTGTGGAGTTAGGTGAAATCTACCGGGATTCTTTTCTAGTGGTGGTGGAGAATATCCCGGTTCTAACGATTGATACAGCCATTTGCGAAGGAAATTCCTTTTTGTACAATGGAATTCCATTAAATCCCGGGACAAGTGAGACCTTTCAATTTACTAGTATACGCAATTGTGATTCATTGGTAGTCGTCAATGTTGGATTGCTGGACACCTTATTTGAGTATGTGCGGGTAGATACCTTGTGCCCTGGAGAGGTTTTTGACTTTTATAGCAATACCATCTCTCAGGACACCGTACTGTGTAGCCTGATCTCAGAAGGGGAGTCTTGCGATACCGTCGTTTGTTTGACGGCCGTTTACCTAACAGCATCGGCTATCCAGGCTGATTTGCAAATGCCTTCCTGTTTTGGTGATTCGGATGGCAGTATTGAGGTGGAGGTGATAGCAGGCTTAGCGCCATTTAGGTATCAATGGGAAGATAATAGCTCCTTGCCACTGCGTGATGGAGTTACAACAGGTATGTACCCATTAACGGTGACGGATGCAAAAGGCTGCCAAGCTACTAGGAACATACTTCTAGCAGAACCCCCAAGGCTGGAAGTGAGTGGAGCCGCAAGCAGTTGGTTTTGTAATGGAGAGGTACAAGGGCAAGTCGAAGCGCTGGCCGAAGGAGGTACTGCCCCTTGGCAATATGGACTGCTTGGCGCAAATCTTCAATTGGGTACGTTGATTCAAGGGGTAGCTCCAGGTGACTACGAACTGGTGGCTCAAGATGCCAATGGATGTATGACCAGTGAGCAAGTCCAAGTACCGCAACCCTTTGAGCCAACGCTCGTCATTACTGGACCAACCCAGGCGAGTTTGGGGGAAAGAATAGAATTAAATGGCTTGACGGATGCCCCAGGAAACTTGACTTATGAATGGTTTCCGAAAGACAGCCTGAGTTGTGCGATCTGTGCGGAAACGGAAGTATTGGCTTTGCAAACCACCTCCTACCGATTGGTCGTAACGGACGATTTAGGTTGTGTGTTGGAGTCTGATTTTCTGTTGCAAGTAGATCGCCGAGCTAAGGTCTTTATTCCAAATGTCTTTTCTCCTAATGGAGACGGTGTCAATGATGTATGGGTCGTGCACGGAGGAATAGGCGTGGAGCGAATAGTGGATATTTCTATTTACAATAGATGGGGACAACAACTATTTAGTCGAACCGATTGCCCACTGAATGATCCCGCTTGTGGTTGGAATGGAGAAGTAGGGGCGGGGGAAAAGATGAATCCAGGTGTATATGTGTATACTTGTACTGTAAAGCTAGTAAATGGTGAATTAGAACAATATAATGGTAGTATTTTACTGACCTATTGAGCAATATTTCATGAATCCACGAAGTGCAAACAAGCTGAAGTTGGAAGAGGTCCAAGCGAATGGGGCCTTCTGGGAAGATCCTACAATCTTTAATATAAACCAGGAAGCACCTCATGCTAACCTGATGCCCTTCTCCTCACTAGAAGAACTCCAAACTTTATCTCGACTGGAGTCCAAATGGTGCCAATCTTTGAACGGGAAATGGAGGTTCCAACTGAATCAGCGTCCAGCAGATCGGCCGCAAGCCTTTTTTGAGCCCTCTTTTGACGCGAGTGCATGGGACGAGATCGCAGTACCTTCTAATTGGGAGATAGAAGGATACGATGTTCCCATTTATGTCAATGACAGATATCCCTTTAAGAAGAATCCGCCTTTCATTCCACATGATTATAATCCCGTAGGTTCGTACCGACGGACTTTTCAGGTGCCGGAGAGTTGGGCAGGGAGAAACGTCTTTTTGCACTTTGCTGCAGTGAAATCAGCCGCCCATTTTTGGTTGAATGGAGTGTGGTTAGGCTATAACCAAGATGGTAAAACGCCAGTAGAGTTTGATGTAACGGAACACTTGCAGGAGGGAGAAAACATCCTAGCAGTAGAAGTGTATAGATGGTCGGATGGTTCCTATTTGGAATGCCAAGATTATTGGCGTCTCAGTGGGATTCATCGAGATGTTTTCCTGTGGTCCACACCTACCATTCACGTGCGTGACTTCTTCGTTACGGGCGGGCTTGATGAAGACTATCGCGATGGACAATTAGATGTTCAATTACAAGTGGCTAATCATGGAGCAGTGTTATCCAAACCTTATCAGCTTACCTATCAACTATTAGACGCGGAAGAAAAGATCATCATTGAACGCAAGGAAGATGTGCTAGTCGCAAAAGGGGAAGAAGGGCATTGGCAATGGCAATTGAAGGTTCCAGGGGTGAAAGCATGGACAGCGGAGACTCCTCATCTTTACCGTTCGGTTTTTACACTTACGGATCCAACGGGAAAGATTCAAGAAGTGGTGGGCTGCCGAACAGGCTTTCGCAGAATAGAAATTAGGGATGCGCAACTGCTGGTCAATGGGAAAGCGATTACCATTAAGGGCGTAAATCGGCATGAGCATGATCAACATACCGGTCATGTAATCACGGAGGAGAGCATGTTGGAGGATATCCGACTCATGAAGCAATGCAACATCAACGCGGTAAGAAATAGCCATTACCCCAATCTAGCCAGATGGTACGAATTGTGCGATGAACATGGTTTGTATGTAGTAGACGAGCCCAATATCGAATCCCATGGAATGGGGTTTGAGGAAGAGAGCTTGGCCAAGGATGCG
>CAJXPD010000496.1 GCA_913057785.1 uncultured Lewinella sp. | reverse complement strand
ACCTTACACGCTATTGGTGATCCATGTTTAGATGGGGGGAGCGCTATTTTGGAAGCTAAGTTTGATCATCATCCGACTGTGCCGATCGGTTCCGAGATTCTTTATGTCTTGACTTCTGGTGAAGGCCTGGTGATAGAGGCAGTGAATGCAGATCCTGAATTTACAGTAGACGCCGAAGGACGTTTTACCATCCATACGCTAGTATATGATCCATCTACCTTGGACCTTAGCATTGTCGTACCAGGGGTAACAACTGGTTTTGACGTGAATGGCTTGCTAGAGCAAGGTGGCGGCGATATCTGTGGTGCTTTGGATGTAGCCGGCGCGCCCTTTGATATTGAAAGCTGTGCTTGTGAGGCTTCAGCGGGTACTTTACACCCAAGCAATGATCCTTGCCTACTCAGTGGAAATGCTGTATTGAAAGCAAGTGAAAATGAAGCGCCTCATGTACCGGCTGGATTTGAGGTACTCTATGTGTTGACCTCTGGTGAAGGTTTGGTTATCGAAGCGGTAAGCAATGAACCAGAATTTACAGTAGATCATACTGGAAGATTCACGATTCACACACTGGTATATGATCCTGCCACTCTAGATCTTGGCATTGTAGTACCTGGACAGACTACGGGTTTTGATGTGAATGGACTACTAGAACAAGGAGGTGGAGCTATCTGTGCAGCTTTGGATGTTGCGGGAGCTCAGTTCCATATTGAAGCTTGTCATAGTCCTAGGGTTTCTACCATTTTCCCTAACCCAAGTTCGGCAGCTATCGAGGTGAACCTAGCGGAGCGCTTCTGGGGTAAATCGATCCAATTGGATGTAATGAGTTCGAATAGTCGATCTATTATCCAACAGCAAGTCGAGCAATCACCAGAACGCGTACAAGTAGATGTCTCGGAGTTAGCGCCAGGCATTTATCTGCTATACACAACGCACAATGGGAAAAGAACTTTTATTGGCCGATTTGTAAAGGCCAATCCATAGCAAAATACTGAACGTGAAATGGTTGGGTATTCCCTAGCCCTTTTGCATAGTAGATGCTGTGCCTGAGGATACTGGGAATTTGTTGATTCGTCATTGGGTAGGAATATTTAATCTTAGATTTCCTCAGTGCCAGCTTAGATTTTACGAGAAATTTTGACTTGATAGGGTGCGTCCATGAAAATGGGCGCACTTTTTTGTTTAGGTTGAAATGGACGGGAAGGTAGATAACGGTCTCCTTTTTTTCTCCTCGGAACATTGACTTTTAAAAATCAGTCTGATTTATGCATTTGCGAGGCAGTACAGTGACAAAAATCACCCTGTTCCTCAACGAATCCTTTTAACTAGGAGGAAGGCTTTATGTCTTTATTTTCTGCCAAAATCAACGTAGATGAGAATTGTGTTTTTACTTTTCACCTTGAACCTTGCCAGCTGCGCTTATCGAGCTGATCAGGAAAGTACAAGGGGGCAAGTCCGTGACCTTACAGAAGCAGTCTATGCTTCCGTGACAATCCGACCTGAAACTACTTACCACCCACAAACCTCTCGCTCTGGCATCATAGAAGAGATCTTCGTTAGGGAAGGGGATTTGGTTGCAAAAGGAGATATACTTTTTCAATTGTCCATTTCTCCAGATGTAGGAAATCGATTAACGAATGCTCAACTGAATCTAGGAGAGGCCAAGGCCAATTTTTTAGGAAAAAACAACTTGCTTAGGAATATAGAGACAGAAATCGAGTCTGTCCGACAGCAGTTGGCGCTGGACTCCACTAATCTAGCCCGACAACAACGACTGTGGAATCAAAACATCGGGAAAAAGATTGATCTAGATCGGGCAAGCCGGACCTACCAAACTACCCTTAGTCAACTTAGGGTACTAGAATACAATCATTCTCAGTCACTAATGAGTTTGGAGAATAATTACCGAAAGGCAGCAAGCCTTGTGGCAACTGAACGAGAGCACTTTGCTGACTTTACGGTCGCTGCCAAAATGGATGGACGCGTATACCGAATCCATAAAGAAATTGGAGAACTTATTAGTCCTCAGGAACAATTTGCAGAGATCGGTAGCGCTGATGATTTCTTGATCGAAATGGATATAGATGAGGTAGATATTACCAGAATATCTCTCGGAGATACGGTGGTGGTAGCTTTGGAAGCCTATCCGAATGAGGTATTTACTGCCCAGATCAACACCATCTCACCCATGAAGGATGAACTAACACAAACCTTTCGAGTAGAAAGTCAGTTTATCCACAACCCTGAAAAGCTATACAATGGACTTTCCGGGGAAGCCAGCATTATCGCTGATCAAAGAAAGAGAGCTTTGCTCATTCCTACGGATTATCTACTGAGGGGCAATCGGGTGTTGACCATCGACGGAGAAAAAGGGGTAAAAGTGGGAGTGAAGAATATGGAATTTGTTGAAATCCTTTCGGGTATTGATTCGACTATTGTAATCCTAAAACCAGATCCACAATGAATGGTTTTCGCCTCGTGCTTGACATAGCTAGGACCCATCTGCTTTCTAAATTTAAGCAGACCATGGTAGCTGCGCTTGGCGTTACCTTTGGGATCGGGACCTTTATCATTATGATGGGGTTTATGACTGGTCTCAATCAGTTGCTAGATGGTTTGGTTTTGAATAGAACTCCTCATATCCAGTTGTTCAACAAATCTGAACCGACTGCATTGCAGCCGCTAACCAGATATCAATCGAATCCACGGATCCAGCAATTTATCCATTCCGTCAAACCGAAAGCACAGTTGGAGCGCATCCACAATGCCCTCCCTATCCTTACGGAGTTGCGAAACAATAAGCAGGTGGAAGGAGCTACCCCGCAAACCACCTGTAAGGTGTTTTATCGAGCAGGTTCTAACAATCTAAATGGTGTGTTAAATGGCATTGAGGTGGGCGGAGAAGTCCAACTTTTCAACTTCACAGACTATATCGTGGAGGGAGATGTAAATAGCCTGTACCGAAATAAGAATACGGTTTTGTTGGGAGCTGGGGTAGCCAAAAGATTGAGCTTAGCGGTAGGAGATCGGCTGCAGGTCATGAGTACCAATGGGGCTACGTACTCCTTGTTGATCGGAGGGATCTTTCAAAGTGGCCTAGCCGAAGTAGATGATGTACAGAGTTATGTTAGCCTGAAAATGGCACAGCAGATACTAGGCGTGGGGAGTAATTATATTACCCGAATCCATGTCAAGCTTCACAACATGGATAAGGCTACTCCTATGTCCCAAATGATTGAAAAAGTCTATCCGATTAGAGCACTAGATATCAAAACTGCTAATGCTCAATTCGATACCGGCTCAGATATTAGAACCCTGATTTCTTATGCGGTATCGATCACGCTTCTAATTGTGGCCGGATTTGGGATTTACAATATCTTGAATATGTTCATTTATGAGAAGATGAATGACATTGCCATTCTGAAAGCTACGGGCTTTACGGGAAGAGATGTAATGTATATATTCATTATACAGGCCTTGATCATCGGCTTGGTAGGAGGAGCATTGGGCTTAGCTATTGGCTATGGGGGAGCGGTGCTAATTGATAATATTCCCTTCGTCACGGAAGCTCTACCCACCGTTAAAACCTATCCCATCAACTACGATCCATTGTATTATATCACGGGGATTCTATTTGCCTTAGTGGCTACCTTTTTAGCGGGTTATCTGCCAGCTCGAAAAGCACAGCGAATAGATCCAGTGGAGATCATTAGAGGACAATAGTAAGGCGTATGCATTCTATTTTAGAGACCAAACACATCAATAAGTATTTCTTAGATCCAGTAAAATTTCATGTACTGAAGAATATTTCCATTCAACTTCGGAATGGAGAATTTGTATCGATCATGGGGAAATCTGGATGCGGCAAATCAACCCTGCTATACATATTATCTACCATGGATACGGACTATGATGGAGAACTCTATATTGATGGGGAAAAAATGTCCAATTTAAGTAGAATGGATTTGGCTCGCATTCGGAATGAGAAGATTGGCTTTGTATTCCAGTTCCACTATCTATTGCCCGAATTTACCGTCTTAAAAAACGTCATGCTTCCTGCGCTAAAACTCGGAAAGGCGAGCGAAAGTACGATCAAGGCAAAGGCCCTAGAAAAACTGGATATGTTGGGTGTTGTGGAACAAGCACACAAAAAAGCTTCTCAGATATCCGGTGGGCAAAAGCAGCGAGTTTCCATTGCACGGGCCTTGATCAATGATCCAAAGATTATCATGGGAGATGAGCCTACCGGTAATTTAGACAGTAAGAATTCAGACAATGTATTTAATATACTCAGGCGTCTGAGTCATGAGCAGGACATGTCCCTGCTGGTCGTGACACACGACGTCGATTTCGCTAAAAGGACAGATCGGATTATTGAGATGGGGGATGGGGTAGTGTTGTAAAACTATACTCGGTAACTGTTCTCCCAATTCAAGTTCGAGCCTGATCTTTTCCAGAAGATGATAGCAATAATAGCAAACGGAATCGCACGTGTAAATTGATGATAAGGCGTGAGCGCCTCCACAATAGAAGCAGCCCCGGACAAACCAATCGCATCATTGGTAATGCCATGTACTACGATGGCTGGTATCA
>CAJXPD010000495.1 GCA_913057785.1 uncultured Lewinella sp. | reverse complement strand
ATTTGATTGTCAATATGGAACGCATCTAGTAAGAACTGCGCTGAGTGGGCACAGTAGATTCTAAATACGTATAAGCTCTTTTCATTTCCCACAGCCTTGCGGGCTAAGAGAATTGGCTAGTCAAGTGAAATTTATCTAAAGAACAGGGTTTTCCTGCCTTTGTTAAAATTATTCTACGAATGTAGGGAATACATCGAAATGTGGAACAACCTGATCTAGTTCTATAAAATTAGCAAATTGCCGAAGAAATCAAGAAAATTCCATTTTTATCATTCTCCCCCTCTTACTTAT
This sequence comes from uncultured Lewinella sp., assembly GCA_913057785.1. GTDB lineage: Bacteria > Bacteroidota > Bacteroidia > Chitinophagales > Saprospiraceae > DT-111. Next base: position 4,311 of record CAJXPD010000495.1, on the reverse strand, counting down.
TAAACAAGAAGGAAGCTTTGAGGTTCTCTTTGTAGGGAAAAATCCCGCTAATTTTACGCTTATCTTGAACCAATATTTAGTCTTACTTTCGCAGCTGAAGCAAACTCAGGATTCGAATCCTGACCATTAGGGCTTAGAAGGAAAAAAGAAGGTGAAATGAATAGAAATGTTATTGGATTGTTTTTGCTAGTGTTTGTACTATCTTGGAGTTGCCAAAACAATAGCAAAACAGTAGGAGTTGGCGCAGACATAGAGGAGGATGGACAATCGATCTTCAAAAAGCAGTGTGTAACTTGCCATGGCTTGAAAGGAGATATGGGAGCAGGTGGGGCTGCAAATCTTCGGCAATCTCAACTCAGCCTAGAAGAGCGAGTGGTAGTAATTACCAAAGGTCGGAATGCTATGCAAGCCTACGAAACAGTGCTTTCAGAAACTCAAATCAAGGAGGTAGCTCAATATACCATGGAGTTGCGAGATTCCATTCAATAGAGATTCAGCTTTGGCAAAATCCGTTTTTCCAGGTCCTTTAGAGCAGATCCCTTTGAAAATAAAGTAGCAGCATGACTAATTATGATATCCTCGGTTTAATGTCTGGTAGTTCCTTAGATGGGCTCGATCTAGCGCATTGCCGTTTCGTGCTCAATGAGGAGAATGAAATTCTGTCTTGGGAAATACTTCAAGCAGAAACACTTCCCTACTCTACTGCTTGGAAGGAACGCCTACAGAAACTGCCGACAGCTTCCGCCCTAGAACTTGCCCAGACAGACGCAGCATATGGCTCTTTAATGGGTGCGTTGGTCACTGAATTTCTCAATAAATACGAAATCCAGCCAGACTACATTGCCTCTCATGGTCATACCATTTTCCATTATCCGGAACAAAAATTGAGTCTACAAATTGGGGATGGTGCCGCTTTGGCTGCAACCAGCGGTTATCCGGTCATTTGTGATTTCCGAACGCAAGATATCGCTCTGGGTGGTCAGGGTGCCCCGCTCGCCCCCACCGCAGATCTATATTTATTCAAAGCCTATCAATGTTGCCTTAACCTAGGAGGTATCGCCAATCTGAGCGTACAAACTCCTAACGGATATGTAGCTTTCGATATTTGTGGAGCGAATCAGATACTCAATGCATTAGTGGCTCCCTTGGGATTGGAATATGATGACAAGGGTAGCATGGCAGCTACTGGCCAATTGATCCCAGCACTTTTGGAAGAATCTCTTTCGCTGGATTTTTTCCAACAGGAATACCCCAAATCATTGGGTAACGATTGGGTGCTGGCCCATCAGACTACAGCCTTTTGCCAACACGATGGTGAGCTTACGGACAAGTTATATACTGCAAACCGGATGATTGCACAGCTCATTGCAGATCATCTAGCCATGGTCATTCAGAAAGAGAATTTAAACCCTGCAGAAATGAACATGCTGGTCACTGGTGGCGGAGCTTTTAATGATTTTCTGATAGAATGTATTCGCGAGGCCTGTGGAGATTCCGTAAACGTCCATATTCCTTCGGCAACGATTATTGGCTTTAAAGAAGCCGCTTTGATGGCCTTAATGGGCTTGTTGCGGATTCGCCAAATGCCCAATTGCTTAGCCAGTGTGACCGGAGCCTCGCAGGACAGTATAAATGGTGCGCTTTATCAGATACCTGAATTAATTCCCACATACTCAAATTGACATGGAAGCAAGCATTCCCAAGAATACTCCGATACTTGTTACAGGAGCTACTGGCATGGTCGGTTCTTATTTGCTTAGATATTTGATCCAAGATGGATTCACCAATATACGAGCGATGAAAAGGGCCAGCAGCCCGATGGATTTGGTTGCAACAGTAGCTGATCAGGTGGAATGGGTGGAGTGCGACTTGCTAGATGTCATAGGCTTGGAAGAAGTAGTCCAAGGCATTGACTTGGTATACCATTGCGCCGCCTTAATCTCTTTTAAAAGGAGTGAAGTTCCCAAAATGATGGCCATCAATAAAGAAGGTACGGCTAATCTGGTGAACGTTGCTTTACACTTGGGGATTAAGAAGATGGTATATGTTAGTTCCATTGCAGCTATCGGCAGACCTAAGAACCAACTGGTTATCGATGAGGACACAAAATGGGAGAGCAGTCCATTTAATTCCAACTACGGAGTCAGCAAGTATTTAGCAGAACAAGAGGTATGGAGAGGTTCAGCAGAAGGCTTGAATGTGGCCATTGTCAATCCAGCGATGATCATCGGTGGCGGGTTTTGGGATAGAGGTCCCTTGAAAATGTTAGAGCTGGTTCGTAAAGAGCATGGATTTTACCCCATGGGAGCCAACGGATTTGTCGATGTTCGGGATGTTTGCCGATTTATGATTCATTTGATGGAATCAGAGATCAATGAAGAACGTTACGTTTTAAGTGCCGATAGTATCTCCTATCAATCTTTCCTATCACAGATTGCCGAAACTTTAGGTGCAAAGATCCCGAAACGGCCGATTCGAAAGTGGATCGGTGAAGTGGCTTGGCGTGCTGTGGCTTTTCTGAATTTCTTCACGGGAGGAGATCCTACCGTCACAAGAGAGTCGGTGCAAGTTTCATCGCTACCGTGTGAGTACAAAAACAACAAATCCTTGACCGTCTTTGAATTTAGTTATCTACCTTTAGAGAGAAGTATTGCAGACATGGCCGAATTGTACAAGGAGGCCGAAAAGCTGCAGACGAAACCCATGTATTTGCCTTTATCTTAAGGCATTAACACAAAGGTTCCCACTAAACTTTCTCTCCTACTCTCATCTTTTCGAAACTTAATATTGTTTTTAGGTAAAACCTTCCTAAGCAAGTATTGTGGTCAGCATACACTACCGCTAAGTTTCTAGTAAACGCTCGGGCTCGGCTGACCTGGAGATTATAATTTAACAAAAAAGAAGGTTCTCCGACCATTCTTGTGCTTCAGCTTCTCCCCTTTTAGCTAAACACGGAAAATTGTCTGAGAATAGAAAAGCAAAGCAATAATGAATACGTCCATCCTGACTTCCCAGTCTATGAAGAAGCCGATTGCCCTTAGGCCTGCAGCGAAGGACATGAATCAAATGCTGGGAATCCGAAACATTCCATTTCGAGCCGTATTATGTCTCGAACCATTAATAGAGTATATCGAGGAAAAACAAAACAGTGAGGATTATGCAGAGTCCTTCCTGGCAAAAACCTTGATGGAGCGCATCAATTTAACTCCAGAACTTCGACAACCAATCGTTGATCGGGAGATCCTCAATGAACATGATGAGACGCTCCAGTTGATGATGTTGTTTTTCCTTCCTCCTGCCTTGCGTGATACGCAAATGACGAAGATCTCTGCACCTTTTGAAATGGATCATATCTATTGCACTCCGGCTTTGGAAAAACTTAAGGACGGCAAAGAGATCAATTTTGAATCGAATCAAAGTGGTAGTGCTTTAGAGTGCTCTGCGGTGGCTAGGGCGTGCAGTTTGATCCTCAATAGGTTCTATGGTCAGAACATAACTGTTGATTCTTCTCTCACCATTTCTGTGAAAGACAAGGCCACAGGTTTAGTAAGGTATTACAAAACCACCATCGACCTCAAGTTCCTTAAAATCAAGGCGTTGAAGCCCTTAAAACCTTTGACACAGGAGCAAATCAACGAGATGTTGAGCAACATGTATGACATGAAGCTGTGGTTGCGACATCTCCCCCCTGAAAGCTTCGAGATCTCAGGTTTTACCATCAGCCACTTGATAGATATCACTGAAGAAGAATCCTTGTCCAGGCTGCGTCACAAATTGTTGGAACGTAACTCCTTGGTAGAGGAAGATAAATTGGAAGGCATTCGCAATGCGCTTAGAGACTATTTCGCTTTACCCAAACTTAAAGTTGGGTTGACGGCGATTGACTATCCGATCGAAAATACCGTTGCCCATCAATATAAGATTAGATACGATTTCTTGTCGGACCGAGTCAGTATGTTACTGGCACCCGAAAATGCCGGTTCGATCTACGAGAAGGTCTGTAAATACAAATCCATTTTACTAATCGAGGACTTAGCTTCCATCAAACGTCCGACTGCGATTGAAAAAGGGCTATTAGAATATGGTATCCGCAGTATCATGGTTGCTCCTTTACTGAATCAACAGGATGAAGTCATCGGTCTCCTCGAAATTGGTACTGCAAAACCCTACGCCTTACACACCTTTACGGAAGTGAAATTTAAAGCTGTGGTTGGCCTCTTCAGCATGGCGGTGGAGCGTAGTCGAGAGGAAATTGACAATAAGATTGAATCTGTGATCCGGGAGCAATATACCGCTTTACACTCAAGCGTA
>CAJXPD010000494.1 GCA_913057785.1 uncultured Lewinella sp. | reverse complement strand
CCAGATTCGGGATTGGTTGAAATCGTTGAATTGAAAAACCATCCCTGGTTCGTAGGCGTGCAATTCCATCCAGAATTAAAGAGTACCGTGGAAGCACCCCATCCATTATTTGTGGCTTTTGTCAAGGCTGCCATTGCTCATAAATACCAAGAGCAAAGTTGACACGAGCTAAAAGTGTAAGCTTTTTCGGTAAGCAGCGGGCAAATATGTACTTGCTGCTTGCCATCCTTTGGTGCTTGACGATCACGGCTTTGAGTTCAACTCACTCCTTCTTTTGGGACACCATTCAATTAGGTAGTAAGCATGCTCACTTCTATTTCGAGAATGATTTTGAGCAATTCCTCTTACCAACTGAAATTGATAGCGGGCACCCTCCCTACTTCGGAATCTACCTGGCGGTTTGTTGGAAGATTTTTGGGAAAAGCCTGCAGGTCAGTCACTGGGCAATGTTGCCCTTCCTGATACTGCTGGTATTTCAATGGTTCAATTTAGGGAAGCGCTTGATCGGAAGAAATTTACTCCCCTTTTTCATGCTTTTCCTCTCGATTGATCCGGTGGTGGCTGGGCAAGCAAGCCTAGTTAGCCCAGATATTATCCTGGCTGGATGTTTCCTCCTGCTAATTAATGGTATTTATTCTAAAAAATCGACTCTTAAAGTGTTGGCTGTAATCGGATTAGGGATGATTAGTACCAGAGGTATGATGGTAGCTTTCCTAGTTTTTATGTGGGAACTTGTCATCAATTGGAAGAAGTTATCGGAGGGTTCTAGGTGGAAAACCTTCCAAGGTCTAATTGCCCCATATTTGCCTGGAGGATTGTTGGCTATGTCCTATCTGGCTTATCACTATTTTTCAGTCGGTTGGATTGGGTATCATCAGGAATCAGAATGGGCTCCGAGTTTTGCCCGAGCTGGTCTTGGGCAGTTCATCAAGAATACAGCCGTTTTGGTATGGCGCTTCCTGGACTTCGGGAGAATCTTCATCTTTACTGGAATTCTATTGTGTGCAATTAGTTTATGGAAAAACAATGGACTCCGGAAAGGTAAGATTGATCCTCAGGTCAGAAGAATGACCTTACTCTATATTATTGTACTTCTGGGTATAAGCGTTCCTTTCCTTTTATATGCGGGTTTGCAGCAACATCGATATTTGCTGCCTCCGTTTCTGCTAACAACGATCCTGTTTTTCCTTCTAATCAAGGAATTGCTAAGTTATAATTGGACCACAAGATCAAGACAAGGCTTGTTAGCTATCGTATCTATCGGGCTGTTGACAGGAAACCTGTGGATTTATCCAGATCGAATTTCTCAAGGCTGGGATTCGACGCTGGCGCACTGGTCATTTTATGATCTCCGGGAGCAAATGAGGGAGTTTGTACAAGACCAGCAGATAGAACTGGAGAAAATTGGGACAGCTTTCCCGGAAATTGGATCGCTGAAATACAAAGATCTAAATGAGGTGAGGCTTGGGTATAAAGCGAAAGACCTTAGAACCGATCAATATATCCTGTATTCCAACATTATGAATGATTTTTCCGACGCGGAACTTTGGCGACTACAAGAGGAATGGAAGGTAATGCACGAGATCCGGAGCCGGGGCATCAAGATGATCCTATATCAAAGGCCAGCCGATGATTAGAGGAAAAGCTATCTTTGGAACTAGGTAAAATTCAAGGAATGCGAAAATTATCTTTAAAGGAACTCAAGCGAGTAGATGTTGCTACTTTCAAGGAGCAGGAGAAGACACCTTTGGTCATCGTACTTGATAATGTGCGGTCAGCGCTAAACGTGGGGTCAGCCTTCCGGACCGCGGATGCTTTTGCACTTGAAAGAGTCTACCTTTGTGGGATTACGGCTAAGCCCCCTCATCGGGAGATTCTGAAAACTGCAATTGGTGCGACGGATAGCATGGACTGGGTGTATGTTGAGGAAACAACTTCTGCCATTGAGGACCTCAAGGCCAAAGGATTCCAAATCTTGGCAGTAGAGCAAGCGACGGATAGTATTCCATTGCAAGAATTCAAGGTTGAAGGGGGGCAAAAGTATGCCTTAGTGTTTGGAAATGAGGTGAAAGGAGTAGGAGAGGAGGTGATGGAGATCATCGATACATGTTTAGAGGTTCCACAGTTTGGAACCAAACATTCCTTGAATATTTCGGTCTGTCTAGGGGTCGTGGTTTGGGACTTATTTAAGCAGGCCAGATATCAACTCTGATTCAACTTAGGCTGTTATCCATACGAACTAATCCTTTTTTGTAAACCATAAAATTCAAGTTATGGGCTATTGGCTTGTAAAATCTGAACCTGCTGAGTACAGCTACGATGATTTGGTGGCAGAAGGTGTTGGGATGTGGGATGGTGTGAGAAACTATGCAGCACGCAAGCATCTCAGAGGAATGGAAGTTGGAGACTATGTACTTTTCTATCATAGTCGTCAAGGTTTAGAAATCGTGGGCATAGCTGAAGTGATGAGAGCCGCTTATCCGGATCCAACAGCAGAAAAAGGAGATTGGTCTGCTGTTGATTTGAAAGCCATAAAGAAATTTGAAAAAGCTGTTTCACTGAAGGAAATCAAGGCTGAACCCGCACTGCAAAACCTGGGCTTGGTAAGAATTGGCCGTTTGTCCGTGATGCCAGTAGAACCCGCCGACTTCAATCTATTGTTGCAGATGGGGGAGACGACACACCCTTAATGATTATACTAATAACTCAAAAAGCATCTTCTGCTCATTGATATGCTGGAAGTTAATCTTGTGCTCTTCCATCCTGTCAATTAAGCTCTGGTAATCTTCTTTGTTTTTTACTTGGATACCGACTAATGCGGGCCCAAATTCCTTATTCCTCTTCTTGGTATATTCAAATTGGGTGATATCATCCGTAGGCCCTAGAACATTGTTCAGGAAATCTCGCAAAGCTCCAGCCCGCTGAGGGAATTGAATGATGAAATAGTGCTTCAGTCCTTCGTATAATAAAGAGCGTTCCTTTATTTCTTCCGTCCGGATGATATCGTTATTGCTGCCACTGATGACACACACCACATTTTTTCCCTTAATCTCTTGTCGATATTGATCTAATGCGGCAATAGTCAAGGCGCCAGCGGGCTCTGAGACGATCCCTTCATCATTATAGAGTTGTAAGATCGTCGTACAAACTTTGCCTTCATGTACCAGGAGCATATCATCTATGACCTGCTGCGTTATTTGAAAGGTAATCTTACCCACCTCTTGTACAGCGGCACCATCTACGAAATTGTCAATCTTCTCTAGCTTGATTACCTTACCCGCCTTCAGAGACTCAGCCATGCCTGGAGCTCCAGCTGGCTCTACGCCAATGATTTTGGTGTCTGGACTGATCTGCTTGAAGTAGCTACCTAGCCCCGAAATAAGACCTCCACCACCAATGGCTACAAAGATGTAATCGATCGGAACGGGGCAATCTTCCTCTATTTCTAGCCCCACCGTACCCTGTCCTTCTATCACTCTTCTATCATTGAAGGGGTGCACGAAAGTCATATTTCCCTCCTCTGCCACTTTCAAGGCTTCCTGGTAGGCCTCATCAAAGGTATCTCCAACGAGGATCACTTCGACATACTCCTTCCCGAACAATTTGACCTTATTGATCTTCTGCTTTGGGGTAGCAGCTGGCATGAAAATCTTGCCCTTAACTTGTTTCTTCTCACAAGCTAAGGCCAAACCTTGCGCATGGTTTCCTGCGCTGGCACAAACAACTCCATTGGCTAGCTCATCCTTACTCAAAGTTGACATCTTATTGTACGCCCCTCGAATTTTATAGGATCGTACTACCTGTAGGTCTTCCCGTTTCAAGCGAATTTGGCAATCGTATTCGTTGGACAGATTGTGATTAAACATCAAGGGAGTATGTTCAGCTATCTTACGAAGCCGCACTTTTGCCTTATAGATGTTCTCTACGGATACCAATTTGCCTAACTGTGTCTCGGATAGTTGTGAGTCCATTTTTCTTCAGAGTAAATGAGCTGCAAAGATAAGGATACTGGCTTAGAGGAGTGTATCTATTTTGATAGATAAAAAAAGACCCAGCTAACAGGGTTAGCCGGGCATTATCTGTTCATTAGTAGTGCGACACTAGTTTAGTCACGTTCTCTGACAATTTTTGTGGTCAGCGTTTTGGTTAGAAGAATTGCGATAAAGGGGAGCAAGACTTTTAGCCAAAACGCTGACTTCAAAACACAAAAAATGTGAGAGGACTATTAATCAATGGCTTGATTCTCAGGACGAAGGCTTCTTACCGTCTGACCTGCTTGCCACATTTCACTATTATGTAATTCATCTAATTCTACCTGCAATTTCTCGCGATAGTCCGTTTGGCTGTTGGAATCGATAGAACGTTGTGCTTCATTGCCTGTGGCAACGCTATCATACAATTCTTCGAAAACAGGAGATACTGCATCACGGAATTTGTTTTTCCAATCCAGGGCACCTCTTTGTGCTGTGGTAGAACAGTTGGCATACATCCAGTCCATTCCATTTTCAGCAACTAGAGGCATCAGACTCTGTGTCAATTCCTCAACTGTTTCATTGAAGGCTTCACTTGGAGAGTGTCCTCTCTTACGCAACACATTGTATTGTGCC
>CAJXPD010000493.1 GCA_913057785.1 uncultured Lewinella sp. | reverse complement strand
CTTGGATCAACTAGAGGACACGATCCAGATAAATATAAATTGAGCGGTATCGATGCGTTTCGATACCGCTCAATTTATTGGTAAACTATACTAATACCTCGCTACTTCCGATCACGCTGCTTATTGAAATGCTTCAGCATAATAATCTCCTGCTGTGTCAAGTGGCGCCACCATCCTCGCTTTAGATCCTTCTTCGTCAAGCCACCCAAATAGACCCGATCAAGGCGTTTGACTTCGTATCCCAGATGTTCAAAGATGCGACGAACGATCCGGTTGCGGCCCACGTGGATTTCAAGTCCCACCTCAGTCTTAGCTTGCTTGGGAAGGTATTCGACCCAATCGACTTGTACCGGCCCATCCTCCAGTTGTAATCCTTTCTCTATCTTCCCCAAGTCAGCTGGATGGAGTTCCTTATTAAGGCTAGCATAATAAACCTTTTTCATCTGATAACGAGGATGCGTCATTTTCTCTGCCAAGTCTCCATCATTGGTCAACAATAACAAGCCTGTGGTCTCTCTATCCAGGCGTCCAACGGGAAAAATCCTTTCTTTAATTTTACCTCTCAGCAGGTCAATCACCGTTCTTCGTCCACGCTCATCTCTCAAGGTAGTGATCGCATCCTTGGGCTTATTCATCAAAATGTAGACCTTGCGTTCTTCTGGCTGTATGGTTTTGCCATCAAAGGTCACCACATCTCCTTCCTCTATCTGGTATCCGGGAGCCTTTTCCACCTCTCCATTAACCGCCACACGCCCCTGCTTAATCATTTCTGCTGCCGCTCTACGCGATGCCACCCCACAATGGGCTACATACTTATTGAGTCGCATTCCGATCTCCTCGCCAGAAGCAACTTTTTCCTTGCCTTGATCATCCTTCCTTTTATCCGACTTTTTCATACATTTAAATTTCACATAATCACTCCGGACTTCAAATTCAATCGAAATGAAACGAACTACATTCACCTCTCTCCTCTCCCTGTTTATCCTTTGCTTGTTCCTACAACTCCAGGTTGAAGCCCAAACCCATCAATTCATCAACCCTAGAGGCTATTTCTACTCCCTTGGAACGGCAAAACACCGAACAGCTTCGATTAGCATGGGAGATGTAGATGGGGATGGTGACCTGGATGCCGTCGTTGCAAATGGCCGTCACTGGCCGGAGCAAAACTACATCTTTATTATGACAAAGCGAGGATACAAAATTGCGCAGCCACTTGGCGTTAATCTGTCCACTACTTACGCAGCCCCCCTAGCAGATCTAGACGGCGACGGAGATCTGGATATAATGACCGGAAACGATATGGCTCCGAACCGGATCTTTCTCAACGATGGCAATGGACAATTTATGGAAAAGGGACTATTCGGTGAACGGGAAGCTCCGACCCGAAGTTTACTGCTAGCTGATATCAATAATGATGGACATATCGACGTGCTGATTACTAATCGGGGCTCAGCCAATGAGATATGCTTTAACGATGGGGCGGCCAACTTTGACAATTGCATTCCGTTCGGGAGCGCGGAGGATTCCACCATTGATGTAGCCGCCGCTGATATCGATAAGGACGGAGACCAAGACTTAGTATTGGCCAACAGGGATAAACAACAGAATTACATCTATCTCAATGAAGGAAAAGGCGACTTTGCCAAAGTGGGCATTCCCTTTGGCACCGGTACGGATGAAACACGTTCGGTGGCCGTAGCTGATTTGGACAAAGATGGCTGGCTAGATATTGTAACGGGTAATATTCGAGAACCCAACGTAATCTACTTCGGCGACAAAGATCATTCCTACAGCCGTAAGCTAGTGTTGGGTGCCGCGGAAGAAAGCACTTACCACCTGCTGCTTGCTGATATCAATAGAGACGGGGAGTTAGACATTATTTCCGGCAATACACAAATGCCTTCTGCGGTATATTTCAACCAAGGAGAGGCTAAGCAATTTGATCGCCTGCCCCTATCTGAAAATGAGTATAGTACCTACCAGGTAGCAGTGGGTAACATAAATGAGGATGAGTTCCCAGATATTATCTTGGCCAATTCCGAGGACTTGAACCTCTACTACCTATATAGAAAGCGCTAAGGGGACGACCATTATCGTCCACATAGCACTGTTCAATAATGAACACTACATGTTCAGATACGCACATTATTTTCCGCCATACTTCAACACAAATAGCTAATAATCAACAGACTGAAGCACTGGCATGCTTTTGGACTCAAAATGTAAAAAACGCAAACCAAGCTAACCATGTTGCAAAACTATCTTAAGATTGCCTGGCGGAACATCATTAAAAACCGACTCTTTTCCTTTATCAATATTCTTGGACTCAGTGTAGGCATGGCCTTGATCGTTATGATCTTTCTCTACATCCAACACGAAAGAAGTTATAACCAAAGCATACCCAATAAAGAACAGGTTTATCGCTTGTACCGAGAGTATCCAGCGGCCAATAATCGTAAAATGGCCATTGTGCCAGCTCCAGTCTCTCCGGCGCTAATCGATGAAGTTCCAGAAATCAAATCAGCTACTAGATTTAGCGGGATCGATGAGGTGCTAGTGCAAAAGGGGGAAGAAAGCATTTTCATTGATGGTTTCGCCACTGCAGATAGTTTGTTTTTTCAGACCGTTCCTCTACCCCTGCAATTGGGAGATCACCAGACCGTCCTCAGTAGACCTGCTAGTGCTGTTTTGTCGGATAAAACAGCACAAAAATTATTTGGCAGGCAAAATCCAGTCGGACAGGTATTAACCATTAATGAGGAGCAGCAAGTCACGGTGACAGGTGTGATGGCTACGCCCGCCGGGCCCTCGCACTTCAATGCAGTAAATATAATTGTCAGTCAAGATGAATTTTCTCCTTGGTGGACCGGTGGCCACTGTGAAGTCTATGTGAACTTGAATGATCAAAGCCAAGCGATTTCCGCTTCTGAGAAAGCCACCACCATGGCCAATAGTTATGTGAAGCAAGAATATCTCGAAGATGGCGATACGCCTCCCACTCGCTACCCCAATTGGAAATTTCAACCTTTACTCGATATACACCTGCATTCAACAGATGTTAGCGGATATAATGGCAAGAATGGAAGCCTTAGACAAATCGGCATATTGTTACTCCTAGCCTTTATTGTCTTGCTCATTGCTTGTATCAACTATATGAATCTTGCTACGGCCAAAGCGGCCAAGCGATCCAAAGAAGTAGGTATTAGAAAAGTAAGTGGTGCCACTTTCGGGCAAATGGTTAGCCAGTTCTTATCAGAATCTTTATTGCAAAGTGGGATGGCATTGGTTTTGGCTATCCTTTTAGCAGATCTAGCTCTGCCTTTTTTCAACCAATTAATAGATAGAGATCTAAGCTTCACCGGAATCTTAAGCTCCCAGTTACCGATCTGGCTCTTAGCCTTAGCTGCGCTTATTGGTCTAATTGCTGGTAGTTACCCTGCTTTCTATCTTTCTAGAATTCGGCCCATCAGTACACTGAAGGGAGCCTTGAGTAAGGGGAAAAAAGGAGGCAGCATGCGTCAGTCATTAGTCGTGTTGCAATTTAGCCTTTCTATCGCGATGATCATTGTGGTGGGTTTCGTTTGGAAACAGGTCAACTTTATGCTAAACCAGGACCTTGGTTTCAGTGGAGATCAAGTGATCGTTGCTACGCTAAATACGGAGGATGCCATTGCCAAACTTCGACGCACGAAGAGTGATATTCTGCAACAGCCTGGAATCTCTGCTGCCTCTGTTATAGCTCGTACACCAGGCCAGCGCATTCCCAATTACGGGATGAAAATCGAAGGGCAAGAAAAGGGTACCTACGTCAATACGCTTTTTGCCGATGCCCAATTGGCTGAGGCTTTGAATTTGGAAGTAAAGGCAGGGAGGTACTTTTCAGAAGAGATTGCTAGTGATACTGCTAGAGCTTTCTTAGTTAATGAAGAATTTGTTCGAACCTATGAAATTGACAACCCAATTGGTCATCGGATGAAATTCTCCTTTGATGAGCAATATGGAGAAATTATTGGTGTTGTGAAGGATTTCCATTATCAGGGGCTACAATCCGCTTTGGAGCCCTTAGCCATATCAGCTAGAGAAGATCTAGCCTGGTTCACGAATGTCGCCTTTAAGGTAGATCCTACACAAGTGGGTGGTTCCTTGGCCGCAATAGAAGAGCTTTGGGGCACATTAGAGCCACAATATCCTTTCCGGTATTCTTTTTTAGACGAGGAATTTGCTCAGCAATACAATAGCTATGAGCGATTTGGTAATACCATTTTGATGGGAACCCTACTTAGTATTTTCGTAGCTATCCTCGGTTTATTTGGTCTGTCTACCTTTACCATAGAACAGCGGACCAAAGAGATCGGTATTCGCAAAGTGCTGGGGGCTACAGTCGGCAATTTGGTGCAACTGATCATCAAGGATTTTGTGAAACTAGTGCTGATCGCAGGGGTGCTAGCTATCCCCTTAGGTTATTGGTTTGTCAATAGCTGGTTGCAGGATTTTGCCTACGCCACTTCCATGGGCCCTATGCCCTTTATCCTGGCTTTAGCTGCAGCGGTAGTATTGGCAGTCGTAACTGTTTTCTTTCAGACGATGCGGTCTTCGACGGCCAATCCAGTAGAAGCTTTG
>CAJXPD010000492.1 GCA_913057785.1 uncultured Lewinella sp. | reverse complement strand
AGTTGGTGGAAAATCTATCTGGCAGCAGACACCAACAACGGCTAGAGATTCCCCCCTCAACCCAGGTTGGTACCTTTTCCCTTTGCCCCCTAAGCCTCCTTAGCCCAGCTTGGTGTTTTTCACTAACCGTCCCCTCAGTCTTCCCAGTCCTCCCCCAACCCACGCCTAAATTACCCTACGCTTGACATACTCAGAACTTCTAAGTATATTTACACCTAGAACATCTAAGTATGCAAAATTATTCCAAAGAATTGATTGCGGCTTCTACCATTCCCATTGTACTCTCCATTCTTAAAAGGGGCGATAACTATGGGTATAAAATCATCAAGGAAGTACAAGAAATCTCCGAAGGAGCTCTAAACTGGAAAGAAGGGTCCCTGTATCCCGTATTGACCAAGTTGGAGAAAAATAAATTGATCTCTTCCTACATCAAGACCGAAAATGGTCGTAATCGCAAATATTACTCGCTCAATGACACCGGCAAGAGTTTTCTGGTACAACTCCAATCCGAGTGGCAATCTCTTCACGAAATCATGCAAAAAATATGGCGCCCACAAAACCCTTTGATCTTAGAATAGAAGTTGACACTTATGTCAATAGACTGGACAATAATCTGCTACTGAACAGTGAAGAATCTGATGAATTACGAGATCATTTTCATTGTCAGGTAGAGGAACTCTCAGAACTTGGCTTAAGTGAAGAAGAGGCCTTTGAAGTCAGTAAAATGCGATTTGGGGAAAGACAACTGATCCAAACTGAGTTTCACAAAGCCAAGCCCATGAAGATGATCTATCGATACCTGATGGTAGGACTGCTCTTGTTGTTTTCCCTAGAATTGATAGAGGCCTTAATTGCCTATTGCTCGGCTTTCATGTTCATACTTATTGACCAACTTCACGTCCCTTTTCAAACCGCTAGTATAATCGATCTGAGCATAAAGGGCAGTCTGCTAGTAACTTTGTCTTTCTGTGTTTATTTCAAATTGAAGCAGGGTACAATCAGCAAGTGGCTCTTGTGGTTTATTCCAGTGATGAGTATTGTTGCGCAGTTAACAGTACCTGCCTTATTTAACTTTGGTATGAGTTATGATTCCAGCGTGTATTTTTCAATAGCAGGGAAGGCTATAATGAATTCCAAGATTATAATGGTAATTTCGTACTTGTTATCGGTAGGCCTCTTTTTTGTGCTGTGGCATCGAAATGGGAAAAGCCTGCGTCTCTCAAACTGATCGTACGAAATACATGACCGAAACTAGCGAATCCTCGAACTTCATTATCCATAATACTACCATAGAGCCTGGAGAGCACAAAACCATCCGGCTCCCAGTAGGCGAACTCCCTTCAGGTAATAAAATTAGCATCCGGGCACATGTTTACCGAAGCACAAATCCCGGTCCAACGGTATTGATACTTGGTGGGGTACATGGTGATGAGATCAATGGAGTTGAGATTGTCAGACGTTCGGTGCAAAAGGGCTTATTCGAAGATCTACAATGTGGGAGTGTCATTGCTATTCCCATTCTCAATATTTACGGCTTTATCAACTTCTCCAGAGCCGTCCCCGACGGCAAAGACGTTAACCGCAGCTTCCCTGGAACGACTAAAGGTTCCCTAGCCTCCCGCGTTGCTCGTACGCTGACGAAGAAAATCCTTCCTTTGGTTGATTTTGGTATCGATTTCCATACCGGTGGGCATAGTCATTACAACTATCCCCAGATCCGCTACAGCAAGAATGATCCAACAGCGGAAGAGTTAGCCAAAGTCTTTGGTGCCAAATACACGCTAGGAATGAAGACCATCAGCAAATCTTTGCGCAAAGTCGCCCTAGATCAAGAAAAACCAATTCTCGTTTTTGAGGGAGGGGAAAACTTGCGATACGATGGCATTTCTATCGAAAATGGACTTGACGGTATAAGGCGAGTATTACATTATCACGACATGCTATCAAGTGCCCCTGCCATCCCGGCAACCTTACATTACCAGCAAACCACCTGGGTGCGCGCTTCGAACGGCGGCATGTTTCTTTGGATGAAACAATCTGGCCACCCCGTTAGACAAGGCGAACCATTGGGACGAATCAACGATCCTTTTGGCAAAGAGGAGGACGTGTATATTTATTCCCCTCATGACGGCCATATTATTGGTCACAACAATACGCCGGTGATCAGTCCGGGTGATGCGCTTTTCCACATTGCTTATTAGGAAGTGAACTTGAGTTATCTTAGCTAGGAGGATCCGTCAAAACCATGGCCAACCCCATCATCAATATAAAGTTTCACCAAAAGGAGGGAGCCTCGCCTTCCTTTGAACTGATGCGATTGGAAGAAGTGTATCAACGGCAAAACCTTGACCATAATCCAGAAGATTTACATCGCGTTGAGTTCTTTATCCTGCTATTTATCGAATCTGGTACGGGGCATCATGTAATAGACTTTGAGCAGTTTGAGTTAAGCCCCGGAGCACTACTCACGATAAGAAAAGACCAGATTCATCGCTTTGTGAGGGGTGCAGCACAAGGGTATATGCTGTTGTTCACAGAAGAGTTTGTGATTAGTTATTTCAATCAGGTCGAGGTACTGAAAACATTACAGATCTTCAATGAATTGATGGGCTCGCCCTTGGTACAACTGCAAATGCCTGAAGTTCGGGAGATCAAGCACCTCGTGGAGCACATGCACGAAGAGTTCTTTTCTCAACGCGATCAATATTCCTCTCCTATTATCCGAAGTCTCTTGCATATCCTTTTCAACAAGATCCACCGATTCAAAGCCAAGAAAAATCAAATTTTACAGGATAAAAAGTATCTGGAATCCTTTGTCCTATTTCAGAATCTAGTAGAAGAGGAGTGCTTCCGCACGAAGAGAGTAAAGGATTATGCTCTTAAAATGGGGGTATCCACGAAAACTTTAAATAATATCGTTCAAAGTGTACTCCATAAACCCGCCAAAACCTTTATTGATGAAATCGTCATCAAACAGATAAAGCGACTATTGGTGAATTCTGATCTCCAAGTCAAGGAAATTGCCTATCAAGCCGGGTTTGACGAGCCTAGCAACTTATTCAAGTACTTCAAGAAGTACACACAAGTCTCCCCAGAACAATTCCGTCAAAAATATAAGCTATAGCCCTTCCCTACTCCCATCCTTATTCTACACTAATCATTCTCCGCTACTAATTTTCATTCAACATTATAAATCACAAACATTCCCATTTCTACAGTCCAAACGCTCGTTCTCACCTTTCCTCACCTCCTCCCCCACCCTAACTTTGCATCATCTAATGTAACAAAAACACAAACATGAAAGGATTACAAATCATAGCTATATCAGCCCTTTTCGGCCTAATTTCTAGCTGTGGCACTACTCAATCAAACTCTTCAACTGAAAAAGAAACTGAAACTGAAACAACTATGTCAATCAGCAACAAAGAAAAAGCCGTGGCGCTTTTAAACAGTCTAAGCACTGGAGATCAAACTCCCATTTCTTACATTAACCCAGAAAAATATATCCAACACAACCTTGCAGTAGGTGATGGACTAGAGGGATTCGGAGCTGTGGTAGCGGCTGCGCCTCCGGGTGGATTTAAAGCCAAAGTTGTGCGCGCATTTGAAGATGGAGATTTTGTATTCACGCATACCGAATACGACTTCTTCGGTCCCAAGATTGGTTTTGATGTCTTTAGGTTTGAAGATGGCCTCATCGTAGAACATTGGGACAACCTACAAGAAGTTGCCACGGAAACAGCCTCGGGTAGAACCCAAACTGACGGTCCCACTGAGTCAACGGATTTGCCTAAAACGGAGGAAAACAAAACCCTGATTAAAGGATTTATGAAGGACATCTTGATGGGTGAACAGCCTGACAAGATCACAGCATACGTATCCACAGAAGAATACGCCCAACACAATCCAGGTGTGAAGGATGGGCTAGCGGGTCTGGGAGAAGCCATAGAAGCCCTGGCTAAAGCAGGAATGCCGATGGAATACCACAAAAACCATTTCATTTTAGGAGAAGGGAACTTCGTCCTGACAGGTTCGGAAGGTAAGTTTATGAATAAGGAAGTAGCCTTCTACGATCTATTCCGAATTCAAGATGGTAAGATTGTGGAACACTGGGATACGATTGAAAATATTCCAGCTCGTTCTGAATGGAAAAATGAAAATGGTAAGTTCTAGTTTCTAAGGCTTAAGCACCAGGGCATGATTGAGTCAGTTAATTTTGATTTGGTGCTTATATTACAAAGGCTACCCTTCAAAGGTAGCCTTTGTAATCAGCCAATATCCTATGAAACTATATATCTTAGTCCTTCTTCTTTCTATCCTATTCGTCTCAATTGTATTGGGCTTTGCCGTAGTTTTTTATAATGTCGTACTCCTACAGAATATGGAGTATTTTTCCTCTTTGTGTTGCTACTTAGCCGTATATTTTGGATAATGTTGAGGAACACCTCAAATCGAAGAGAATCAAGTCGCAAAAAGTATCGGCATTAAGTACTTAGCCATAAGGGCAATCAAGAGGATCACAATGGTATTAAGAACAATACCAGCCTTCATCATCTCTGGAATCTTTAAATGTCCACTAGCAAAAACTATGGCATTAGGTGGAGTAGACATCGGAAGCATAAAGGCACAACTCGCCGCAAGAGTTTCATAGATGCTGAAATAGTG
>CAJXPD010000491.1 GCA_913057785.1 uncultured Lewinella sp. | reverse complement strand
CCATCATAGACTCGCGGAAACCCATCTAAGAGCGGGCCAGAAAACATCAACCTTGGCGTTTCCGCCGGATCTGCTTCCGAGGCCTCTCGATAAGGCTGCATCAGATCCATCTGGCCACCTGTATCCCGGATACTTGTCACTCCATTAACCATGAAGAGTTTGAACATGGAAGGCCCGATGTCTTGATCATAGGTCAAATGTACATGAGCATCCCACAAGCCTGGGATCAAAAACTTCCCCGTGCCATCGATGGTGGAAACAGCCTTAGGCAGCTCTATTTCAGCTGTTGGTCCTACCTGTTCAATTTTGTTTCCATTCACCAAGACGGTTTGTCCATCCAGTTGATTTTGCTTGCTATCAATAACGGTAACGTTGGTAATTGCCCAAGTGGAGGCTTGACTCGGCTTTTCATTTTTACAGCCGAATAAGCACACCAACAGCAGAAGGAAGGTGTATTGTGTTGATTTCATTCTCTACAGGTTTATGCAAAGCTCGGCCGACAAATTATCGTTCAGCCGATACCCCTCAAAATAGGGAAAACCCGCTCAATAGATGTACCCTCCTTCTTATTTTACCCGATATAAGTTCATTTTCAAGCTACCGAATGGGATTGTTGCTCCAGAAATCGATGAATAGCTGCAAAATCTAAGCGGCCCATCCCCTTGCGGCGAGCCTCACCAAAGACTTCCTTGGTGAGATTAGCCAAGTATAGAGGATGATTGAGTTCATAAGCAGTAACAGCTGCTAAGTGCAAGTCCTTGTGCATCCACTCCAATGGAAACTGAACCTCATAATCATTCTGTCTCACCATCTCCGCTTTGAACTTGGTAAAAGGAGCTGAAACCACAAGATTCGGTAGGGTATTGAGTAGGAAATCCTTGGAAAAGCCCATTTTCTCCCCAAGTAGTGTCGCTTCGGAAAAGATAAGCATAGACTGAGCGAGCATAATGTTAACTAGCATCTTGAATGCAGCTCCCTTACCCGTTTCCCCGGCATGCATCACCTTATTCCCCATTTGCTCTAGGTAAGGTCTGACCTGTTCCAGTTGATCCGTCGTTCCCCCCAAAAAAAAGGCTAATTCGGCTTTTTCTGCATGCGGTTTTGTTCCCGCCACCGGAGCATCCATAAAACCTATCCCCTGCTGTTTCGCTGCCTCCGCCGCTTCTGCCGTAAATGAGGGATTCACCGTAGTACAATCCACCCAAAGAGCTCCATTTTTCATACTAGCCAAAGCTCCATTTGCACCAAAAAATATCGCTTTAACTACCTCTGGAGTAGAAAGCATACTGAATACAAGGTCAGCTTGTTCAACAGCGGCTTGGATCGTTTCTGCCGTTTTAGCTCCTTGGTCCAGCAGTGGCTTAACCGCTTCTTGGCTGCGATTGTATACCGTGAGATCAGCACCATGCTGCATTAGATTGGAGGCCATTCGGCTTCCCATGATTCCGAGGCCAATAAAGGTAATCTTCATTGTTTTGATTTGAAATGTTTGAATAGTGTCCTGAGCCTTAGACTTCCGAAGTCTTTGAGACTTCGGAAGTCTAAGGCCTAGGGCTTTTGTCGATTTGAAAGAATATATTGTTTGGGCGATTGCCCCACTTTCTTTTTGAATTCTTTGATAAAATAGGAGGTGTTTTCATAGCCCACCTCATAGGCTAGAGAACTTACAGATAACTCCTGTTCAGACAGCAACTGAATGGCCTTGTCCAATCGTCTATCCTTCAACCATTGCTGTGGGGTAGTTTGATAAAAGGTCTTGAAATCTCGTCTAAAGGAACTGATACTCCTTCCAGATAGGTAGGCATAATCTTCAATCTTCAGTGGCTTATCATAGTTCTTCTCCATTAACTCCTTTATCCTTCTTTTTTTGGGTAAAGTGAGGCGGAATAGGAAATCGGCCAGTTGCTGTTCGGGTACAAGGGTGTTGACCAGATGAAGCATTTCCAGCAACTTCAAACGCAGGAGTTGTCGATCCCTAACTACCTGATTATCGTAGATTTGAAGTAAAGTCTCAGCAAATACGTTCATCATAGGGACGGCCCCAAGCTTTAGGTAAGTAGGTGCCTCTTCTTTACCAAAGGAAGTAACTTTGCTGTTGGCTAGAAATGAATGAATAACATCATCGTCAAAATAAAACAGTAAGCTTCTAAAATTACCGCCTGTAGGCATTAGATCCGAAACATAATATAGCCCTCTAGGAATAAACAATAGCTCATTAGGATACACCTTAATCAACTCTTCATCATAAGTGCGGATATGCTGTTCTCCAGCCAGAACAATAGATATGACATGATTAGAAATATACCCTTGCCTGTTCACAATCGGTTGATTCAATGATTTAGTAAGAATCGCTGTATTGCCATCCCGTAGAATCACCTTCACATGTTTATCTTCGAACAACCGTTGTGGAATCAGGATCATAGACTTTATCTTTCTAGTTCTTTATCTGCTGATACAAAGATGCGCCAAAGACAGATAAGGAAATAGTCGAAAAACGGAAAAAGTAGTGTTTTCCCGTCAAAAGTTGACAGCACCTCCTTTTCCTTTATTTTGGCGTTCACTCTGGCAGATTAATCAGTAGTGCAGCGCAGTGATTAGTACTACCTCCCGCCTTCCTCCTCTGCTGTCTTAACCTTTTTTGCATTTTCGCGAAACTGATCCTCCATCTTCTTTACTCGACTAAGATCCGCTTCTAATGCCTCCTGAGCAGGTAACTCCACCATAAATGGATTGTCTTCCCAGATACTAGGGTCATATTGGTACTTCATCTCCCGAAGCTGTTTGTATCGAGGTAGGCGTTTGCCTTTTTTCTTGACTTTCGAGGCTACGGGATGCACTTGGTAGATATGCAGCTGTCGGGCGTTACGATAATATCGCGTTTCATTATCATATCGGAGTGCAAGAGCACTTTGTAAACTACTTAGAAAATATTTCTGGCCCTGTTTTTCGTAGATCGCCTCATTGTAAACACTCAGATCTGAGTCCCCTCTACTGATTTTGATGATACCATAATCTGATTTATTGATCAATAATTCCCCGAAACCAAAGGATGCTTTCATCTTCTCATCAAAGCGATCAAACCACTTCGGCACAAAACCAATTCGGATGAGGGTATCCCCTTTTTCGAGGAACTCTCCGCGATTGGAGAAATGGCACCCGTCCATAAATCCTTCAATCCCGGGCTTTACAAAATGAAAAAAACGGCGACGTATAGGATTGGATCTTTCATAAAAGCTGTAGAGCAGGTTTTGATCGGCGCGTTGCAGGCGATCTGGTAGGTTCCGTTGATCATCACTCCTACGCATGGAGCGCCAAAACAGTTTACTTTTCTTTTTAGGCTTTATGTAGGGCCCATCTTGAATACTAACAAAAGCTTCGATCACTTCCGCATAGGCCGAATCAGAGATGGAATACTCCCGATAAAACCCCTCCAGCAAATACTTCTTGGTCCCATAGTTCTGCGGGATGCGTTTGAGCGCTTCCCGAACGACCCCTCTCAATCCTCGGTCCGAAATCACTGTAATTTCCTGCAAGGCATGAAAGCTAGGGGTCATCTGAATAGAAAGGGTATCTGACCCCAACGTCGATAAAGAGAGTCGGTAGTTTTCATAACCGAGCTGACTAATTACCAATTGATCCGAACGATCTTGTTCGTATATCTTAACTAGGAATTCACCGTTCTGATTGGATATCACGCCCCTTCCCTGGTTTGATAAGAAGAATACATTAGCAAACGGGATTGGGGCTTGAGTTTTGGCATCGTACAGCACACCGTACAATTGTGTTTGGGCAAGCATGAATTGTGGAAGGATCACAAACACACTTATCGCAAAACAGGAGAGGCATTTTTTCATACTGGGTCTTAAGTTTAGAAAATAGGTAATCCCTCCCTCTAAGACGAAAGACAAACGCAGCTTAGTGCCTTGTTAAAACACAAAACCTTAAAATCGATACCCTAACTTGAGATTACCGTAAGGGATAAAAGTTGACTCATCCTCGTCAAAGACGAGACTGGGGCCCACATCTAACCCAAAATTAAAACCTCCGCTACTAAAGAAACTGATCCCTACAGGGACATAGGCCAAATACAAAATCCCTCCAATGAGTACGCCATCTCCTAAGTCCGTAACATTTGCCGTTGCGCCCACGTGGAAAAGCAGTTTTTGCTCTTGAATACCACTAGGATAAAGTTTAAAACCGAGTCCAACACTAGGTATCCCTACCCCAATTTCAAAAGTACCTTTCGGAGAAATTATTCTTTCATAGGTAACTCCTACAAAGGGGCTTGTCCCAAGCGCGTTAACAGAAATAGCATTTCTTCTCATTCCTGCAAGTTCGTCCTGACCATTCAGGCTGATAACGAATAACATCAATAGTCCAGTGAAAAGGAATCTTGAATTCTTCATGTACAAAGTTTTGTTCGTTGGTAATGGCAAAATCCCAGCCTACCCTCGTGATAAGCCAAAGGGGATTCGTTCTTACTCCAAAATGGAGGTGAAATAGGTTATAAAAGATGAGAGGTAGTGAAGGGGTATGCTACTAGAAACGTTTAATCTGGAGAGAGTTGGCTCAACACTTAATATCTATCTCCTAGTTGCAAGGTCTAATTTAGTTTTAATTTCTGGAGATCTCCTATTAAATGACTAGAAGCCATCTCAAAAAGATTTTTGATAGT
>CAJXPD010000490.1 GCA_913057785.1 uncultured Lewinella sp. | reverse complement strand
TTATGTGCCGGATCTTTGTAATATTGTGTCTATACCTTATAGTATTGTGTCAAGTCCTTGTAATTATGTGTCAAGCGGCGGTCGTAAGTGTTTCTAAATTAACCATTTATGGTGTAAGGGGACTGCGCGTTTTTTACCTTTCTAATCTTCTTTATTTGGTCCGTACAGCAGTACACCATTAGAAAGGTATAGCGCATCCTATTCTGCCCTTCTCCCCAATTATTTGGCAAGAAGCAGCCAGTTGGCACCAGATAAGTAGAGCAGGAGATTTCCATGTTTAGTACAATAATGGCAGAACATCTCCACTTTCCAGGAAGTTTTATTCCATTCTTTGTTAACTTCGCAGGTGATTCTGTGAGGTGTTTTAGAAAAGCTATATCGATCAAGATTGTGTACTGGCAGTTCCACTTAACATCCCTTTTACTGTTCTTCTCTGTTGCTGTTGCCGAGGCGCAGGAGCTTGCTTCCCTGCCCAAGCTAGTCCCATCCTATACGGAAGATTTTGCCAACTATCGTAGTTATTCTAGTATGTGCTTTGAAGATTCCTTCTTAGATCAACAAGGAAGACTTTGGTTGATGCCTTGCTCTTTTGCGCGCGCCAATACTGGCCTTGCACTAATTCAGTTTGATGGATATGAGTTTAGAGAGGTGCCATTGGAGTTAAAGGGGCAGCCGTCTGGTAGTATTCGGTTCATAGGTTTATATGGAGAACGAGAGTTATTGGGTACTGCCTTTGTGTCCAAGACCCCAACGGCTATCCGGTTTTTCCTGTTTGATCCCGCTAATCAAAAATTGCGGTTTCCGGAACTACCGATGGAGGGGCGACTCAAAGCGGTCAACCTAAGACATGGCAATCAGGTCTTCATCTGCATGGAAAAGGATGGTGTATTGCATTTTTATCGATGGACAGAAGAGCAATGGACCAAGGAGACGAGCTATCCATCAAATAAGCTAGATACAGAAAACGGGCTCTATGAAGGTCAAATATTTAATACGGATGAAAAGCAAGTGTGGCTGAAACCTTCTCCAGAACCGTATTTGATCCGACTCGAAAAAGAGAACAATCAGGTTCGGCGCTTTGACCTGAGTTCGTCCAAGACTGGAATCCCAAAAAGACAGAAAAATTCCTATATAGTTCCGGCTATTTCTACTGCGGCTGGAGGTCAGGCAGACTCGCTGTACATCCAGGTTTCTTCTACTGCAGGTAGCTTAGACCGACGTCTTTTTCAATACGATCCTGTCTTGAAGGATTTTAAGCCTATGAGGGGAATACCTCCGAACTGGATTTTCCACAGAGCGGCTATCGATCAAGCTGGCAATCGACTTTTTGTTTTTGCCACTCCAGAAGGTGAAAGCAAGGCTTTACTAATAGATACGGAAGGACAACGATTTGACTATTCTGCCATGTTTCCCAAGGATCGATTCGATGGAAGGCCGAACAGTCTAGTTAGTACCAACTTTAAAGAGCAAATCATTATTACGGACCGAAGAGGGGTTTTACTGCATCGGGTCAAGCGACAGGCTGGTATTCAGTACTTTTTGGAAGGGAATTCACTACGGGCTATGACGCAATTGTCAGCTCAACAGGTGCTTGTTTGCACGCATGGTAGAGGGTGTTTTTTATTAGACTTGGCAGCTGGAATCACAACTGATTTCTCGATCCCAAGCTGGTCTTTCGCAGACAGAGGTACGATCTTTAGTTTGTTGACTGATCAAGAAGGATACATCTGGTCATTCGAGCGTTCAGGACTAGTAAAGTATGATCCTACTAATCAGCAGGTGGAAAAATATCCTTTAGGATTGGAAAGTGGACAAGTGGTGATGACCTGGGCTGGTGAAGAAACGATTGCCTTAATCATGAAACAGAAATTATATCTCTTTGATATAATTAGAAAGAGGCTTTCCCCGGTTCTGGATGGAGGTGGCCAGCCGATGGAATTCAGTTCACGTCTGCAAGGTCTTCACTACACAGGGGATAGTCTATTGTGGGGCCCCACTGCAGGTGGTTTATGGAAAGTGGATTTGGCTACGGGAGAATCGGAAGTATTGGGCCATGAGGCTCCTTTTTTGGATCATCGCTTTTTATCGATTGCAGCCGATGATCAAGGTCGTTTGTGGCTAGGTACCGCCTCAGGAGGGTTACATATTTATGACCCAAATACAGGCGACATCCAAATCTTGAACGATCGAAATGGATTGGGCAATAACACCATAGCCAGTATTACCCAAGATGAAGATGGAGATCGCTGGATAGGTACTTATGACGGCATATCTATTGTCAGCCCGAAAGGAGTCTTAATCGCAAATATTACGGATGAAGATGGCCTGAGAGAACGGGAATGTAATCGATTTTCAGCCCTGCATTTGGAGGGAGGACAGCTATTAATCGGTACTATTAATGGACTACATCTAATTGATGTAGATGAAGTAAAAAAACAGGTTCGAAGTAGGGATGACCTTAAGATTTATCTTAATGAATTGAGATGTTTTGAGACGGGCAACCAAGAGGAAGTAACCCAAACTTCGGCTTTGGATGAATTGGAGCAGGTCGTTCTTCCTGCTTCCCACCGTTCCCTTTACCTTGATTTTGCGCTATCCAACTATTTTGGGGCTAATACCAATCAGTTTGAATATAAATTAGGGGATGAGGACAATGGTTGGGTCTCTTTAGGCGCTCGACATACGCTCTATTTAGATAAACTGCAAGCTGGCAACTATGATCTCTGGATCAGGGGCACTGATCGTAAGGGTAACGGGGTAGTGAAGCCTATTCAAGTGCAAATTCGGGTAGGAGAGTTCTTTTATCGACAGACCTGGTTCTATTTACTTGTGCTATTGGGAAGTGCTTCACTGGCTACCTTGTGGATACAGCGACTGCGGATTGAGGTCAAAAAAGCCACACAAACAATCCGGCAGGACAAGGAGCTTATCCAGAACCAAGCAGCACAGCTCCTAGTGTTAGATAAGGCTAAATCCCACTTCTTTACCAATATTTCCCATGAATTCCGAACGCCATTGACCGTTATCAATGGGATGATAGAACAGGTGTCAGGCCATGATCAGGTCAAAAGGATTGTCAAGCGCAATAGCAACAACCTCTTGAATTTAATCAATCAAATACTGGACCTGCGCAAGATGGAGGTGGGTAAATTAGAGGCTAAGTGGGTACAGGCGGATGTGGTCCTCTATTTTCAATACCTGCTGGAGTCATATGAAGCATTAGCAGACCTCAAAGGTGGCAAACTACATTTCATTCCCCAAGAAAAGGAACTGTGGATGGATGTAGACAAAGAGAAACTACTACGTATTGTATCTAATCTGCTGTCTAATGCGATCAAGTTTACACCCGAAGGAGGAAACATTTATCTCGGTTTAGAAAAATCAGAGAAGCACCTCGCTTCAGATCGGACTAATCCCAGCTTAAAGTTTTTCGTTAGAGATACAGGTGTAGGTATAGCACAGGATCAACAGGATATGATCTTCAATCGCTTTTTTCAGGAGCAAAAGGAGGGGGGAGCACAAAACGGTGCAAGCGGGTATCCAAGTCAGTTATGGAATGCTAGTGGGAGTGGAATCGGACTGGCCTTGACCAGAGATCTTGTCCATTTTTTGGATGGGCGGATTGAGATGGAAAGTGAAGAAGGAAAGGGAACTACTTTCACTATTTGGCTTCCCATCAAACAAACGGCTGTTAAGGAGAATGTAGAAGAATTGGATATTCCGATTCCGGATTTATCACAAGCTGAGATGGAATCTTTAGCGGAAATCGAAGCCACTCCCGCCACTGCATTGAATGGTAAGGGATTGCAGGTACTAGTAGTGGAAGACAATCGCGATGTACGGCACTATTTAGTTACGCTATTGCAAGGGCAGTATCAGGTTTTTATTGCTAAGGATGGGCAAGAGGGGGCTGATAAAGCCTTTGATTTAATCCCAGATATCATCATCAGTGATGTAATGATGCCGAAGAAGAATGGTTTTGATCTTTGTCGGGAACTGAAAAGCGATTTTCGGACCAGTCATATTCCCATTATTCTACTTACTTCTAAGAGTAGCGTAGAATCTAGAATTCAGGGACTCAAAGAAGGGGCTGATGCCTACCTATCGAAGCCCTTCAATCATGAAGAGCTCTTTGTGCGAGTCCGGATGTTATTGGAAGTACGTAAAAAATTGCAGGATCGTTACCTGAGTATTTCGAACTTACCGCTAGCTGAGCCTATCCGGGAAGAGAAATTTGCGTTGGAAGATGCCTTTATCGCAAGACTCAAAGAAGTGATTGAAGCCAATATGCACCGTAGCTCTT
This sequence comes from uncultured Lewinella sp., assembly GCA_913057785.1. GTDB lineage: Bacteria > Bacteroidota > Bacteroidia > Chitinophagales > Saprospiraceae > DT-111. The sequence goes on along the minus strand of CAJXPD010000490.1, from coordinate 393 downwards.
TTGCGGTTCCAGAATTATGCCGGGAGATGGGCGTTAGTAGATCTCTGCTTCATCGAAAGTTAAAGGCCCTCACAAATAAATCGACTACTTACTTTATGCGCCTGGTTCGTCTGGAAAAGGCTAGGGAATTGCTCAAAGATCCAAGCCTCAACGTAACGCAAGTCGCTTATGAAGTAGGGTTTAGCGATATCAGCTATTTTTCTAAATGCTTTACAGAGGAGTATGGGATGAGTCCCAAGGCATTTCGGGAAAGGGGGTAAGGGACGTATTCAGCCTACGCGCAGACTTCGGAAGTTTATCTCAGGAGGGACTACCGCCAACTTCCGAAGTCTTAGCCGCAAAAAAAGAGGAGCCCAAGCTGGACTCCTCCTCACATATAAACCTATTTCAACT
>CAJXPD010000489.1 GCA_913057785.1 uncultured Lewinella sp. | reverse complement strand
GTTTAATGTTTAATGTTTAATGTTTAATGTTTAGGGGAGGTAATTAGTTACGCTTGAAAAATTGAATGGATGCAGATGAAAATTAGTACGCTTAGTCCGATCGATGGTAGTGTTTATGTAGAGAGAGATTTGGCTAGTGGCCCAATGATAGAAGAGGCATTAGTTAAAGCAGAGCAAGCGAGGAAGAGCTGGCGGGCAACGCCCTTAGCTGAACGTATAGCGGTGCTGGAAAAAGCCTTGGCTTACTTCGTAAATCATGCCGATGAAATTGGGCAAGAACTGACCTATCAAATGGGGCGCCCTATCCGGTACACCCCTTTTGAGATCAAAGGCGGATTTCAGGAGCGAGCTAAGTACATGATGGATATAGCGCCTAGGGCCTTGGCTGATATCGAATTGGAGGATTCTGGAGTTTTTCAGCGATTTATCCGGAAAGATCCAATCGGTACGGTCTTGGTGTTGGCCCCTTGGAACTACCCCTATCTCACCTCGGTAAATGTCATTTGGCCAGCCTTGTTGGCTGGGAATACAGTCTTGTTAAAGCATGCCGAACAAACGCCATTGTGCGCAGAACGATATGCCAAAGCTTTTGCAGCAGCAGGACTACCAGAAGGCGTTTTCCAATACCTGCACCTTTCTCACGAGCAGGTGGCTCAGGTAATTGCAGACAGACGGATCAGCTATGTAGCCTTTACTGGCTCCGTAAATGGTGGCAAGGCTATCCAAAAGGCGGTAGGCAATCGTTTTATTACCGCAGGACTAGAATTAGGCGGGAAGGACCCCGCCTACGTCCGAGAAGATGCCAATTTGGAGCATGCCATCGAAAACTTGGTAGATGGTGCGTTTTTCAATTCCGGTCAGTCCTGTTGTGGTGTAGAGCGAATCTATGTGCATGAAGCTCATTTTGATGCCTTCGTCGAAGGAGCGGTGGAGTTGACCAAGACTTATATATTGGACAATCCCTTATTGCCGGAAACCACTCTAGGTCCTATGGTGAGGCCCAGCGCTGCAGCATTTGCTCTGCGGCAGATCGAGCAAGCCATTAAGAAAGGCGCCAAGGCATTGGTGGATCCCCGATTTTTTGTTCACCATCAGCCAGATACGCCTTACATGGCTCCACAAATCCTTATCCATGTAGACCATAAGATGGATATCATGCGAACAGAGAGCTTTGCTCCGGTAGTAGGAATCATGCCCGTAAAAAGCGATGCGGAGGCGGTTCGTTTGATGAATGATAGCCCATATGGTCTAACTGCCTCGATTTGGACTCAAAACGTCGAAGAAGCCATTGGACTCGGAGACCAGTTGGAAACCGGGACTTGCTTCTTGAATCGTTGTGATTATCTCGATCCGGCACTGGCTTGGACTGGCGTCAAGCATTCCGGTAAAGGATATACTCTTTCGAGCCTCGGTTTCGCAGCATTGACGCAAAGCAAATCTTTTCACCTCAGACTCCCTCAAACATGAAGGTAGGCTTACTATTGTGCGACCACGTTCGGTCGGAGTATCAAGAACAATTTGGGGATTACCCTCCGATGTTTGCAGTCGCGTGGCCAGCATTCGACTTTGAGGTTTTCGCGGTATGTGATGGTGAATTTCCTGCTTCCATTAATGATTGTGAGGCCTATCTCTCCTCCGGTTCGCGCTATTCTGTTTATGAGGAACATGATTGGATCATAGAGCTGAAATCCCTGGTCAAAGAAATTGGAGCAAAGGAAATACCTTACCTCGGGGTTTGCTTCGGTCATCAGATGTTGGCAGAGGCCTTAGGGGGCAAAGTACGAAAAGAGGATAGGGGTTGGTGCGTCGGCATACACCGTTTTGAGCTACAGGAGCAAACCAGCTGGATGAACCCTTATCAAACCTCCCTTAACCTATTGATGATGTGCCAGGATCAGGTACAAGAACTTCCTCCAGATAGCAAGGTCTTGGCAAGCGCTCCTACTTGCCCAGTCGGTATGTTTCAGGTGGGAGAACGTATGTTAGGGGTACAAGCGCATCCTGAATTTAGCAAGACTTACGACCGGGTTTTGATGGAAAATCGGGTGGAAAGAATGGGTACAACAGTCGTGCAAGCGGGGATAGATAGCCTAGCCCTCCCCTTGGATGCCGAGTTATTCTGTCAGTGGAGCACGCAATTTTTAAGCAGGTAATGTATTAAACTCCCCTGCGAGTGCGTTAATACTGCAAAATCTTAATATGAAACTAGCTTGGTTATCAGCCTTATTGATTCTATGCATTGGCCTACCACATACTCTAGACGCCCAAATATTTAGTCGAAAGAAAAAAGAATCCCAGCAGGAGGAGGTCAAGGCGGAGAAAAAGAAAGGGCTCTTTAATAGAAACTCCAAAAAGGAGCAGGCGAAGGAAGAAACACCCGAAAAGGAAAAGGTCGCGCTACGCAAATCTCACAAAGCCGCCAAAGCAGATGTAAGAGCCTCCAAGAAGGAACGTAAAGCCGCCGAAGCTAGAGAACAAGCTGCCAGAGCACGTGCCTACCGAATCAAAGCGGAACGTCGAGAAGAACGCGCAGAACGAAAGGTCTCCCGAAAAGAAAAGACAGCTACCAAATCTCGTACCAAAGCAGAGGAAAAGAAGAATAAAGGATTAAGCCGGTTTTTCCGCAAGGAACAATAAAGAACTAGTTGAATTTTGGTATTCAATTCCTGAAGATATTAACAATAAGAAGCGGCAAGCCTTGCTTAAATCAAGTGCGGCGGTTGCCCTTATTTACCCTCCCGCTACTTACAATGTGGTCTTATATTCGTATTTTGATCAATATTAGATGCAGTAGATACATCGCGCGATCTGAGCTCCCAAACAATTTCCAGAGACTCTTTTTACCAGTATGCCATTTCAGCAAGGATACTCCTTTTGAAAGAAAGGAAAATACATCCTGTCGCAGAACGATCGATTCTATCATCCGCTCAAAATATTGGTACTATGAAAGTTAACCTAGCTCTCCTTTTCTTCTTTCTTTCCAGTTCACTGCTTGTAAGCCAATCCAAAACGGTCCGTATTAGTGGAAAAATCGTTGATCGACCTCTTGATACCTTAATCCTGACCAAAGTACATGAAGACCTCCGATACCACGGTGTCCGAATCCCTATCCGAGCAGATAGCACCTTCAGTTATGAATTTACTTGCAGCGAAATAGAAGAATATTCTTTGACCTTTCTTAGCGAGTGGTCAAATGGAGCTTGGCGTCCGATATATTTTTTCTCAGATGGTGAGGAGATCGAATTCACCTTACACGATGGTATGCAGTTCGAAAGAAATAGCACCAAAGGAAGTCCACTTAGCATTCAAAAGACAGCATTCAATGAAGCCTTAAAAGATGCCTTTCAAGAGAAAATGGGACCAGCATATCAAGCACTGAGGGAGGCTGGTGATGATCCGGCAGCCAAGGAGCTAGCCCAATCCAAAGTGGATGTACTGAATGTGGAAGCGGCAAAGTTTCAACATCAATACTTTATAGAAAACCCCAATTTATTGGGATTCAATGAATACGTTGATCTGCTACGAAGCGCAAAACGAAGAAACCTCACCAGCAAAGACCTAGATATTCAGCAGGCCTTTTGGCTCAAGCAATTCCCAGATCATCCATTAGCTGCTAGAGACATTAATTTGTTTGCGGCCTTATCAGGCTTAAAGATTGGTTCTCCTTTTATTGACTTCACGGTACGAAGTTCCTCCGGCGAGGAAGTGGCTTTCTCAGAGGCAAGAGAAAAAGACAAAGTGATTTTGGTAGATCTTTGGGCACCCTGGTGTGGACCTTGTATCCGAAAAAGCAGAAAAATCGAGGAAAACCACGCTGTACTACAAGCTCGTGGACTGTCCGTTTTTAGTGTCATAGGTGGGATTGATCGAAAAGAAGACTATGTCAAAGCAGTCAAAAGATTTGCCTACCCATGGGATTCCTACATGGAGATTCAAGATGAAAATAAGATTTGGGAGAAGTTTGGCATTAGCATGTCTGGCGGTTCTCAGTTCTTGTATGATAAAGGAGGGAAGCTGTTGGCTGTTAATCCATCTATCGAGGAACTGAAAACGCACCTTTCGAAATAAAACTTGCCATAAGGGAAAAATTGATAAGTTCTCAGGAAGTATTGATTAGGTATATGATCTAATATGCTCGCACTTTTGTGTCATCATTAAAACACAAAAAAGTAAAGCAATGAAATTCATGTTGAAAATGCTTCCCGTCTTGGCCTTATTCCTAGCTACTACAGCCATTCAGGCTCAATCTGACGAAGGAAACATTATTGAGGGTGTGACTTTAGTAAAATTATCTCAAATTCCTGGTGAGTACGAAACGACGGAATTGAATCTTCCTCCAGGTAAATACATTTTCGAGGTGTCCAACAAGAATGTAGACAAGCAATTGGGATTTTGGCTCACTCCTGCTGACAGCCCTAAAGCTCAGGTTGCTAATTCTGGCTTGTCCAAATTGGTGGGTGAAGGCGAAGTGGCACGCACTGGCTTGGTAGAATTGACTGCAGGATCCTATCAGTATAGTTGTCCACTTAATCCTACCCCGCACTACACCATTACCGTTAAATCTGAATAAATCCCCATACACCAACTAACCAAGTAGTTTTTATCCTAAGTTTTGAACCGACTATTGTTAGCAATGAAAGAGCAGACCCAAGGTCCGCTCTTTTGCTTTTTATGCCTCTCCGTTTACCATTCTTTCCTAGCATTTACATACCATACCTAAAGGCATGGATGCATTCCTGA
>CAJXPD010000488.1 GCA_913057785.1 uncultured Lewinella sp. | reverse complement strand
AATGTCGAAATTCCAATTGCCTTTAATGAGGCCGTTCAATAAGTTGTATTGGGCACCAATAGTACCTTTTGCCCAGAAAGGATTCGGAAGTTTGGCTTGCAGAATAGCGCCGGCAGCGATTTGGGCAATCTCAAACTTCCTAGGTTTCCCAAACAGCTTCACCTTGATACCTACAGCAGCCCCAATACCTGCCCAAGCTTGTCCGGAAGCATACCATCCGTTGATGCCGATTGACCCTCCATCAGCGCATTGAGCTGAGCCGAAATCTTGGATGGCTACATCAAAGCCTAGTGAAAGCGCAAATTGGCCATAGAAGATGAGAAAGGTTCGCTCTCCTGTATTGATATCCAGGGCGGCACCGAAGGCAAAGCCTCCTCCTTGCGATACCGCAGCTGGCCGGTTACCGACGGTGGTACTATTTTGGTCATATTGCATGATTCTGGCCATCAATTCCGATTCGATAGGTGGTATTCCTGGTATCTCATGCGTCCCCATCATCAGATAGCAATTCAACTTCACCAGATCCTCGGCAATCTTAGGAATGCCGATGGTAATACCATTACGTTTTTCTGGAGCGGGCTCACCTGCCTTTAGATGCCAGCCATTATTTTTTGAGAGATATAGATTCGCCCATCCCATTTTATTATTGGTACCCGAACCCCTAATTACACCTGCTCCGGCATTCAGAAATACGGCCATACTTGCATCTAACTCCCATTCTTCAAAATTTAGATCTAGTGCTAAATACGCAGACATTGAAGCCAAGGCAGGGGGAGGAAATTCCGGGTTTTCTTCAAAGGCGGGATGATCAAAGGAGATGTCCTGCATGAATTTTGCCGTTCCATAGAAGCTGATTTGAGAGAGCCCACCATTGGCATTGAATATGATCTCAAAGTTGGCATTGGCATTAAAGGCTTTCTCTTTTTTGGCAGCAAGTAGCACGGTGGCTTTAATGCCCAAACCTGCAGAACGATCAGGGTAATATCGCAATCCACTCAGGCTACTACCCAATGGCGGAATAGCCAAAGCTTGACTTTCCAAGGCATCTTCTAATGCAGCAGCAGTATCCTCATCCCTCGACATTCGATGGTATGCTCCTCCGCCAAAGCCTTTCAATTTCACGGCCTCGGATAGAATCGGAATCCCTTCTCCCAAGTTCACTAAGGCATCGACGATGAAGTAATCGAAGTCATCGATCGTGCCGAATTGTCCCATCGCGGTGATCCCCCAAGCGGCATCCGGTATCGTGGCCAGACAAGAAGTGTTATTGGTTGAATAGGTAGGAGGTGTTCCCCCGGGATCGTTGACGCCCCTAAACCAGGCAGCCACCATTCCCCGGAATCCTTGGCCGAATGTAGGATCATCCTGATAGAAACTTAGCCCACCATTTACTCCAAAACCTGGGGCTGAGACATTCACAAAAACATCATCAACACGCATGCCCGTATACTGCCAACTTTGACGACCGTGATCTTGCACCAATTCTCCCTGGAAAGCAAATCCCCCACATGCCGTGATGCCCATATTGTTGGAGGGAGATAGACTAATAAGTGCACCAAAACCCAATTCAACCGCAGTTCCTTGCTCGTTGGCAGGGTATAGTCCAATATCCTCCAAGGTCAGGGCAAAGGCCCCGAAGTTTGGACTAATGCTAGGAAAGGACCAGTAGCCTGGATGAAAATAGGGGGCTTGATTGGAGAGTTCTACACCTTGGAAATGGATAGAATCTGCTTGGACGCCAACGCCAGAAGTCTGTTGATTATCAATGGTGGCATAGCCGTGTAAGTGAGCTGTTATGATGAATTGATCCTCTATATTGGCAATATCTAAATAGCTACAAGAATCAAAACCTACCTCTGCCTGCCAGATGTCCACAGCCAGCGTTTTCTCCGGAGAAACTGAGAAGAAATAGTCGTTATTCTGCTGTATATAGGCATCATAGCGGAGACAGTCTTCTGCTGATAGGGTTTGGTTTTCTCCACCCTCCTTGGATCTTGCCAGGGGGACATGTATCAAGCCATTAAAAGCGACAGACTCGACTTGATTGGCGATCACACTGATGCCAAAAGTATCTATCGAAAATGCCCAGCCTCCTAAGTCTCCATTCTCTAAGGAAAGAATGGGCGTAGCCAGGGCTTGACCTGTAAAGCCCATATTGTCAATGATGATATCATTTCCTTGAATCAGCAGACTTGAATCAACTCCAGCCAGTTTCCTAGGTAGTTCAACGCTAAATTCTTTAATGTAGAATCCTTGCCATCGTTCATCCGATAGGGGAGGATCATAGCCATTTATCGGGAACTTTATCCCGCTAGCGTTGCGCCAATCACTAAAATCAAAAACAGCACGATCCACCCTCCAGACGACATCCTCCAGTTTGTTGACAACGAAATCATCTAAATCAACCTCAAGCAGGATATCTTCCCAATCGGATATAATAGTGGCAATGCGGCCACTTACTTTATTTTGACCATTATCGATTGCAGGTTTCAACCAGGAGCGACTAAATTCAACAACCCCCTCCAACCCTAATTCTTGGAATCCATCACAATCTATACTTACAAAAGTGCCTCCTGTGGTTTCGCCATTTGCATTTCTTTCCCCCCTCATCAGAACCAGCACAGATTTATTGGGTACAACCTCTACAGGGATGTTACCCAGTAAGGATAGTGTAGCGCCAGGCAAAATACCTCCAGCTGCAGAGAACTTGACATCACTGGCTGAAAATAAGAGCGGCATAGCTAGATTCGGCGCATCGATTTCCAAGAATATCTCAAGCTGTGCATGGGTAGGATGTAGCTCAATACTAGAGATCCCCATGGTGTAAGCAACGTTCCCTATTTCTTGACTTAGTCCAACAGGAAGTTTAACTAGATCTTGTCCGGTAAGTTTGGTAAGAAAATTCCCAGCTAGTTTCACCTGATCAATAACCGCCCTAGCTCTTTGGATGAGTTGGATTTCATGATCTAAGAGCCCCCCAACGCTTCCTCCGTCTTGTTGGGCAGGTATTGTGTCCAGACTATGTTGCGTGAAAGAAAGGTAATCCTGAACCCACTTTTCAGCTGCCGTCCATTCTTTCTCAGAGAGCTCTATGGACTTGCTTTGTAAATGAGACCAATAATTAGGGATGATAGTGGGCTCAGGATGAAGGCTTAAGGAAGGAACCACTGGCAAATAATTTGCCGTACTATCCTCCGTAGCCATGCTAGCATTCCACAAGAGGATGCATAGGAGCATGCTTAAGCCATTGATGATTAGAGAGCGCATTTTTAGTCGTTTATTCCAATTTTAGATAAATCCGGAGTGGATCTTTCCCTTTAATAGTATGAGATGCAAAAAGGTAACCGGGGCTAGGGCACTTTTTTATTTTAAGGCTAGAACCGTGTTGAGTACTATAGATATTCGGGATCTATTCGAAGCCGCTTTTTGTTAGCTTTTAACCATTTTATCACAGCACCTAATTGTTCTTTCGCATTCATGTTTGAGAACTCCTTTTCCATTTCTTTAGGGAAGTCTAGAATAACTGGACTTAGTAGTTCCACCAGTCGGTAACTGCAACTGATCTGACCACTAGTTTCCGCATCTGCGGGATGGCATTTACCTCTATTCTCAATGATTATTTCAACGAGATACTGAATCGCTTTTTTGTTGCGGGTATAGATGGCTAGCGGAGCAATATTAAAGACGAAGTCGTCCTCAATCGGTATCCGTTTGATCGTCTTTAAAAAGGATTTTGTTTTGCCCTCATCTCCCATCCTTACCAAAGCTAGCTTGCCGGCTTGCTGAATTGAACGACTTTTCTGTCCCTCCAGAACCTGAAGGATAGGCATGGGGTCATCTGTAGCAAACCCGGCAAGCAATAACCATTTGTCTAAATACTGGGGTTGAGTAAGTAAGTGTTTTTGTATGTGCAGTTTAGTATTTGTAGTGTAGGCCGATTTGGCGAATTTGCTACAGGCTTTCCAAACCGAATAATTTAAGTCCGGTACCCCTTGTAAAATGGGACTAAACAGTGTTTCCAGGTAGACTTGTTGATCTTGTTCTGTGCTATTCAAAGCCTTCTTAGTCATCAGATTGAGCAGCCGCTGGGAGTGGCCAAGAGAGTCCTCCATCACCAATGTTTGGGTCAGATCAAGTGCTTGTGAAAAGTTCAGTTCTTTCCATTCTTGGGGTGTTGGGGCAAAGGATGTCTCTAGGTGTTTAAGGAGTGCCTCTTTGGTCATTTGGGCAGATAGACTTAGGGGGTAGCCGACCAGCGAGTATATAGCTAAGAGAGTGAGCGCGTTTAATTGACCTATTTTCATTACATTTTTTGCAGTTAATCGTATGGGAAGCGAAAAGGTAACCGGGTGCGTGGAAATTTTTTTCAAAAAAAATCACCCCCACTGTGATTTTTCTCCCGTCCCCACGACTAATAAGGCAAATTGAAGAGAAAAGATCAGTATCCAAGGTCCAGAAGAAATCGTATTATGATACTGAGCCATCCAATATAGGTTAATGCAGCAACAAGACAGATTCATACAATTGATCAAGGAGCATGAAGGAGTGATCTTCAAGATTACCTCCATCTATGCCCGCAATGCGATGGATCAAAAGGATCTCTACCAGGAGATCGTGGCGCAGCTATGGACGGCTTATGATAAGTTCAGGGGGGAGGCAAAGGTGAGTACTTGGATCTATCGGATTGCCTTGAATACGGCGATTACGATGCTACGGAAAGACAAGAAACTGGCGAAGACGAAGGAGGTGGATTGGGTGTTGCAGTATACGGATCGAAAGGATCCGGTGCAGGAGGAGCGCATTCGCCAATTGTATCAACAGATAGAAC
>CAJXPD010000487.1 GCA_913057785.1 uncultured Lewinella sp. | reverse complement strand
TACAGCTCAAGAAAAGGAAAGCCTTCAATTGGCCCTTAAACTATATGAGTAGTCTATCGCTAAGAACTTTGGTAGTCCCTAAGCGAGATGACCATTAATTCCAATATTTACTACCTGGCTGTTCGACCAGATCCGTCTTGCCATTGCCAATTTTTCGGAGATATTGGGGATCCACCTGCATTCGCATAGCATATCCAAGGTTCTCTAATTCAATGACAAAGTGCTTTTTACCATCCATATTCACCAAAGTGCCCTTCAGTCCGGTCAGCCGACCACCAATGATCTCCACTTCGTCGCCTTTTCGCATGTGACGAGTAGGCTCCAGTTCTATCTCTACATCTTCTCCTACTACGCGCTGGATCAATTTGATCTCTCGTTCCGGTATGGAAATGAGATTCTTAGAGAAGCGGACAAACTTCACCACATCTGGTGTATCTAGTACTGGAATATATTCTGGTTTTGTAATCTTAGTGAAGAGGTAGCAGCTGATGAGCGGTAGCTCTACCTGTTTTACTTTGCGGGTATAATAGCGTTTGACGCGCTGTAAGGGAAGATAAGTCTCAATGCCTTTCTCCTGTAAGCGCTTAAGGACTTGCTTTTCTCGCTTGTAACGAGTGTACACGGCGAACCACCGAGCTTCCTGCTCATCAAGGTGATTCTCATAGGGTTGGGGGTTCGCAGACATTATCTTGTTTTTGGTTGTATGGTTTAAATTTGCTTGGCTGACCCTTCAGGGGACCGAGGGGCAGCGTGTGCCTTTCTTTTCTTAATCTCTCAATGCTTTACAATCGCCAATACTTCAGCCCATTATCATTTCTAAAATCATATATTCCCTTTAAATCCACGAGAATGGGACTACCATTCATGATGGATTTAAAGTACTGGTTATCTAAATCCTTGTATTCATTGTGACTTACCGCCACAATCACAGCATCGTAGTTGTCTGAAAGCTGATCTACCATACCTAGTTTGTATTCATGCGCTACCTCATTTGGGTTGGCGTGAGGATCGGTGATGTGGACATTAATCGAAAAATTCATCAACTCCCGAGCCAGGTCAGCTACTTTCGAATTACGAATGTCAGCTACGTTTTCTTTGAAGGTGATACCCTTCATTAGTACCTTACACTCACTTGGATTCTTTCCATCCTTGATAAGCATTTGGACTAGTCGTTTCGCAATGAAATCAGGCATTTCATCATTAATGCGACGGCCACTGGTTATAACTTGTGGATTGTAGCCTAAGTGTTTGGCTTTATGAAGTAAGTAATAAGGGTCTACTCCGATACAATGTCCTCCAACCAAGCCAGGATAGAACTTCAAGAAATTCCATTTGGTTCCGGCGGCTTCGAGAACGGCTTTAGTATCGATATCCATGCGATCGAAAATGATCGCTAGTTCATTCATCAAGGCAATATTAAGATCACGTTGAGTGTTTTCGATGACCTTGGCAGCTTCAGCTACTTTGATAGAAGCGGCTTTATAAATCCCTGCGGTGATCACTTCTCCGTATACCTTGGATATTTCTTCAGCAGACTCTTCATCATTTCCGGAGACGATCTTCAAAATCTTCTCTACGGTATGCTCTTTGTCTCCTGGATTGATACGTTCCGGCGAGTAGCCTACCTTGAAGTCTTTGCCAAAGGTAAGGCCTGACATTTCCTCTAGGACCGGTACACAGTCTTCTTCCGTACAGCCTGGATAAACCGTAGATTCATAAATTACATAATCTCCCGGTTTCAATATCTTTCCTACACTCTTACTAGCACTTAAAACAGGGGTGAGATCGGGTACCTTTTGTTCGCTAACAGGCGTCGGAACAGCAACTATATGAAAGTGAGCATCTTTTAAATCCTCATAATTAGCTGTAAAAATGATATCGGTACCTTCAAATGCCTCAGGTTCCAATTCCTTGGACGGATCGATGCCGTTCATCATCATCTCGACTCTTTCGGCGCTGATATCAAATCCAATGACACTAAACTTTCGTGCCAAGACCAAGGCTAGTGGTAAGCCCACATAGCCTAATCCAGTTACAGAGATCTTATATTTCTTGTCTATTAATTCTTGGTACATAGGAGCTAGTTGAATAATCAGGGAAGTTGCATAGAGATTCTTTTCCCTTGAGGGGGTAATTATTCTGCGGTTTTTATATATACTCTTAGGCGAAAAATCCCCTTACGCTACTGGTGATAAAGGATAAGGTAGCCTCATCCAATTCAGTGTGCATGGGTAAGGAAATTACAGACTCACATAGATCTTCGGTCACGGGTAATTCGACGAAATCTGCCGGTATAAACGACTTGTATGCGTTTTGTTTATATAGTGGCACGGGGTAGTAAATCATGTTCGGGATTCCCTTTTCTTTTAGGAAGGCTGCCAACTCGTCTCTTCGGCCATTCTTCACTTTCAGCGTGTATTGATGAAACTCATGTGAGGAATTCGCTTGTCTAGTTGGAACTTGGAGTTCTGATACACTTCCCAATGCTTCGTCATAATAGGCGGCAGCCTGCTGACGGGCTGCGGCATAATTGTCCAGATGTCTTAGCTTAATTTCCAAGACAGCAGCTTGCATGGCGTCTAGTCGACTGTTTACACCTACTGCATCGTGATAGTATCGCTTGACTTGCCCGTGATTAGCTACCATTTGGCATTTCGGACCTATGATATCGTCATTAGAGTAAAGGGCTCCGCCATCTCCATAGGCTCCCAGATTCTTGGAAGGGTAGAAGGAGGTACAGCCGATGTGTCCTAGAGTTCCCGTTTTCTGAGTGCTACCGTCCGAATAGGTATAGTCAGCACCGATCGCCTGCGCATTATCTTCCACTACCCATATCCCATGCTTATTGGCAACCTGCATAATCGGCTCCATGTCACAGCTTTGACCGAACAAATGTACAGGTACGACTGCCTTGGTTCTTGGGGTGATGGCGGCTTCGAAGATTTCGGCGGTGAGGTTGAAGGTGTCTGGATCGACATCTACCATTACGGGAGTAAGACGTAGCAATGCAATTACTTCTGCGGTAGCCACGTAGGTGAATGCTGGTACAATTACTTCATCCCCGGGTTGAAGATCTAGTGCCATTAAGGCTATTTGTAATGCATCAGTACCATTTGCACAAGGAATTACGTGCTTAGCGTCAAGATATGCGCTGAAGGCCGCTTTGAAGGACTGAACCTTTGGGCCATTGATAAAGGCGGTAGAGCGAATCACCTCTAATACAGCCTCATCCACTTCCTGCTGGATGCGGCTATACTGGGTTTTTAAATCTACCATTTGGATGTTCATCGTGGGACTGTTCATGAATTATAATTAATGTTAGCCTGCTCTTAGTCTTTAGACCATAATAGCAGGTGATCTGCGGGAAATTCTGCTGCTTCCATTTGTTCGAACTCTTCATCTGAATAAATCAGATACCGAATCCGGCGTTTTATCAGATCTTCTACTTTGTCGATTAATTGAATCAAGTACTTTTGATCAATGTCTCCGATAAAGACCAAATCAATTACCTGACTGTCCAATCCTTTTGCAAAGTCCCCAACCACAAATACACGACTGACCTGGCCTAAGCGCTCTATGACATTTTCTACCACACGATCAAGGCCGATGTGTTTCAGAACGATGTTGTGGACTTCTCTAAAAAGGGGATGCTTGATATTAGCTTGGAACATCTTTTTGTTCCCTACCAGATTGGATTCCAACATGCCAGCCTTTTCCAATCGATTCAATTCTACTCGAATTGCATTCGAAGATTCTCCAAACTCACTCTCCAAACTTCGTAGATAAGCTTTGGTCTTACTGTTGAGGAAAAATTTCAACAGCAGCTTGATTCTTGTCTTGGATGATATGAGTGTCTCAATCATAATTGAGTAACAAAATTACTCGTTTTTTGGAAAAGGATGCAAAAAAAGCAAAAAAATAACGGTCCTTACGGAAACGTATTAGTTTGCAGTGTATTGTTCAGTATTGTTCTAGTGTGAGTTTGAGTAAGTCTTTTACTCTAAAGTACGGTGGGTATCTGTCACAAATGTACGTAAAAAATGATCGGTCTACCAAATGACGTACCTGAATAAGTAAATATTAATCTTTGCTTAATATTAATGAAAATGTCTATTTGTATCGATAAACCCTTGACTTTAGCGGACTTTTGAAAGATGTTGTAGAGTACATTTATACAGTAAAAAAAATCAATTTTTTTACCAAGATTAGAGAAATTCCCCTCCAATTGACCTTGTTTTTAGATCATTTGGAGGGGGAAATAATCGGTGAAACTGGTTCAAAATCTTGTGCTGGATTAACGATTGATTAGGAAGCGATGGGTAAAGAAATGGTCGCCAGAATGAATTTTTAGTACATAATTTCCATTGGTCAAAAGAGCGGTATGCAGTTCCCAGTGGACCAATTCAGCTTCTACAATGGCTTTCTGGACCAGCCTCCCAGCTGTGTCGAAAACTTCAATAAGCGATTTCTTGGAGCTTGAGGAAGGCCAGGTTACATATAGGATTTCATTAGCTAAAGTGGGATAGACCTTGGGGGAAGACAAGGAAGCTCCCCACGGAACGCTAATAGTTTTGTGGTACGTGGTACGGCCATCAAAATCCACCTGTTTAAGCCGATAGTAATTGATTCCAACAATAGGGTGTCGATCTAAAACTTCGTAGTGCTTTGGATGGTTGGAGGTGCCATAGCCCTCTATTACGGTAATTTGCTCAAAGTCAATCCCATTGCTGCTTCTCTCTACTCCTATATAGGCATTGTTTTCTTCAATAAGAGTGGTCCAATTTAACTGAATCCCACTAACTTTTGGTTTGCCCCAAAACTCACCGAGTTCAATCGGTAG
>CAJXPD010000486.1 GCA_913057785.1 uncultured Lewinella sp. | reverse complement strand
CTACTGCTCCGTTGTCGGTAGGAACGATTTCATTTCTGGCGCGATCAGTTGAGAACTTTGCACCGATACTGTTGATGGCTAGTTTTTGTCTTCAGGCGATACCAAGATTATGAGCGACTAAACAAAATGAACAGTACCTAAAACACATTAAATCCAAGTATTGGAAACAATAGTCCAAGTAGTCTTCACTTAGTATCTCTATATTTGTGGTATTAAACCTATTTCTTACTCCCCTGCCGCAATAGGCAACTACTCCCCTCACAGAGAGGCCTTTCGGACTTTTAGTCGATACTCCCAGCATTCATTGTCACTCATACGTCGGTACCAAATAACCGAATCTCCCTCCTGAGTTGACAGCATTTGCTATAGGACTTTACCGTGCTAATGGGATCTATCGTGCAGTATAGAAGGTAGCCCATTCTACAGCAAACAATTTATTTCACCTAACATAACCTAGGCTAAGCTTACCTTGGAAGCTTCAAAGGAATTTATCCAACGGTAAACAAGGGTCTTTAGACTATTTTCAACTCATGAAGTACACATTCTACATCATCTGTGCCACGCTATTCATTTGCCATGGCATGATTGCACAATCTTTTGTGACCACCTGGAAAACAGATAACCCTGGTTCCTCCAACAGTACCACCATTACTATCCCTTTAAATGGGACTAATATTACGGTAGACTGGGGCGATGGCAATTCGGAAACGGGGCTGTCCGGTCCAATTTCTCACACCTATGACGGCGCTGACACCTATACCGTATCCATCAGTGGAGGCGTAAACTTTATCCGGTTCGATGGAGGAGGTGACGCCAAAAAACTGCTGACCATCGAAGAATGGGGAGATATTGCCTGGACCAGTTTTCAAGATGCATTCCGAGGATGTTCCAACTTGCAAGTAACAGCTACGGACGCTCCTGACTTGAGTGGGGTAACGGTATTGCGAAGAATATTCAATGACTGTATAAGTTTAACTTCTGACCTAAATAATTGGAATACGGGGACCATTACCGACATGCGTTTTGCTTTTGCAGGCACTAGAGAGTTCAATGGGGATATCTCTAGTTGGGATGTTAGTAAGGTCACACAGTTTGGATTCATGTTTGCAGATGCTTGGGATTTCAACGGGGACATCAGCAACTGGACCATCAATACTAGCTCCTTAGTCAATATGACAAATATGTTCTCTGCAGCAGGCACATTTGATCGATCCTTGGCCAATTGGGACATCTCTCAAGTTACTAATCTATCGGGCTTTCTCGGTGGATCCAAAACAGTCACGGACAATGGTCCAAGACAACTTGAAGTAGGCCTTTCCACTGCCAATTACGACGCCACGCTCATTGCATGGTCAGCCCTTACCTTACAAGACGGCCTCACCTTCGAAGCAGGGAAAAGTCGGTATTGTGCAGCAGCAGCAGAAAGAGAAGCGATTGAGCTCAATTTTGATTGGACAATCAATGATCTAGGCGGAGAAACGACAGCACCTACGGCCAGTTGTCAGAATCTTACTCTACAGTTGGATGCCAGTGGCAATATATCTACAACGGCTGCAAGTATTAATGATGGTTCGAATGATGAGTGTGGTATCAAAAGCCTTAGCCTGAACCAAAGCAGCTTCAGTTGTGATGACCTCGGCGATAAAACGGTCACCTTAACGGTCGAGGACAATAATGGAAATACGGCTACTTGCAACTCAACGGTAACCATAGAAGACGTGCTGGCACCTACGGCCCTGTGTCAAGATATCACCGTACAATTAGATGCTAGTGGAAATGGAAACACCACAGCCACCACAGCCAACAACGGCTCTACAGATAATTGTGAAATTCAGAATCTCAGCCTTAGCCAAACTAGTTTTGACTGTACTGAAGTAGGAGCAAACCCGGAGGTATTAAGCGTAACGGATGCCGGTGGCAATACAGTTCCTTGTAACCTAACCGTAACCGTAGTTGATGGCGTAGCTCCCGAAGCACTTTGCCAAGAGGTAACCGTACAATTAGACGCTAGTGGAAATGGAAGCACCACTGCGGAACTGGTCAACAGTAATTCTAATGATGACTGCGGAATTGGTAGCCTTAGCTTGGACAATAGCTCTTTCACTTGTGATGAAACTGGAAATCAAACGGTCACACTTACCGTTACAGATGAGAATAACAATGTCAGTACATGTCAGGCGAACGTTGTAGTTGAAGATAAAATGGGGCCAGTCCTCGATTGCGATGAAGCCACGGTCACCCTAGCTGCTAATGGTATGGCTACCATTACAGCTGAAGATCTTGTAAATAATGCCTCTGACGCTTGCGGTATTGCGAATTATGAAGCTACACAAACTACTTTTTCTTGCCAGGATGGTGAAGAGGTTCAAGTGACAGTAACTGTCAAGGATAATAATGGCAACTCCAGCGACTGTCAAGTTCTCGTAGCAATTGATGATCCGATTGCACCTACGGCTTCATGTCAGAACGTGACGATTCAATTGGGGATAGATGGCACAGCTTCCCTTCTGGCTACTCAAATAGATAATGGTTCTTCCGACAATTGTGAGATCGAGGACTTGAGCATTGATAAAGAAGATTATGACTGTGAAGATATTGGCGACAACATTGTGACATTACTAGTGAAGGGGCTAAATGATGAAAGCTCCTGTCAGGCAACCGTTACCGTGCTAGATCCCAGTGTCCCCGTTGCCAGTTGTCAAAATGTGGCGATCCAACTAGATGATAATGGGGCTGCCAGCATTTCTACTTCTGATATAAACACTAGTTCTGACCCTTGTGGCATAGCCGAACCCAGTCTGGATCAAAGCAACTTCACCTGTGATCAAGTGGGAGATAATACAGTTACACTGACCTTGACCGATAATGACAATAACACCAGTACCTGCCAAGCAACTGTAACCGTGAATGATGGCGTAGCTCCAGAAGCACTTTGCCAGGATGTAACCGTCCAATTGGATGCAACGGGTAATGGAAGTACCTCTGCCGAAACTGCTGATAATGGTTCGAATGATGCTTGCGGCATTAAAGACCTGAGTCTCAGTCAAACTGAATTTGACTGTAGTCAGATTGGCAGCAATACGGTCATCCTGACTGTAATGGACAATAATGACAACACTAGCTCATGTCTCGCTACCGTAAACGTAGAAGACAACATCAAGCCGACACTAACCTGCCCGCAGGACATGATTGTTAATACGGACCTTGGTGAATGTGGTGCAAATGTAAGTCTTCCCAAAGCGGTCCCCACTGATAATTGTGGAATCAAGAACTTAAAATCTCGATATCGCACCTTAGATTCAAACGGGAATCCAGCAGGTTCTTGGTCCTCTTGGGCCAGTGACCACAGCGGTTTCTTTAACTTAGGTTCCTATCAGATCCAGTGGCGTGCCAAGGACAATTCCAACAATAAAGGCTTTTGCAGTTTTAGACTGGATATCATCGACCAGGAGGCGCCCGAAGTCATTTGTCAGGACATCACGATCAATTTCAATGGAGAGGATAATATCGCGATAATAAGCAATACTATATTTGATGCGGAAGCATCTTCTGATGCCTGTGGTCCTGTCTCTTTTGTAAGTCAAAGCCTCGCAGAAGCATCTTGTGCCAATGTAGGCGAAACTCTTGCTGTTGGAGTAGTAGGAGTTGATCCAAACGGAAATACAAGTTCCTGCACCGCCCAAGTAACCATTGTTGGTATGCCTTGCGGATTTGAAGCCGGTGACATCGACTGCGAAAATGGTGCTTCAGCAAGTTACGACCCCGAAGAAGCAAGCTTTACCCTGACTGCCGACGATTGTTCAGGTTATCCACAAGGAGAGTATTCCATCGTACAAACAGAATTGTGCGGAAATGGAGAAATTGTAGCCCGTGTGGCTAGCTTAGGTGCTGATGGAAGAGTAGGGGTAATAATGATGGAAAACCAAGAACCTGAGGCGCGGATGGTCGCCATGATCAAGGATCTAACCCGCAGAGTAAGAACAGAGTATCGTAGTTCGACTGGCGGTAGTATTTCTTATAAGAGCAAGACCCGTTCTGGGGTCGAATGGTTGCGGATTGTAAGAACGGGATCCAAATTCAAGACCTACACTTCCACCAATGGTAGCTACTGGAGACTCGCCCATACGATCAACTTCTCCAGTTTCGAGGATTGTGCCCAGGTAGGTTTGCTCGTGTATACCAAAGATGCGGATGAGCCTGTAATCGCCGTCTTTGATAATGTCCAGGTTTCGGGAGACAATTATGCGTCCTACAAGCAACTTCCAAGCCACCCGACAACAGGTGCTAGCAGCCTTGGTCAACAGGTAATGGATAAGCAACTAAAACAGAACCTAGAGCTCAGTGCTGCCCCAAATCCATTTGCTACCCAGACTCAGATCGAGTTCACGCTCCCAACTACAGCCGATGTGCTCATGGATATCTACAACCTCCATGGCCAGCGGGTACAGCGTTTAGAAGACGCCAAATTGGATGCAGGTACTCATCGCTACGAATGGAATGGCAGTGGAAACAATGCAGAAGATATGCCACCAGGTATATATTTTTTACGACTGCGTGTAAATCAGAAATGGATCACCACCAAGCTGTCCCTAATCAACCGATAAATAACTTAGCTCGCCTTATGAGCTAACCATAAATTGGTATAAACTTATCCTACGGAGGCTGTCTCTTTACTTTTGAGACAGCCCCTTTTGATGATCATACAAGAAAAATCCCGGATTTCTGCCTAGGCAGAAATCCGGGACGTCTTATTATTTCAGATTATATAGTGTTTGTCTTATCGTTTTCTTAGTTGATCCAAGGATCATCTTGAGACAGAGTGAAGATTACATCAAATTTGAAGGCTTCAGA
>CAJXPD010000485.1 GCA_913057785.1 uncultured Lewinella sp. | reverse complement strand
CCTTGTGGTTGGACACTGCTAGCGGAGCATCCCAATTCCAGCGGAAACTAGCTTCTCCTTCGGCGGGTTTAGGCTGAATGCCCAGTTGTTCCCCACTAGCCTTATCGAAACGAATCAACCCGCCATATTGGGATTGTGCGTAAACGATGTTTGGGTTACTTGGGTCGATCTGAGATTCAAAGCCATCTCCTCCATTGGTAATGAACCAATCTTCATTTACAATACCATTTTGACTGCGAGTCCGAGAGGGGCCGCCCAAGCTGAAATTATCCTGTGTACCACCGTAGACAAAGTAGAAGGGCTCTGTGTTATCTACCGCTACTTTGTAGAACTGTGTCACGGGTAGATTGGCTTTGAAGACCCAGGTTTTGGCGCCGTCAAATGATTCATAGATTCCTCCATCACATCCTACAATGTAGTGATCCGTGTGATCTGGGTCGATCCACATGCTATGATTATCTACGTGCTTGAATCTTTCATTTACTTGTCTGAATGACTTCCCGCCATTGGTAGTCCATTGGAGCCAGGTGTCCATAGAAAAGACAATGTCAGGATCAGTGGGATGAGCTACGATCTCCGTATAGTAGTTACCGCTGGTAACGTGTCCACTTTGCTTTTTCCAGCTTGCACCTCTATTGGTGGACTTAAAGAATCCTCCGCCAGTAGCCGCTTCAACAATGGCGTAGATGATCTCTGGGTTGGCAGGTGATATGGTCAAGCCAATCCGTCCTTTGTCACCTCCAGGAAGACCTTTATTGGCTTTCTCCCAATTCTTACCGCCATCCTTCGTTTTATAGATGCCGCTTTTAGGGCCTCCTCCCACATAGGTGAAAACGTGGCGTCTGCGTTGATAAGCAGCGGCATATATGATATCCGGGTTGCGCGGGTCCATAATAATGTCATTCACACCGGTATGTTCGTCGATGGCTAGAACTGAGACCCAAGTCTTTCCCCCATCAACCGTCTTATAGACTCCCCGATCACCTCCGCTACTCCATAAAGGACCGATGGCTGCTACATATACAATATCTTCATCTTCTGGGTGAATTATGATCTTTCCGATATGTTCCGAGTTTTCAAGGCCAACCTTTTTCCAGCTTGCTCCATCATCTTCAGACTTATAGATTCCATCGCCATAGGCGACCGAACGCTGATTGTTATTTTCTCCTGTTCCTACCCAAACGGTACTAGGGTTACTTGGTGCAATCGAGACGCACCCAATGGAGTAGGATCCTTGCCGATCAAAAATAGGCTTGTAAGTGGTGCCATTGTTGGTAGTCTTCCAAACACCCCCGGAGGAGGTGGCCACATACTGGACATATTTGTTCTGTGGATGGACGGCAATATCAGATATTCTACCTGAGGTGATGGCTGGACCAATAGACCTAAATTTCAAACCGCTTACGGAAAGTTTCTCTATGGGAGAGGTGATCTTTTCAGGCTCTTTTTCCTTTTTCTTCTTCTTTTGAGCTTGACCGGGAAGGCTAATGGCTAGTACTAAGCCAATGATTAGGGCGATTTTTCGATACATACTGTTTTTTTCAAGTGATGATCCAAAAGGAGTGTAAATCAGTTTGGTGAAGTCTAAGAACCCACCAGGGCTTTAAAGGTAAGATTTTTTAAAAAAGTGTTAAAGAAAGGCAGTTGTTGTTACTTCCCTTGGGACGTGCGTCAGAAGAGGTGTAAGTACGATGGAAACATTAATTGTTGATTATTAATTAAAATCGCATTAGCATGAAATGGAATAAGTATTTAAGTATGGCTTTTTACGTGTTGTTGATGTTGCTCTTGGGGAATGTGGTGCAAGCGCAGTCTCAAGTGAGTCGTAAGTCATCTAATAAGGTACTTAAGCAGGAGCGGTCGATAGAGAAGGATATTAACTATGAAAAGGCAGTTGAAGCCAATGAAACCCCTGTGGAGGAAAGGATTGGCATGAGAAAAGGCCGGAACATGGAAAAGGGAGATCATCCGGGTAAAGGACATGCCTATGGCAAGAACAAGGATAAAAAAGGGAAAGCGCATAGTCGAGGAAAAAATAAGTACAGAAAAGCTAAATCTGCAAAGCGAGCTAAAGAAAAGGTGGGGAAGCAAAATATGGAGAAGCGTAAAATAGGGAAAGCCTATAGTAAGACTAGAAAAATCAAATCTTCGAAAGCTAAAGTTAAACGGACATCAAGAGCGGATATTCCCGTTCAGGAAAATTAGACATACAATCCAATGACGTAATTTTGAGAAAACGAAAATGGGTCAACTGCAAGCAGTTGACCTTTTCTCTGCCAAAAAACAGACTAACTCTATTTGTTTTATCGTTTGTAGTGTGATATTTTTGGCATGCAATCCAATCAATTACTAGCCCCAACGCCCCCGTTGTCCCTAAATTCCGTCTAATTAGCTCGTCCGTTCAAGTTTGATATAGACCCCAATCAGTAATTCCAAGTTAAGATATAATCTTATTGCATAGACTAACTATGTGATGGTAAGAATCAAGTCCCTCTTTGTATGATTAGGTGCTAGTGACCTTTGGTTTGCTGGCACCTTACTTTTATGTGGCAAAGCTAGTTGAATTTTAACGGGCATGACGTTTTCATGCGGATTCAAAGCTGATTGAACAGCTAAGCTGGTCTTCACTGGTCCATTATTGTAGTTATTGTTCTTAGGAATGGCCAAAAACCATGGCCAGTGATTACTATAATTTTTGAAACATTATATAAGCATCCACGTATCCTTTATTATAGTGCTTAAAACCTCCAGGCACTGTCGCAATAATTTCAAAACCAATATCTTGCCATAGTTTTACGGCACTGGTATTGGTGCTAACTACCAGGTTATACTGCATACCTTTATACCCAGCTTTTCGAGCTGAGTCCAGTGAATGGACAGCGAGCTTTCTACCAATACCAAGTTTTCTATATTTAGGGGCTACCATGTAAGCCCCATTGGCGATATGCGCACCGTATCCTTCCTGATTAGGTCTCAGGATGTAGGCTCCAGCCGCCTTACCTTGATATTCTGCGATGTAAGCTAGATTACTGGCATTAATCCAGACTTTTTCTAGTTTTGAGCGAGGAGTACCAGGAAGATATGGATAATAGATCTTTTCCTCAATGATGCCATTAAAGAGGTTCCAGAGTAGATCTAGATCATTAGCATTTGCCTTACGAATATTGATCATTGAATTTCAAAATTGTACACAGCAGGAAATTGCTAGGAAAATATATATAAAAAAATTAAATGTTTTCTTTGTTTTTATCGTCTTTATCTATACATTTGCTCTGAACACGCTACAAAATTCAAATCTACCAAGCACACACCAATCTTTCAAAATTCTTTTACTAGTCACTAAGCTTTCACTACAATAACTTGTTGATTCCTGTTCCTCAGATTGGGGTATCTAGTAAACCAAAGTCGTTTACAAGGGCCCAAACGCAGTCGTTTACTGGGATTAAGTCAGTCTAAGTTGCCATGAAGAAAAGAATTTTATCTGACCGATCTTGATCAAGTATTCCCATCTTAAGCTGCAGGACCGATAGGTGTTACTTACGATTATAAATACAAAGTAAATCGATTGACACTGGATTGAAAACCGAAGGCTATGGCTCGATACCTATCGAAGCGATAAGTAGCCTTGAATGCTATCTATTACAGATGAAGTGGTATGAGGCTGTATAGATGAGCCTTTTGCAAGCTTTGCAGGTACATTTTTCCCAGAAAAGAGCATCCGCAAATAGCTAGTTAGGGTTAATCATACATCCTGATACCTAAGAATATGATTGTCATCAGCATTTACCTAGGTAGATGCTATGACACGGTCGACTTGTACTCCTCGGGAAACATTGTCTTTGAGCACCAGGTGGTCTCTGTCTATGAAACAAATTTACACGCTTAGGTATGCAAAACTATCTTATTGTAACTTTACTTTTAATAAGCATTCAGTTTGCATTTGGGCAAGAAAATTACACCAAAAAAGAAGATTCATTAGATTTTCAAAGGTCCCAATTACTAATACAAAATGCATTTTTGGTCACTGATAGCATACAAGAAGATGAATATCAGTACCTCCAACTTCAATTTGAAACTATACAAACCTCTGAGCAGCGAAAGTTGCTGCTAGAAAGGGGAATTGATTTGATCGGATACCGAGAAAACAAAAGTTATTTGGCTGCTTTACCCCAATCAGCAGATTTGGGTAGTATCTCTGGTTTAGTGCAATGGGATACAATCCGTGCTGATGATAAGCTATCCAGAACTTTGTCTAACAATGCGTATACGAGCTATGCTTTAGACGAAGAAGGACGAGTTTTACTCAACTTGTATCCTTTCCGTCACGCCTCAAAAATTTCTTTGAGCTTAGAGTTGCTGGCTGAGGGGATTGAGATAATAGAAGCTAGAGATAATTACTTCAAAGTAGCAGTTCGTCCAGAAACCATTCTAGAGCTAGCCGCTATCCCTTCTGTATTCTATCTAGAATGTATCCCTGCTGTACCCAAATACGAGGGAGTAGTGGGAAGACAGCAGCAAAGGGGAAATTGGCTCAATCTTGGCCCAGGTTCTGGCCTGGATGGTCGTGGAGTGGCTCTAGCCATCGGGGATGATGGAGGCGTAGACCATATTGATTTTGCAGGAAGAGTCTTCGATCATACTGATTTTGATCGAGGTTCGCATGGAGATATGACAGCCGGCCTGGCTATTGGTGGTGGGAACTTAGATCCCAGAGCCATGGGTATAGCGCCAGCTGCCGTTTTACACTTATATAATATTGAACAGTATGAACACATCGACCAGGCGGTCAATAATTACCAGGAATTGGGGACAGTAATAACCTCAACTTCCTTCTGGGAGGGGTGTGGAGGTGATTACACGCAATCTGCTCGTGAGTTGGACTTGCAAGTTAATCATTCCATTTCCCTACTCCATTGCTTTTCTGC
>CAJXPD010000484.1 GCA_913057785.1 uncultured Lewinella sp. | reverse complement strand
GAAATCTTGAAGACTTCGGAAGTCTAAGTGCCCAAAGTAGCTACCCTCCAACCATGCCAAATGCCTTACTCATTGCTGCATGAGTAGTCTTCAGCGCAGCGTCATCTTCCATATCTCGTAAAGGCTGATTAAAGGGTTCGGCGCGGACAGGGCCATCATAGCCCATTTGTACCAAAGCCTCCAAGAATGCTTTCACATCCACTACGCCAGTGGCGGCAGGAAGCTCTCGCTTGCCATCGATCTGATCATCAGCAGAGAAACCACTACGAGCATCATTGAGGTCAACGGTTACGACATCCCCTTTATCTAAGCTCAGTAGATCCGCTACTGTTTCTCCAGCACAATACCAGTGAAAGCTATCCAGCTGAATACCTACATTGTCTTCTCCGATTGCTTCGATCAGTTCTTTGGTCTCCGTCATGGTGCGAATGAAGGAGAATCGGTCTCTAGCCATCAAGGTTTTTGGGCCTACGTACTCCAAGCCCAAACTGATGCCATAGTGTCCGATGATGTTAGCCGTTTCCTTGAGGCGACTGGCATGCTGCTTGAAGTTCTCTCGGTAGCTCAAGTTTTTATGGGTAGGCATGATCCAGGTGCCCATGCCTTTCACGCCAAAGCGCTGGCAGGCTTCGGCTAATTCCGGCAGCTTGGCTAAATCATCCCGGAAACGCTGCTCACTTTCCCGAAACTGTATGGGCAAACCTGCTATACCAAAGCTGATATCATTGGCCTTCATTTTATCTAAATAAACACTCGTTGCCTTCTCTGACATAGCAGCCAAATCGCTTGGCATTCCGACTATAGCCTCAAACCCGTATTTGATCGCCATGTCAAGCAGATCCGATTGATTGGCGCTCACCCCAATCGCTCCTGGATTAAGGCACATCTTGAATTTGCGTTTACCCATCATTTTATTTTGTCCCATTATAAATGCACTAGGAGCCAGACTGCTTACGGCAGCCACTGTCCCTGTTTTTTTCAAAAATGATCGACGTTCCATATGTTGTTACTTATTAGTACTTGCAAACATTTCTTCATAATGAGGCGAAGCCTTCAAGATTCCTCCACTATTCGCAAAAAAATCAGCTTCCGTTAAATATACTCCTTGCTGAGGTAATACCCAGCTCGCATCGGGCATGGGGTGGTAGCTTTTCATTCGATCCCAGTACTTGTAGTTTTGCCAGCCGTTGGTCTCCTGCATGCCCATTTCCCAATTGGGGAAAGCGGGTAGGCGAGCCGCTACGACCTTGTTCCACTCTACCAAAATAGGATTTACCGTTAGATCTGCACAAAAACAAGGAGTTTGATTTTCGTAGGCGACTTGCGCGATCTTCATTGTCATGCTTAAAGTCTTGGCCACAGCCTTCACCGCAATGGCATTGTACCCCTGTTGTATGCGCGTCAATGCATCTTCATCGGTATGGGCACTTTCATCAGCGGCTACACGTGGACCACGAGCCGTAAGTTCTCGCACATCTTCTTGATTACGTTCGCCAAAGGGCTCCTCTAAAACAGCAATTTGATCTAAGGCTCCAATCTTTTCCGCATAATCCAGAAATTCATGCAAGGTCTCTTGTTTATCATAGCGGCCATTGGCATCAAAATAATAAGGAATCTTCCCATCAGGAGAATGAGGGGTTTCATAATGCCCAATCGCCTCGTGGATGGCTTTCAAAAAGGCCTTATCTTTCTCTAGCATTTCCTTCTGATCTCCCGGCGCGCCAATTTTGATTTTCATGATAAAAAATCCATCGTCTGCCATCTGCTTGATCGTCTCAATAGGTGTGCCATAGCCCAGAGCGGGAATCGCCACAACTTTGTCGTGTTTAGCCGATAAGCCGGACTGATAACTCGCTGGAATTAATTCATCGAAATGCGTCATGCCATTTTCCTTAGCATACAATACCCAGGCCGCATTATCTACACCTACTAGGGCATTAAGCGCAAAGGTTTTCCTCAGGTTGGGATTGCGGGTAATCTGCTTCCCATAGGCGTATACTTCTTCCAATACATTGTCTAGTAAACTAATGGGATCGGTAAAGGACTGCCCTTTGATTAGCTGTAAGGCGCGCTCGCTCATGGCGTACATGAGGGCATTGCCGCCGTGCTGGGTATGGGCAGCAAATACGCTGGCATCAGACCATAATACACTTTGTACACCTATCCCAATACCATGCTGCCCTGATTCACTTTCCAAATAAGCCAGCGTTTGCCAGATGTTATCCAGCGAACCACCCTTGAAACCAAAGGGTTGCGCCAAAGGCTCCCGTTCGAAATTAGAATCCACAGCGACAACTTTAATGCTTTTAGCAGTACTTGAATCCTCCATAGTTTTTTCAGTTAAACAAGAAACACCGCTGAGTGTCAAGGCGAGCCCCGTGCCCGTTTGCTTGACAAAAGTGCGGCGAGAGATGTGCTTGTTGGTTGGTTTTTTCATTTTATGATTGACTTAAGGAATACGATAAGGGATATTCCTGATTTTAGTCGGTTTTTGTTGTCACTTTGCTCCTGGCTTCTGATTCAGCGTGTACCAAGCTTCTCCAGCCCAAAGAGATTCCTCTTCTTTACTTTGCAAATCCTCATTGAGTAAAAGGTAGATGACAAAACCTTCTTTCATTCCCGGCACCTTTAACTGCACTCGGCGTCGATCTGGAGAGATAGCGATCGCCTCTATTTTCAACTCCTGCCGATCCAGCTTTGGACCACCATAATTAGGCGTGGCTTCATAGCGCCATTGCTCTATGAAATAATCGGAAGCTTCCTCGCCTTGGTCCCCTGCCAAAGGAGCCGTAAATTCCACCTCGATCCCTTCTGGCTGCGCCCGCACCGCCAACATTTCAAAAGGGGTATTACCATTAGGGACTAGCTTCTGTAAGCCAAATTGTTTCCCTTTCCACCCCCAGTTTCCGTTCATTCCTATACCTCCTACATAGAGCGCACCATCCGGGCCCCATACCAGCCGATTCACACCTGCCTCCATGCCTTGGCTGAAGCGAAAGACGGCCCCTTGATACTCCCCTTTTACCTTTTCCAGATATACTCGTTTAATCCCTCCATGCGTAACCTCACCATGCAGTAGCTGCCCCGCGTAAACTCCTTCCTCTACCCGGACAAGTTGCCCTGGAGAATTACCGATTTCATTATGGGGTAACCAAACAGCAGGTGGTGCCTCTACCTCATCTTTATACCGATCTCCGGTCTGATATTGGCAACCATAGAAACGATCTTTCTGTAAATGAATGATCTTACAAGCTGGCACCCACTGTCCTTGATTTTCTGCTACAAAAATTTCATCCTCAGGCCCCAAGCCAATACCATTGGTTTGCCGTAAACCTGTGGCTATTCTCTCATAATTGCCATCTAATCCGATTTTGATAGCCGTCCCTCTGTCTTCTAATTGCACTTCATGACTCATCAGGCGCATCGCCAATCCCAAGTTGGCATAGAAGAAGCCTTCTTTGTAAGTTAAACCATAGGAATACTCATGGAAATCTGGCCGGACGCCAAAGGCATCACAGATCGTTCTATATTCATCAATAATCCCATCCTCATTTTCATCTATCAACTGCGATAGCTCTTGTTTCTGTAGTACAAAAATATCCTCGCCAACCACTTTTAAGCCTAGAGGTTCGGAGAGCCCTGTTGCTATGCGTTCAATCCTGATCTGATTGGTATCGCCACTTTCTACTCCTTGCAATGCATAAAGTGCCCCAATAGAATCCCAGGTGGTCAGCAGCAGCCGGCCATCAGGATGGAAATCCATCGCACCTACCCGCGGCCGAAACCAAGTGGGACGAATGTTTTGTAGGTCAAAAGAAGGGTGCACCGCCTCGAGGGAAGCGCCAAAGCCCGGTTGCTTAGGTTGCACCGATCTTGAGACCCTTTGGGTATGTCTTGCTTTGGGTTTATCCTTTGGTTGTAAAGAAAGAATATACCTAAGCATATTTCGAATATCCTTTTCTGCCAGCTGTGGGTGAGGGCTCATAGGCACTTCTCCCCAAACACCAGCCCCTCCTTCTTTTATCTTTTTCACCAACTGAACGAATTCTTCTGTGTCTGGTCCGTAGCGATTAGCAATAGCCTGATAGGAAGGGCCAATCGTCTGTTCTTCCATTCGATGGCAAGTGTTACAGCCGCTCCGATCGAGCCAATACTGGCTGTTGTTCCCGGAAGCTTGGCGAGGAGGTGATGGCGGTGTAGGAATAGCGGAAAAATCTTGTTCGATCACAGTTTGACCATTCGCCTTCAGCGGAAAACCCTGGTAGGAGAGTTTTGCTTCCTTGGGAATGCCTTGAGTCGTGATGATCCGCTGAAAAACCAATTTATCCTCACCGTCAACCCGCCAATCAGGTTGTTCTGTAATGAAAATGTCCTGCTCCTCCCATGCTAAAGCATATTGGAGGGTAATTCGGTTACTTTGGATCTTGTAGCCTTTGAATTGAGGCTTGAGCGTAGCTTCACTATTGTCCCATTTGACATGCCAAGTTCTTTCTTCAGGTGCCTGTTCCCAATAAGGCGAGCCCCAGGTGGTGGGCTGTACCGTTTTTATGTCATTAAAGGCTGCACCATCCCAAAAAACGCCACCTTGCCACAATTTGTACAAGCCACATTTTTCTACATTATAAGCAGCGTATTGATCGGGGGCTAGGGCTAAGGTGAGCATTCTTGGTCTTTGATCCAACACTGACCGTCTTGCCCAGTGTGCATAGGGCCGCTGGGGCTCATTCCCCTCCTGCTGACATGCCCCTAGTAATAGTATTGTGAATAAAAAAACACCGATTCTCATTCCAATAATTTATATCCCTAGCCACTGTTGGTGTTTCTACCAACAGTCACCCTTGGTATTTGTCCGTATGTTTTACCACCAGAGTATTTTACGAAGCCTGCCACGTCTACCACGCCACTTAATTCAAAGCGTAGTGATAAGTCTTGCGCTTGATAGTCACGGGTTCTGCGTTGCCTTGAA
>CAJXPD010000483.1 GCA_913057785.1 uncultured Lewinella sp. | reverse complement strand
CCGAACAGTTATCGCTTACATAATCAGGACTAGGTCCCAACACCCTCCAATCTGTGAGGCAATTGACTTGGCCAAGATCAGTGCAGCAGCCAGTCGTCTCATTGAATTCCCCGTTTGGCACTAAATTGGGGCTCCGTCGACCATTGCATTGACAATCAGGGTCAAAGGCATCGATATAGCCATCTTGATCGTCATCTAATCCATTATCACAAATTTCAATCATGCCCGCAGAAGAACTTGGAGAAAAGGAAGCCGACCATAGAAATATGGATAATCCAATGAGGATTAACCAGCGAACAGGCGCAAGAGATATGTTCATGGGATTAACTTTTTAGCAAAAGGAAGTCGGAAGAGGGAGGTTCCGTCTGATAGCATGTATTGCCAACTTCCCTTTCCGACCTCTTGGTGAGGGGGTCTTGTCAACTTCAACAAACTTTGTTTAGTAAAACCCTCACGAAAGATTGCTAGTGTTAGTTTTCAAATGGCTTTGGCGCCATAATTACACCTGATTCATTTAAGTCTTGTCAAAAAATGCTCTGTCTTATTGGATAATTAATCGGCCTTCACTGACTACCCCTTTTCTTCCTCTAATCGTGAAAAAATAGATACCCGAAGCTAGGCCCTCTCGATGTAGGACATGCTGATTAGAGCGCCACTGCTCTGTTCGGATTCTACGGCCGAGATAGTCAAATATGGCTATCTGCAAGGGTTGTTCTTCAAGGCTTTCAAGTCGGATAATAGTAGATTCGGTAAATGGATTCGGAATAATGTTTGCCTTGAGTAAACCACGCTCAGGCTCCTGATCTGAGGATACCAAAGGCTCCCCAATCAAGTGTTGGACGGTATTCGTGATAACTGGCTCGTTGAAATCAAAGTAAATACCTGCGGTGTTTTCGATCAAACTGCCGATTGGATTGTCTGCTACTTGTTGAACACTGAACTTCACAAAGCCGTTAGATGCCTCAAGGTTCGTGGTGCTATCAGGTAAGAGTATGTCATCAAAGCGGAATTCCATCATTCGATTGTCCTTGATAGAGAAACTGTAAGTATGACTGGAAGCTCCTGGCTTAACCGTACTAATATTCAGTAGTTCCGAGAGTTGATCCTCGATTCTCACATTGAAAGCAGTATCTGTTCCCGTGTTTTGAAAACGGATCATATACTCTATTTCAGTATTCGCTTTCGTAATCTTATCTACTCCAACTCCTTTGGGAAAGGCTTGCTTATCATTGGGATCAAAGGCACCAATATTCTCTTGGCAATCTATAGAAATATCGGGTCGCCAATCTGACTCCGCAAATTGAGTCACAAAGCCGCGGCTAAAGTCCCCCACTTCGTTCTCTCCACAGCCTTCCAAGGATATACCGCTAATCTTGGTCCAGGGATAAGCGTCTACCTGATCCACTTCTAAGCGAAAGGTGGAACCATTAGCGGGTAGCGTAAACTCTTGTTTTTCACCACTTAACAAAACATCGGTCTGGCCATCTTGAAGCATCAAAATGTCTTCAATGACGATATAGTGATGGCTTTCGGTCATGTCTAAACCGATATTCCGAATCTCAAACTTCACCTCCTCGCCCTCACATTTTGCTTTAAGCTCTAGTTCGGGGCCTTCGAATACACTATCTCCATTGCAATCATTGCTATCCGTAATCTTAGCCTCCGTACAATGCGACTGTCCTAGTTCCGAATCACAGGAAGTCTTCACCTTTATATAGAATCTTCCGCAATCACCGGGAGAGATATCCCCGACATCAAAGGTATACGCCTGACCATCAACGCTACTCCAAGGGAATCCACTATCCAATATCTCCAAGTAATCATCAAATACAATTTGTACTTCAGCGTCCTTGGCGCTCACCCCGCCATAATTGCAGTAGTTCACCCAATAGATCGTCTCAAAACATCGGCGGAGGAAAGGGGTACTTACATCTAGATATAGTTCAGGACAAGGGCTATCGGCGACAATGCCGAAGTTCTTGCTTGGATTTGTACTGTTGCTTCCAGCGGTAATATCCTCAAAGAGCACGCTATTGGGACAAGTGGTACTGATATTTTCCCAAAGTACCACTTCAACGTCAATTTCATCGCCCTCTTCATACTCGATAGAGCGACCAGCAAAACCAATGCGAGTGGGGGTAAATTCAGTGATGTATCCCGCGTACCTTGGGCTGAGGGTACCCGAGGTTGTACTAATGAGGCTTGCAGCTGTCACCCCATTGACCAGCAAGGAAATACGAACATCTATCCCTGCAATTTTTTCCTGACCACCTTCCAACTGGCAGTCTCCATCGTCGATAAAGACGGAGCCTGTAAAATTATGGCGGGTGAAGTCACTTACGATATTGACTTCTGATAAGCAGGAGTTTTGATTTCCCTGCTCATCTGTCACCCAAACTGTTACTAACTTAATTCCTACCTGAGTTTCATCAAAATAAAGGAACTCATCCGTAGGTGGCACGCCTGTACCAATACCTTCCTCTATGGCAAAACTTAGGTTGGAACTACAGTTATCGAAACTCTGCGCAGCTAAAAAGGAAGCTCCTAATACAAAGGGATTGGCAACGGTCGTAATGCGAAAAACTTGGTCTTGGGAACAAAGGGCCAGTGGGGCAAGATTATCATTAGAACAATCCGGAGGATTTCCATCACTATCAGAAACCTGGATATAGCCCTGGCATTGGTCCTTGTTATTGGCATTGTCAATGGCAGTAAGTGTGACTAGATAGGTCCCTTTTTCATCG
Organism: uncultured Lewinella sp.; assembly: GCA_913057785.1. Taxonomy (GTDB): domain Bacteria; phylum Bacteroidota; class Bacteroidia; order Chitinophagales; family Saprospiraceae; genus DT-111. The sequence goes on along the minus strand of CAJXPD010000483.1, from coordinate 2,234 downwards.
AATTCGAGGGAACTTTGTGGGGCTGCCGTTCCATCCAAAGTGATCGTAAAATTCAGATCGGTCGTGCAATTATCGGCACTACTGCGATCCAGCGTAGCGGCCTCTACCGTAACAGTACCCGTTTCTGCACTAAGTGAAACACTGACCTCTGATTGGCATACAGCAGAAGGTGGTACAATGTCTCCAGCACAATTTGAAGAGTCATTGACTAACACATAGGTTTCACAAAAATCCCAATTACCGGCATTGTCGCCCGCCCAAATTCTAAGTAAACTAATACCTATATTCTCCTGGGTGAACAACAATGCTGCTGCCTGAGGGACGACAACTCCATCACCATCATCTAAGAACTCCATTCGGAGAATGGGCTCATTCGTGCAGTTGTCGGTAACACTTGCGATGAAATCCTGTGCCCAAACGGTTTCCGCCAAAGAATCGATAATTCCATCTTGATCAAGATCTGTTGGGGGGACTTGGGGTTCTAGAGTAACGGCTAGGCCATTGATACAGATAGGTAAGGGGGGACTGACATCTGGATCGCAGGTCTGAGCCTTCATTAAGTTTCCAAGGGGTAGAAAGAGCAAAAATAGAAGTAGGGTTTTATTCATTTTCCTGAGATTTTAAAAGCATGCGGGATTATTATTTTTCAATACTTCAAAAATGCGAACTTGCTACTAGTGGAACAAGAACATTTTCCTTAATTTGTACAATACATTCATCCCCTAATTATCATAAATAATTGAATAACAACCCAATAAAAAAATAATTGTACACGCCAACTCCTTCATTGACCTTAAACTTATGATGAATTCTCGCTTTGGCAGTCTTTTTCTGCAACTTTCGCCTGTCGAAAAACGCTCCTTTAGCCATTTTATCGCCTCTCCTTTCTTCAATCAACAGGACATATTGGAGCAACTATGGGAATACCTATCAAGCTTCTACGAGCAGCATGAAGTACTTCCTGAGAAAGTTTATCTGTTTGGGAAGCTGTATCAGAACAAGGCTTACAACGACCAGCAAATGCGCCTGCTAATCAGTCGTTTGTACCAAAAACTTCTAGCCTATTTGGCTTATGAAGAGGCCGTATCAAGTGCAGCTCAAATGAAGCTGTATGAAGCTCAAGCGCTAAGAAAAAAGCAGTTGGATAAACACTTTCAGCGAAGTCTAGCTCAGGCTCAATCAAAACTGGAAGAGGAAGGATATAGAAATGCCGAGTATTGGCAATTCAACTTTCAGTTGCAACTCGAAGGCTCCAGAAACGTGTCCAAGACACAGTATAGCGGCCAAGAAGCCCTACAGAGCTTATCTAATACCTTGGATCTGTCTTACTTCACCGCAAAACTCCGCCACATCTGTCTACTACTAACCCATCAAAAAGTCTATCAATCTGAGTTCGACATCGGCATGTTAGACGAAATTTTGAACTACATCAGTAGCAAGGAACTACTCCAAGAACCTGCAATAGCTTGCTATTACTACTACTACCATACCTTAATCGAGCCTGAAAACGGTGAGCACTTCCAACATTTTAAGCGTAGTCTATTTGAGCATTCACAGCAGTTCCCGCAAGAAGAGATTCGAGATTTATTCCTCCTAGCCATCAACTATTGCGTGAAGAAAGGTAATAGTGGTAGTCAAGCCTTCATACATGAAATGTTGGACCTCTATAAAGCGGGTTTAGCCACAGATGTTTTTTTGGATCAGGGAGAGCTGTCACACTTCACCTTTCACAACATTGCTACGGCTGGACTAAAAACTAAGGAGTACAAATGGGTAGGAACATTTATCGAAGGGTACAAGAACAGATTACCCAAACAACATCGTGAAAGCTCTTACAGCTTTAATCAAGCCCGTCTGGCATACGCTCAAGGGCAGTATGAGACCGCCCTCCCTTTGTTGCAAAAGGCTAACTATCGAGATCTGTTGCTGAACCTCGCCGCAAAGACCTTACTACTTAAGATATATTATGAATTGGACGAGTTTGACTTACTGAATGCGCACCTAGATGCCATGAAGAATTTCATTCGCAGAAAAGCCGTGATCGGGTATCATCGCACCAACTACCTAAGTATTGTGCGGTTCACTAAAAAGCTAGTTAACAGCAATTTGTATGATAGAGAAAGACGGAAATCCTTACGGGAGCAAATTCAAGCGGCTGAGGTATTGACTGAAAAAGAGTGGTTATTGGAGCAGTTGTAGTAAGTAGTGTGACAAAAGTAGTCGTGAAATTTCAG
>CAJXPD010000482.1 GCA_913057785.1 uncultured Lewinella sp. | reverse complement strand
CAATGGACTTCGAATGTCTACATCAGCTCCAGCCGCTAGTATCCTCTTCACTATATCCTGATTGCCGGTATTTGCTGCGATGATTATCGCAGGCACTTCATTCACATCTCGCGTATTCACATCTGCACCAGCTGCCAGGCATGAATCTACCACCGTAAGGTTACCGGTATACAGCGCATGCACAAAGCGTTCGTTTAGGTCAATGGCTGCCACCTTTGCTCCTGAGGGGCCACAAGCACTCAATATTACCATGGTGCAGAATACCAAACAACTCCAATATAGTTGTTGAGCATTGCCGAATTTATTTCCTTTTTTATTGAACAGATAAAGCATTATCCTTGATAGTTTTTGTCGTAAATACGAATAAAATCGGGTTCTGTAAGTTCCTCGATGGGTTGTAATACATATTTAGGCTGGTGAATAAATTCGCTCAAGTAGGGATAGTCAAATTCGGCAAAGTCCTCTTCTTCCTGCCGTTCAATTCGAACAAATTGGGGCCCAAGTACCAAACCCAACTTCCCCAAATCATCAAAGAAGAATTCCCTAAGTAGCGGAATGATTGCCAGCGAAAAAGCAGATTTAAGTTCGGCTAAAGAATGTATGTTCAGAAAGAAAGCGTGACCAATCTTGTAATCTCTATCCAATAGTCGCCCTAGTCTAGCATTTATGGTCTCCAGTAGGCGCATCAAATCAATTCCTGCTACCATTGGGGGATGAAGGAGCTCAGGTATCAAGGCGGGGTCAGCATCCAATTCTTTAAAGGTAAATCTTCTTCTCAAAGCTAGGTCCCAGCTCTCGGCACTACGATCTGCAGTATTCATGGTGCCGATTAAGTATAGATTTGGGGGGATCGAAAAATAGGTTTTTGAATATGGCAGAAGTGTACTAAGGGCCTCTGGGCCTCCCTCCCGTTTATCTGATTCCAGTAGGGTGATAAGTTCGCCAAATACCGCCGATAAATTTGCTCGGTTGATTTCATCAATAATAATCACGTACTTACGGCACCTAGCCAGCATGGATTCTGTAATCAAGGGGAATTCAAAGGCGCTCGTATCCTCACCACCCGTATTTATTTCTGCCAAAAGCTCCAATTGCTGCAATAGATCAGCCTCGAAGTTTTTCAAGGCCAGAAAAATGGCTAGATATACCCTTGGAGGTTCTGTCCCGACTAGCGATTGAATATCTTCAATAGATTGTATCATTTCAGGATGAGGATAGGTTTGATACAATTTCCTAATTCGGTCTTTATACACCGTAAGGGTTGAAAAAGACTTCTCCATTCTTACCGAAAGGTTGCCAAATTTCAAGACCCGGTGTAGGAATATCCGTCGCTTCTTCGGGGTAGTAAAAAATGTAAAGTCCTCTCCCTTTATATACTGCAAGAAGGCCGAAAATAGCTGACCGAACTTAAGTTCCTGGGTCGGTAAAGCCTGAGAATTCACTAGTGTTTCCAGCAGACACCTTCGGGCATCATCACACATGATCTTGAATATACCGTCTTGAACTTCATAAGTTATCTTTCCCTCATGTACTACTGGTTTGATTCCCTCAATGAAGTCTTCATAGGCAAATGACTGATGAAAGGTCAGAAAAGCGATTTGCCCCTGTCCCATATATTGGTTAAATCGCTTTCGCAGCGCCACTCGATCTTCTATCGCTAGTTCTTCTAAAGTGCGGTTCTCAATGATTGACAGTGCATGATTAACCGTTTGATAGGTTTTACCTGTGCCGGGCGGTCCATAGAGTACTAGGTTATGTGGAGGGTTTAGCCAAGTTCGCAGCAGGTACTCCGGCTGTGGCTCTTCCAACGCATTGGTTTCCTGAAGCATTCCCTCTAATACGGTGTATTGCTCTTCAGTAGCAATATAATTCGTTCCAGAAAGCCCCGCATTGAAATGCTCAAATGCGGGAAGATCCTTCACTGTCTTGGCGTCGATTGGACGATTCCATAGATTGTAGTCCACCCTTAATCTGACCCGGGAGGCTGCACTAGATTCGGCCCAATAATCCTTTTCTTCACTATGGAGTTCCATCTCCTCTGGTGAAGAACGCACCGTAGCTAAACCATAAACCCCTGATTTTTTACCCGTTTGCCATAAAATAACCTTATCTCCTCCGCGAATCTTATCTTTGTGTGCTTTAACCGAAAAGGAATGAAGTGCATTGGCTCTGAGCGCATCGACCAAATGCATCTTTTTCGGGTGAGCTTGAAAAATCCAGAAGGCACGATCTTGTGTTTCTATCATCTACGATCAATATCTAAAGCACAGTGAAGTAGCCTGCAATCTTAGGCGTAGCGCCAGCCTCTGCCGCTAACATTAAGGTTTAAATGACAATAATACCAAATATCAAAACAAGATGGAAGAAATCCTTATTCGATTTGACCCTATAGAAAACAGCTCAGAGATAGCTGTATGGGCAGGTGTGGCAGTAGGGATCATTGGCTTTGCCTTATCTGTATGGTTATTCTTAAGGAAGGAAGAGGGCAAGGATCGACAACGAAATATCATACTGGCCATGCTTCTATTCTTTCTAGGAATGATCGCCCTCGGGACCTCCTTCTTCACTTTCTGGACTCAGAAAAAGACGGGTCCGGTCATCATCTACGTGGATGCCATCGAAACAACTTATGGAAAAAGCTTCTTCCGAGATATTAAAAATGCAAGCATCACGGTCGCGGGTAATAAATCATTGGTAAACCCTAACCAACAGCGAGGAGCTACCCGGCTATTACTTATAGAAGAACATGAAGGCAAGGCACATGTATTATCAGAGGAGAACTATAAAATAGAAGCCATCCTAAATAAGCTTCGCGGAGCGGTACAGGACTGGGAGAATTCTAAGCAATAATTCTTCACATTTAATTTACACCTGAATCATTATCTTTGGCACCATATACAATACCGATACCCAATGGATTATACAATGATTGTGGCGTGGCTAGGTTTTATTCTAGCTGGATATGCAGTTGTGGGAAATGATAGTATTCAAACACTAGGTACATTCCTGAGTTCAAATGAAGATCGACCTTGGTACATTCTTTGGATTTTTGCTGGCTCGATTCTTACCGCTACCCTAGTTTATGGCTGGTTCAATTACAGTGGAGATGTCTCCTACTCTAGGTTGTCAAAATATCCAATCCCTGAAAACTTTGGATGGGCCTACCTACTACCTCCGCTGACCTTGATGGTCCTTACTCGAACAGGTATCCCGGTTAGTACCTCTTTTCTGATACTCACCTTCTTCAACCCAAAGAATCTTGGTAGCATGGTCACTAAATCCCTATTGGGATATGCGGTGGCATTTGGAGCAGCGATTGTTGTGTATATCTTGATCACGAAGGCTGTTGAGAAGCGATTTATAGAAAACCCGATCAAAAAGAAAGAGAAGCAAGTATGGAGCGTGCTTCAGTGGCTCTCTACAGGTTTTCTCTGGTCTCAGTGGTTGATTCAGGACTTCGCTAATATCTATGTTTACTTGCCTCGGTCGCTTGGTGGTCTTGAATTGACTATTTCTCTAATAATACTGCTTAGCCTGCTGGCCTATATTTTCTACGGACGTGGGGGTGCAATCCAAGAGATTGTGAAAGCTAAAACCAATACGGTTGATGTTAGATCCGCTACCATCATTGACTTCATCTATGGCTTGGTGCTATTGTATTTCAAAGAGTTGAACAACGTACCTATGAGTACTACCTGGGTCTTCCTCGGCCTGTTGGCTGGACGAGAAATTGCCGTTCGTTATCGACTGGAGAAGAAGGTTGTCGGCAAGACATGGAAAATGCTCGGAATGGACTTAGCTAAGGTATTCTTTGGTTTGGTCGTCAGTATAGCTTTAGTATTCATCATGCGTTGGTTAACCGGTGGTTCCATTTAGACAATTTTGATTATTTTGCGGCGAATAGAAAACGGTCGTATGATTAAGCAAATTGGATTCTTTCTACTTATGGTACTAATTGTTTCTAGCTGCCAATCTGAACCTAAAAATCAGGAAGCAGAAGTTGAAACACTAGACTTAGCCAAAACCTTACCTGGAACTTGGGAAATGGTTTCTCTGAAAGTGCAAGTCAATAGTTTTGATAACACCGATTCAACTTACGTACTTGAGATCAAGGAAGAGGAATGGGATAAGGTATACTTTGTTAAGCCTGTCAAGACCTATTATGAGCTAGACAACAAGTACCGAAGGGCATATTTCAATGCCAAGGGAGATGTAGTAAGTGAAGATCGAGGTATGTGGAACGTCTTCAATGATACGCTCATGATGATTGAGCCAAATGTGACCTACCAATACACCATTAGTCAACAACCAAATGGCTTGTTGAAGTTTTCTTCTATTGTTGATTGGGACAGTGATGGAGTCGAGGACGATGACTATTTAGGGGTTCAACGATACATTAGTCGAGTAACAGAATAAGCTGGCCATTTTATTCTTTCTTCAAGTCGTCTATTTCCTTTTCTAGATGTGCTACCTTTTCGGTTAGTTCTTTAACTCGTTCTATTAAACGCAGGAGATCCGTCAATTCTTCTCGCTTCAAATAGCTAGTTACAGATTCCCTAACCTCTCCCCCATTCCCATCCAAAGTAAGGCTTCCTTTCCCCGTCAACATCCATTTGGGATTCAGTTCCTCAAAAACGGTAAACAAAGATTCCCAAAAGGAAGTATGAGGAGAGGTCTTGTCTGCCTCGTAATTGTATACATTTCTTTCGGAGACCTTCACCAATTGAGCAAAGTCAGTCACTGAAAGTTTTTTCCCTTCTCTAAAGTGCTTAATCCGTTGGCCAACAGTCATATGGTATTACAATCAGGATTTTAGGAAAAATAATTCAGAAATACATTTCTGATTTGACAATAATTACGTAACTTAGCAAAGCTAAATGATGGACTGCAGCTTGGTTTAGCAATACCTATTTATCAGTCCAAACGCGCTTATACCTCATCAAAAGTTTCAAATAAAAGACGTCACAGAACAAGTATGGTATTCCGACC
>CAJXPD010000481.1 GCA_913057785.1 uncultured Lewinella sp. | reverse complement strand
GGAAGCCGAACAAACGGCCCGCAGAGCGATAGCATTAGACCCAGCGGCCCATCAGTATATTACTCCTTTACCAGCGGCCCTACTTTTCCAAGGAAAATATATGGAAGCACAAGGCATTTACCTGAAATGGAAAGATCAGTTGCTTCCCTATGAAGAGGAAATCTTGCTAGGCTCCCTATTTCTGCGTGACCTGGAACAGATTGAAGGCACCGCAACTAGCCGTATGGACGTTGAGCGAGCCAAGACCTTATTGGTTCAATAGACTATTTGTAGTCCTGTCACTGCTAACCTAGCATTTGGAAGTCTTATCCAGGTGCTGTTGCCCTTTTTAGAGAAGTTTACCTTTCCCCATTTCATGGATACTCAAAACACTGAGGTTGAGCTTGCCCCAACTCCACATCGAAATGTGGTTGCCCTACCTCCCCAAAACCTTACCTTTAAATAGACAAACCATACCACCAATTCTCTCATAATGGCAAAACACCTTTCTCCTCCCTCACGCAAACTCTCCTGGCTGACCGGAATGTTGGTCTTCACTAATCATGTGTATGCGCGGGGTGGGTGGGTTGCTATAGGAGTCGGCAGCTTAATAATGTGGCTTTATTATACGCTTAGTAGACCGGCTGTAATTGATTTTTTGGGCATATCCCCCAATTTGCTAGGGCTGGTGGTGGCCTTCCTAATTGGAATGGCATTTCTGGGCCTAGGAATAGCATCATTGATATACTTCACCTACAGGGAGGGCTGGCGGGCAGTATGGCTATTGAGACATGGAGAGGCAACTGTGGGGAAATGGATCGAAGAAGAAGAACCGGACCGGGAGGCGGAACCTCACAAAGTCGTGTGGAATTACTTTACTCTTCAGCCGAAAAAAGCAACCCGTCAATTAATCGCCCTTATTAACTCACTAGATAGTGACAAGCTCGTGTGGAATTACCTCACTTTTGAGACGAAAGAAGGAACAACCCGTCAATTAACCGCCCTCGTTAGCTCACTAGATAGTGATAAATTGAAAGATGAGACAGAAGAACTGATTTTGTATGACCCTCACAAAACGGATCGCGCTATGGTGTTTGATGCGATTCCGAATGCCCCAGCGATTTTACCGGATGGCCGTTTTGGGCCGACACCCAATCCTAAGGCAGGCTTCTTGTTGGCTCCGTTATTGGTTTTGCTGCTAAATATTGGCTTCTATGTTTCTCATTTTGGTTCCTCGGAGGAAAGAACAGTGTCCGAATCAGAACGCTATAATGAAGCCTTTGATCACTACATGGCTGGAAGAGATAAAAAAGCCCAAAAAGCATTCCAAATCTTTACTGAATTATTAGGGGACAAACCACTCAGTGATCTTGATTTCGCTGATCATGAGAGGGCCTTTACTGCCTATCTCTTTCTAAGCGAACGAACGAGCGATAAGGAGGAGAAACAGCGCTACTTACAGCATGCCATAAAACATATGGCACTCATTGATCGGGTGGAACCTATTGATACCGCCTGGCAAAAGAACATGGCAACCAACTATTATGGTATATCCCAAATTGCGCTACAGGAGCATTTTTTTGCGGAAGCCGAACAAGCGGCCCGCAAAGCGGTAGCATTAGACCCATCGGCCCATTTGTATATTGCTCATTTACCAGCTGCCCTACTTTTCCAAGGCAAGTATATGGAGGCACAAGACATTTACCTGAAATGGAAAGATCAGCTGGTTACTGATCCTGTGGAGACACCGAAGCGAGAGTTCAAATTAGGTACCTTGTTTTTAAGTGATCTGGAACAGATGGAAGGCAACACGACTAGCCGTATAGACGTGGAACGGGCCAAAGCTTTATTGATTCCTGAGAAAGAGTAAGTTTATGTGTGGAATTAGGGGAAGTACGATCACTAGAATTGAGAAAAGCTCAACAACATGTGTCTAAGACATGCTTCGCAAGGATTAGGAGGCTGTTTCTTGTTGCTTAGCTTTGTACTTAGCCGGTGTAGTTCCGACCATTTTTTTGAAAGTAGCATAGAAAGTAGACTTAGAACTAAAGCCCACCTCAAAGCCGATCCCTTCTAAACTCAAATGCTCCAACTCCGAGATTTGCCGACAGGCGTCTTTTACTCGATACTCATTGATGAAGGTATTGAAGCTTTTGCCCAAGTTGTCATTTAGCAGTTGAGACAATTGGTGCGGAGATATAGATAGACGTGTAGCAAGGTCTTGCAGCTTTAGCTTGGAATTGCGGTAGAGCTGCTCTTGCTCCATAATGGTTTGCAATTGCTTGACTAAAGGATTGGCTTTTTCTTCCTGGATTTTTTTGTTGCCATACTTCCTGGTCACATGACTCAACGGAAGACCATGTTTTCGGTTTACTAGTAAGTAAATACCCAGGCCATAGAACGAAAAAGAAAATATCAATGGCCCCAGGATGTAAACTTTTGCCTTGAAATGTAAAGCGGCTTGGTAGTTGAAAGCAATTAGCATATTAATCCCCCATACCATCAATAACCACTTTTCAGTCGGTGAGAAAGAGGTCGTGACTTTCATGCCTTTTTTGAGGGTAGGCCATAGGGTGTAGGTCGCTAACAATAGGTAGGTCAACCAAACGCCATAAATAAATTGAGCGATGTATTTATTCCAAATTTCAGGGTATCCAGCGTAGGGGTAGTAAACGCCAATACCCACTATGGTTAAGGCAAGGATACTTACATGTAATTTCTGAGATCTTGTAGGTAGAGATTGTTGCTTGATGCTGGAGTGTAGATAGAACCATAAAAAAGGGCCAATGAAGAAGCAAGCCGAAAGTCCTATTTGTAAATAGATTTTGGGCAAATCCCTCAAGAAATAATAAAATACCGACTTGCCAATTCGGATCGAAAGCATGAGCAAAAGGAAACCGAAGAAGAGTTGCGGCGCTCCCCGTTTTTTCCAACTTGCGATAAAGAAAAAGGCAAGTAAGAAGCCGTTGAAAACCCCTAGGGCGCTGAAGAAAAAAAGCAGCTGTTGGCTAATATCCATGAAATGGGATCAAGTCATTAATGATGTCTAAACGATATTTTTCTTATTCAAGTCTACTCCAGCAAAAAACTGAAGGTCTACATCTTTAAGTTGTTTGACCCAAAAGGCAACTTGACCAGTGTGATAGGAGAAATGCTCTACAACATGAATGATGATGCCAATAGCAGAAAATTCATAGGCCTGCACTGATCGTACCTCAAGCAATCTTGAGCGATCTAGGTCTCGCATGACTTGGTTGGCTTTTTCCACCGTTTGCCGTAGCATAGCCATGAGTTCCGCCTTGCTCTTGCCTCCATCGGCTGCAAACTCCGCATCACGTTCGCGAATATCTGGCACCTCTCCTAGTGAGGAATGTATATACTGTGTGATATTGCCACAAAGGTGGATAATGATATTGCCAATGGTATTAGAGCTGCCATTGGGCCTTTTCCAGATGTCTTCCTCTGAAGCCTGGGCCATGGCCTTTTCAAAATGGGTAAGTTTTTCCTCCATCCGATAGATGGATTGGGCGATGAATTCTTCGGCTAGATTTACTTCCATGCTTGGATTTGTTTCTAGCTCGAAGGTAAAGAGATTCTAGGGGGAAGGCAAGCTAAAATTGGAAGGACAAAATTGGAAATGGGGCATAGAGTTTTCCCATTTCCAATTTTAGATTAATTGCAAGAAGGAGCATATTCTCCTTGCGTAGTACGGAAGTATCGCGTACCATCAAGGTATAGCTTGGAATCTTCGTAGGTCAAGGTATAGGAGGCCGTTTCGCCATTGTTGTACTTCAAGACAAGTGTAGGCTGGCCAGTGTGTCCTACAATGATATCCCAAGAGCCATTACCATCCGAAGTGGAATGATCGAAGGCAGAACTATTATCACTCCCAACATTGAAACTACTTGAGCCATAGTAAATGAAGTACCCTTTACCACAAAGATCAATTTCTTTTTTGATGCTATATCCCCCACCAGTCATGCCATCCACGCCTGGAGAAACGGAGGAATAAGAATCCATATAGGTCAATTTCACATTTTTCATCCATTCTTTCCACTCGCCAATATCTTCCTTAGATTCTGGCTTCTTGAATTGGATACTATTCATGACCGTTTGAGCGTATTGCTGGTATTTATCATTGAAGTTTTCAGCTGTAGTGACAGCAACGATGGTCATACCTAAGCCATGCGGATTGCGCATGCCAATTATATAGGCTTTCGCTGGCTGCCATTCCAAAGTGCCAGTAAACAGACCACCAACGGATTCTTTGCCCAAATCAGATAATTCCCCGTTTAGACTCAAGGCCGTCCCATTCCCTTCATTGAGTCCTTGGTACGCCTGTTGCTTGATTTGCTGTAAAGTATATGGTACATCATGCGGGAGTAAGAGGATAACGCCAGGGATGGTATTAGAGCCCATCATATATCCCACCTGGGTTTCTTGACCCACCCAACCTTCTGGGATGACGAATGACAGTCCTAGTTGTTTGTATTCGATCTTGCCAGTGGCTTGGCTGAAGCCTATAGAAAGCCATGAAATGGCCAATAGCGTGAAGATTCCTCTCATAGTCATTTTGAATTGTGTAGAGGTGTTAAGATAGCGAATATTGGAGGAAAAGGTAGGTTGTGATTGAGTGAGTAGCATAGTGCACGAATTGATTGTTTGTACTATATCGTACACTGGGGGCGTGAAATTGTCCTTCTTTTTCAAGAAGAAAATTGTGCAGGGAAGCAAACATCCGAAGTTTATCTAAGTAGTGTTCAAGAAGACTTCGGATGTTTTGCAGGAGCATACGGTTATTCCAAAACTAACCCTTCATCCTTACGGAAGGCCTTGTACCGGCCTTTCCCAAACTTTGTCCCATTGAACTCGATAGTACCTTTCAATTTCTCCCTTTGCTCCTCAGGCAATTCGTTGAAATCCTGGCACTTCTTGGAACAGCAAGAGTCATATTTAGTGGCACATTTCTCACATTGGATAAAGAGGATATGGCAGGCATCATTGGCGCAATTGA
>CAJXPD010000480.1 GCA_913057785.1 uncultured Lewinella sp. | reverse complement strand
GACTTCCGAAGTCTTCAAGACTTCGGAAGTCTAAGGCCCCATTCGCTCCGGAATTCTAAAAGAATATGCCATGAATTTTCCTAGTATTTTCAACGACGTCATAGGCCCCGTAATGCGTGGGCCATCTAGTTCACATTGTGCGGCGGCTTTGCGCATCGGCCGGATTGCTCGCGACCTAATGGGCGGGGATTTGGATCAAGTGATTGTTCAATACGACCCTAAGGGTTCCTTAGCTACTACACATAAAAGCCAGGGTTCGGATATGGGCTTGTTTGGCGGATTGCTAGGTTGGGATGCCGATGATGATCGATTGCCACATTATCTGAAAGGTGTGGAAGAGGCCGGTCTCGATATTCAAATCCGCATTGAAGATATTCAGGCAGATCACCCGAATACTTACAAACTCACTCTCTTCAATGAGGTGGAAATGCGAGAGTTGACGGCCATTTCTTTGGGAGGTGGTATGATTGAGGTGGTGGAGATTGATGGTAATCCGCTACATATGATGGGGGATTATAATGAAAGTCTTCTTTATGCTGATCAGCCTGAACAGATATTGGCAGAATTAGCGGTGGAAGCCAATGCTTTTGATGAGATTAAAGTACATCGGGGCCGTATTCCCTTCATCCAGATCAAAAGCCAGGCCTTTCTATCTGCTGACTTGAAAACTCGGCTACTACAGTTGCCCATAGTTAAGCAACTAAAGGAAATCCATCCGGTTTTACCAGTGCGCTCCCGCCAAGGATTATCTGTTCCGTTTCGCACCTGCGCCGAAATGTTGGTCTTCAATGAAGATAAGAATTGGCCGCTTTGGAAACTTGCCCAGGCCTACGAAATGGCCCGTGGTAACCTCTCTTCGGAGGAGGTATTTGAAAAGATGCGCAATATCATTCGAATCATGCGTTCCTCCATCGATTCGGGAATTCAGGGTACTTCCTATGAAGATCGCATTTTAGGGAGCCAATCTCCGCAATTTCAGCAGGAGATGTTGAAAGGGAATCTAGTACCGGGAGATGCCCTCAACCAAGTCATATTATTTGTCAGTTCCATGATGGAGGTGAAGAGTTCTATGGGAGTGATAGTAGCCGCTCCGACGGCGGGCTCTTGTGGGGCATTGCCAGGAGCCGTTTGGGGCGTGGCGGAGCGTTTAGGACTAGAGGAGGATGAGGTAGTAAAAGCTATGCTAAGTGCAGGCTTGATTGGCGTGTTTATAGCGGAGGGAGCCACTTTTGCGGCGGAAGTCGGAGGATGTATGGCCGAATGTGGATCGGGTTCGGGCATGGCTGCTGCAGCGATTGCACAGATGGCTGGGGGAAACTTGTCTCAAGCATTATCGGCTGCATCACAGGCCTTGCAAAACTCTTTAGGAATGATCTGTGATCCGATAGCTAATCGAGTGGAAGCGCCTTGCTTAGGCCGTAATGTAATGGCGGCTTCTAATGCCTTATCCTGCGCCAATATGGCCTTAGCTCAATATGATGCTTTGATTCCTTTAGATGAGGTTATTGCTACCATGAATGATGTGGGGAATAGCATCGCGCATGAATTGCGCTGCACGGCTTTAGGTGGATTGTCGATCACTAAGACCTCTAAAGAGATAGAACAGCGACTTCAAATGGCGGAGGGAGGTGAAGAGTCACTGACTACTGCTGCGAGACGCTTCAAAATCTGTTAGTGACTGAGAGCGGAAGACTTCAGGACAGCCGTTTGATATGGGCCGCTGAAGTCTTCCTATCATAAGCTAATTAATTTCGTTTATTCCGGGCAGCTAGGATTGAAGTCTTGATAGCCATCAAGAAACTCTATCTCTTCCATCTCACTGCAAATCTCCCTTGTGAAGGTTTGTCCGTCCGTGGCTTGATAGGTACAAGTCTTACAGGCTTGCTGTTTGGGACAACTTGATGAGGTGGTAAGCATTATTACGGCAAAAGCTACCAAAATTAGGTAAGAAGCGTTTTTCATAATTGAGTTTTTTCATTGATTTTTTGGTGAATTGATGAGTATCACAAAACGTGATTGTATTGGGGTGTTTAAGGGAAAGTTTTGGTTTAAGCACGTCTTGCGACACTCACTTTTTGATCTCAATTGGATACAGATGAGCTATTTTACTGTTCTAGAATAGCTAATAACTGATCCTGATCCTGCACATCCATGATCTGACCGCTGCAATCTTCACAGCCTTCTCCTTCTTCTCCGCTGATTCCTTCACAGTATTCTGGGCAGCCTGGTAAACAAAGGGTGGCAGCGACTGTCATGGCAGCCATGAATTTTCTGAACTTTTTCATGTTGGTTGATTTTAGTGATGATGACGAGGAATTCGGCATCATTGGGTTTTAGAAAATTTAGTTGTCATTTGGCCTACCTGTATGGCATAAATGCCGGTAGGGAATTGGGTGATTTCTAAGGATAGAGAATTTGGAACTTGCCCAGACTGAATGATCTGGCCATGCATATTCACGATCCGATAATTTTGACCAGCAAGACTGGCCATGGGGAATAGGTGTAGGGTTTCCCGTGTTGGATTAGGAAACACCTTTAGGGTTTTAGGTGCAGTGTTAATTTCTTTTGTAGGAGTGGGTTGTCCGGGACAAAGGATGGCAGCACTGTGGATGACGTTTTTCATAGCTTCACTCGAGGCTTTACCCCAGGAAAAGTTGCCCTCCTGGTTGCCAAAGCCTTGGTTGTATAGGAAGTCCATGGTGGTTTCCGCCATAGTCTTATATTTCTCTTCGCCGCTTAGATCGTAGGCGTAGGCATATAAGCCAGAGATCAAGCTTTTTCCAGTCCAATAAACGTAGTCATCAGAAGTCCCGCCCAACCAAAACTGTGGTAACCCAGGCTCAGAAGGGGAGTACCAGAAGTTATAGTAGGTCTCTTCATTCGGATTTACTCGGGCATATTGATCAACGAAATCGGCTAAGAGGAGCAATTGATCCTTGGTTGCCTCATCCTCCGGGAATTCCTTCAAGTACTTCCACACGGAATCGCTAAACAAGGCCATCATAAAGGTTTGCTCTCCAGGAAAATCGAGACCTCCTTCTGCGCTGTAGGCTCCGATCATGCCGTAGTTGTTCTGGGTAGCTAAGATGCGGTCGATCACATAGGTTTTGAAGGTTTCCAGGTAAGACTGCTCACCTGTGGCTTTCCAGGCCTCCAAACAGGCTGAGGCATTTTGGTAGGCTAGTCTTGCATTAGGGTTGTTTAAGCCCCAGAGATGATAGTCACGGATACTTTTGGCGGCCCTGAGCCCAATTTCTCTGGCTCGTTCATCTCCAGTTAAATAGTAGTAGTACCAGATGCCTTCTCCATAATGTTGGTTATAGTGACCCGTAGCTCGATGGTTTAAGGAGTAGGATGGGTTATAGCCGTTCATCCAATCATTCTCGTCATAAGTCTGAAAGCATTGGGTCTCCATGTTGTTCCATGCCATGGGTAGCATTACATTGTAGAAGCGTTGATCGCCTGTCTGGGCGAATAGGCGAGCACTGGTTAGCATAGCATCGTAATAGTTATTGCCCCAAGTGGATAGGTCGCGATCATCTCCTAATTCCCATTGATTACGAGGGACGTCTCCGAAGTGCAGATTACCATATAGATCCAGGGCATCCCGGTTACTCAGATGATTATTGGTAGTGGTATTGATGAAGTTATCGAGATTACTCCATCTGCTGGAAGTACAGCTACCCAAGGCATAGAAAGCTTCGGTTTCCGCCAAATGATCTGGATCTACATGGGCAATCAATGGAGACTTGCTAAGGGCATAGCTCTGATCCTGGACATCTGATGTGATAGTAGTTGGATGGAAGTAGAACAGGAATTCATCGCCAGAACCCATCGCGGCCCAAAGGAATTCCTCTGTCGGCAGGGGTTGTACTTCTACTCGGCCATCTGCAAACAACTGTAAGCCTTTTGGGTATTTCTCCCAGAAAAAACGAGAGGAGAAGGTCATACCCCATTGGTCATCCGAAAGCGTAGCCCAACCATCAGCTTTAGTACCTGTACTCATTAGGTTCGACTGTTCCTTGAGTTCGAATTGAAAAGGGGTAGCTACGGTGGGGCGATCCTTCTGGAGAAGAGAAATAGATCCGGTGTTTAAGACCCCAGCTGTACCTTGTCCATTGGTACCGATCCGGTAGGATAGTTCCCCAGACAAATTGATGTCTAAGCCCAATCGATATTCCTGCACAGATACGCCGAAGGCCGAAGAGCCGGAATCTCCTAAACTTCCAACGGAGGTACCATTTGCATAGCTATGCCTGACCTTAATGTACGGTTTACCAGCAAAGGCATAAATCCTCGTTTCATACTTTAGGAAGAAATTCCCTTGTGTATCATAGTGTCTACCTTCCACCTTAATCACAACCTTCATCGGTCCTTGCTCCTCTACTAGTATTCGGCTTGGGGCAGCTTGGGTGGAATGATAATCTTCGCCGCTGCGCGTGGCTACCCATCCTTCTGAATTGGTTTTGGAGATGATTTCCTCAGTTGATTCAAAACTGCCATTTTGATTTAGATCGAGAAAAGCTTGATCTATGAGATTGTATCTTTCCTTACTTACGGAAAAACGCAAGGGCCCCGTGTTTACTATTATTTCGCTACCGTTTTCTTCAAGGGTGAGGTCAGTCTCTGTTTGATGGTTACTATTTGTTAGCAGCCGATAATTTGCTGTTGCATTAGCCGAAACGCTAGCTTGAAAATCACATTTGACCCAGCGAATACTTCCATCTCGCCATCTGGACATAATCTGGAACTGCGCATCCCTATTTTCGCCATTGGGATTTTGAATACCCAATTGATCTATACTAGTCAGAGAACCTTGGGAAAAGGGGACGCCAAGCGTGATAGGCTCAGCTGCTCGGGACCTGCCACTGGACTCCGGTATGATGATATTAATCTGCGCGAAACCAGGTAATTGACAAATAAGTACTAGGGCGCTAAGCGCCAAAAACTGCTTGATAGAACTCATGTTTTCACTAGTTAATGCAAGTTTCGATTCATTCTAAGGAGCTCAAATGCGTCAGATATTTG
>CAJXPD010000479.1 GCA_913057785.1 uncultured Lewinella sp. | reverse complement strand
GCAAAATCTTCCTTTTTTGCGCTCATTCATCGCCACTTGGGTTAACTAACTAGTAACGGACGCATTTTAGCTTCTACATATGCACCCGCATTTAACGTTACCTGATCTGGATTAGTAATGGCCTCATCGCATTCATCCTCCACTATAATCCAGCCCTCAAAGCCAGAATCTTTCAGGTACTGTGTGATTCCAAGCACATCAATATCTCCTTCACCCAATGCTGCCCAACGCCCATCGCTATACATATCTTTATAATGCACACAATTCACCAGTTCGCGATATTGCTTGACAATGGCGAGTGGGTCCATACCGCCCTTCGCGATATGTCCGATATCAGGTGTGTATTGGATATATTGAGCATCGAGGCCATTGAGCAGTATTTTGTAATCCTCTTCCGTGCGATAGATCGAGCTACCTGGAGAATTAGGATGATAGGAGCAATCTATTCCAGCGCCATTGGCCCGTTCTGCGATGGCATTCACACAGCTCAGCAGATTTTGCTGGCGCTCTCTTAGGTTGCTACGATCTTTTCCGGGCATTTGCACCAATAGAAACAGGGTGTCTGGAAAGTGCTGGAGGAATGAAATCCACTGATCCGCATGTGCTTTCTCTTCATCTGTTTCCGTCGGATGTAGCCAATCTTCCACCAGGCAAAGCACGGGAAGCTCTTGACCATTAGCGTCCAGTGCTTCTTTCATCAGCTTGGGGTCCGATAGGTGTTGTAGGAAACTGGTCTCAGGTTCAATGCCCAGGAAACCTGCCTGCTGACTTATGGATAGGATGTGCTCCAGCCGTCCTTTATATTGTTCCCCAGGCATCTGCCAGGTGTAAGTTTCACAGCCAATTTTAATCTTGCTCATATGCTTAATTCTCTAGTAAAAAGTTGGTGGTTACCGTGTTGAATCTTTCCAGATCTTCCCAGTGATGCACATGCCCGCCGTCGGGGAACTCGATCATCTGTGACCCTTCAATTCCTTGGTGCAATATTTGGGAAAAGGCCGGAGGCGTGAAGATGTCTTGCATGCCGATTGTGATTAGGGTAGGAACCTTGATCTGAGGCAATCTTGATACAGCATCATGTCCAATGCAAGCGTCTAGTTGACCGTCGAAACCATCGGCAGTCTGCGGTGAGTCATTGGCTGCCGCTTCTTGCTGACCTGCTTGAAGATCGGCTAAGTGCTTCTCGTAATGTGGAGCAGCGAATATCCATAATTGTAGTAGCTCCATAAAATCTCCTGGATGGCTCGTTTTGCGTAACTTTTTCAAGTTTTCGTAGACCGTTGTTGCATAGTTGTTAAAGCGAGGCCAGGTACTGATCAAAACGAGACTGCTTACCCGTTCTGGATAATTGAGACATAATTCTTGGGCAATGGCACCACCCATAGAGATCCCGGCTACCCTAGCTTTGTCAATCCCCGCATTATCCATAACCGCGATTGAATCGGCTGCCATCATAGCAGTCGTGTACGGACCTGGCGGTTGATCAGACAAACCTACTCCTCTATTGTCAATTAGAATGCAACGAAAGTGTTTTTCATAGACACTTACGTGTTTTTCCCAGGTGTTACCGTCGGCACCAAAGCCCATTAGGAGGACTAGAGGCTCTCCCTGCCCGCGCTCTTGGTAATAGATCTTTGTACCATTGTGATCTACATATTTGCCCATGTTTATTGCTTTATGATGAAGGTGAATGAGTCAATTTCGGCACACTATATCTCTTGTATGCATATCAGCTGATGATCTACTGTAGCGCCTTGATGAACAGAATGGAGTAAGGTACAAAAACAGGTATGGGACTATTTGAGGAAAGGATAAGTTAGGGTAACTCAAATAGGAATTACTGCTATTAAAGCGGTTGTTTTCGTTTCATTCTGCTAACGGCGGCAATTTACCCAATCCTCTTTTTAATTCGAAATTATTTTTTGTTCTTCTCTAGCTAGATACAATTTGATTATGTTCCTAGAGGTATTTGCCTAGCTTTTTCAATTTATGTATTTTACCAGGCACAAATAGCAATGGGATGAAAAAGCTTAGCTACGCCTGCGGTATCAGTGATAAGCCGCTTATTGGGATGACGATTGGTGATATGTTCGATCAAACAGTTGACCGATATCCGGACAATGATGCACTCATTGTGCGCCATCAACATATTCGATATACTTACCGTCAATTGAGAGAGAAAGTGGACGAATGTGCTAAGGCGTTATTAGCATTAGGTTTGGAAAAAGGAGACCGCCTAGGGGTTTGGGCTCCAAATTGTGCAGAATGGACCATAACACAATTAGCGACCAGTAAGATTGGTGTGATTCAGGTGAATATTAATCCAAGCTACCGCCTACATGAATTGGAATACGCACTCAATCAGTCTGGTTGCAAGGCGATCGTCACTGCTGATCAGTTTAAAACTTCCAAGTACACAGAAATGATCTATGAGTTGGCTCCCGAGCTTTATGTTTGTGAGCCAGGTCAGTTGAAGGCAGAAAAGGTCCCTGATTTGAGGACCGTAGTACGCCTGCATACCGAGCCTTCTTCTGGCATGTATACTTGGTCGGAAATGTTGAGTCATGCTGAACATGCAACGGATGAACAATTGGCCGAAATACAGGGTAGCTTGTTCTTTGATGAGGCCATAAATATTCAGTATACCAGCGGAACTACCGGCTATCCCAAGGGGGCTACCCTAAGTCACCATAATATCTTAAACAATGGCTATCTGGTGACGGAGATCATGAAGTTCACTGACCAGGATCGACTGATTATTCCTGTCCCACTCTATCATTGCTTTGGAATGGTGATGGGGAATCTGGGCTGTATTGCACAGGGTGCTACCATGATTTATCCTAGTGAAGGCTTTGAGCCAGCCGCTGTACTTGAGGCAGTGGAGGTGGAAAGTGCCACAGCGCTTTACGGGGTGCCCACGATGTTCATCGCAGAATTGGAGCATCCTGACTTTAATAATTACGATCTCAGCAGCTTGCGCACGGGAATAATGGCCGGCTCGCCCTGTCCGGTAGAGGTAATGAAGCAAGTCAATGATTTGATGAATATGAAAGAGGTGGAAATTGCCTACGGCATGACGGAGACTAGTCCGGTTAGTACACAGACTCGACATGATGCTCCGCTAGAAAAAAGGGTAAGTACCGTAGGACGAGTTTTACCGCATACTGAAATTAAAATCATCGACCCGGAAACCGGTCAGGTAGTACCAGTAGGGGAGAAGGGAGAACTTTGTACCCGAGGTTATTGTGTGATGTTGGGGTATTGGAATGATCCAGAGAAGACAAAGGCCGCGATCGATGAGGCCAGATGGATGCACACCGGAGATCTGGCGACCATGGATGAAGACGGATACTTCAATATCGTTGGAAGAATCAAGGATATGGTGATTCGAGGAGGAGAGAATGTTTATCCGAGAGAGATTGAAGAATTCCTATATGGGCACCCGAAAATCAGTGATGTGCAAGTGATAGGCGTACCTGATCCAAAATATGGAGAGGAGATCATGGCTTGGGTGAAATTAAAGGAGGGAGAAACAGCCACTGCTGATGAAATCAAGGCTTATTGCCAAGGACATATTGCCCATTACAAGATTCCTCGTTATGTCAAGTTTACAGCTGATTTCCCAATGACCGTGACGGGCAAGATTCGCAAGGTAGAAATGCGGGAGGTCAGCATCAAGGAGTTAGGTCTTACCGAAGCGGATAACATTCAAACGGCATAACACCTAGTCGCATACTGAATGAAATTATTAAAAGAGACCATCCTTTCTCAAACCCCCATTCCGGAAGATGAGCTGAATGAAGTGCTAGCTTGTTTCCATCGAATGGACCTGGATAAGGGAAAGTATTTGCTGAAGGCGGAGCAGTATGTACAGCACATGTACTTCCTACAGAAAGGCTGTATCTCCTTTTATACCATCCATGAAGGCCGCGAGCAGGTCGTGGAACTCTTTACTGAAGGTACTTTCTTTACAGATCTATACAGTTATCTCCGAGAACAGCCTTCCAAATGCTTTTTCAAGGCGTTGGAGCCCTGTGAGGTTTTAGCGGCTTCAAAAGAAGATTTCGAAAGGGGCTTGCGTAATTCGCATGCGATGGAACATTTTTGGCGCAAATCCCTGGAAGAGGAATACCTTACCCAATATGTCAATTCTACAAATAAGAATGCCCTCAGTAATGAGGAGCGTTATCTCAGGTTACTCCGCAAACGGCCTGATCTTTTCCAGCGCGTACCGCAATATCTGATCGCTTCTTACCTCGGCCTCACGCCTGTAGGCCTCTCAAAAATTCGGAAACGCCTGAGCCAATCTCCCTAGTACTGCCTTTTAATTATCCCTCCTGATCGTTTCTTTATTAATTCTGGTTGGTATTTTAAATATTTGATAAACAGATATTTAAGATCTTCTTTTTATTTGGGTTGATACTTTCTTTTTGGAAAAAGATGAGTTGCGAGGGTAAGATCAAATACTGTTCTCAGATAGGTTAATGTAAACGGAGAGATAATCTCTTCGAATTTTCCATGAAACATAAACCATTATGAGAGAGCTACAATTGAAAATGCTGCTAGGCTTTATTTGCTTACTATCTTTTACCGCATGTCAAAAGGAGGAGGCTAAGCCAATTGATGAACCCGCTTTAGTAAACCCCTTTGAAGAAGCGGGCATTCTACACAACCAAATTCTTGACGAAATCATCGCCCTACCTAATGTAGAGCAGATTGATCAACAAACCATGCAAAAGTTGATCTTAAACAGCGTTAACGCAAAGTATCCCAACACCGTCGTTTCCTACGACTCAAGAAAGAAAGAAGTAATTACAGACTACTTTGAAGGCCCTTATGAAATGTTGCTAGAGCTAGAGGCCATCACCGCCAAAGAATACGAATACCTGAAGCGAATAGAGAAAGCCATGCAATGCTGTCCAGATAGTTTGCTAGATGAATTGGAGAAGATTCTCAAGGATATTTTATCTATTCCTGGTCCCTTTATTCCCCTCCCTTCTCCCGGTAATTCCAATGGAGAAACAGGCTTAGAGGAAGGAGCGATCGTGCTCATCACCGAAGCCATTGCACGGCATAGCTTCCAATACTGGCAGAAACAAGCTGAAGCCCCCGAGAGTCCTTGG
>CAJXPD010000478.1 GCA_913057785.1 uncultured Lewinella sp. | reverse complement strand
CGCCCTACCGAAAAGGGGAGAAGATCAATATAGATGAATACTATCAATTTATTTTCGAGAACACCAAGGGACTGCCAGAAGTTGCTAAAAAGGAAGGATTGACGGAGCTGGAGTATATGCGAAAGTATGGTGCCTTTGAGGTTGAAAAGCACACTTACCGTAAGCACGAGCAGGAATTGAGTCGGGAAGAACTGAATGGCGCAGAGATTGACAAAGACTCTGGCGTGATTACTAAGGGGGGCAAGGAAATAGGAGTGATGGTGAATGGAAAAGCCCGCGTAGGCTTCCCAACACCCTCCCGAAAAAACGAGTTTTATTCGCAAACGATGATTGACTGGGGCTGGCCGGAATATGCGATCCCCACCTACATCAAAAGCCACATCCATCCGGAGAAGTTGGATAAGGAGAAAGGCGAATATTGCCTGCTGCCTACGTTCCGCCTACCCACGCTCATTCACTCCCGTTCGGCCAATGCCAAATGGTTGACGGAGATTTCTAACCGAAATCCGATCTGGATGCACCCAAAAGATGCGCAGCGCTGGGGCTTCAAAACAGGAGATCTCGTTCGACTCAACACGGACATTGGATACTTCGTAGATAAAGTCTGGGTAACGCAGGGAATGAAGCCCGGCGTGATTGCTTGTTCTCATCACCTAGGTAGATGGCGTCGAAAACAAGATGCCGGAAATCGCTGGGCCACCAACACGGTGGCTATTGGCAATGATGGGAAGGGTGGCTGGAAGATGGAAACGGTATCTGGGATTCGGCCATTCAATAGTGCTGATCCTGATAGCAAGCGAATCTTTTGGACGGATGGTGGTGTCCATCAAAACATCACGCATGCCGTGCATCCAGACCCTATTAGCGGAATGCATTGCTGGCATCAGCGAGTGCGAATCGAGAGACCTCAGCCAGGAGATAAGTACGGGGATCTATTTGTGGATACCAACAAGTCATTCGAGAACTACAAGGAGTGGTTGGCGATGACGCGACCAGCACCTGGTCCCAATGGTCTACGTAGACCATTGTGGTTTAAACGACCCCTTAAACCCGTAAAGGAAATGTACTATTTGGAGCCTGATACTTCCTCCAATGGGCAACTCCAGGAAGAGGATCCGCAGCAGGCTGAGGTCTAAACCTCGCTTGGTCTCTTAAAGCCTCGCAAATAGAAATGGCATGTGATCCAAATCACTGACTGGCAAGCTGAGTGAAAGTAACTTTGCACAAACAATCTTTAGCAAGGCCAAAAGAACAGCTATATGAAGATCAAGGATTACATGCCCATATTGGAATGGCTACCAAGCTATGATAAGCGTCAGCTGCCGGGAGATTTATCGGCAGGCTTGACGGTAGGGGTAATGTTGATCCCGCAAGGCATGGCCTATGCAATGATTGCTGGTTTACCACCGATCTATGGATTGTATGCTTCTACCTTACCCTTACTCATTTATGCGCTTCTCGGTACCTCTAGACAACTAGCAGTCGGTCCGGTAGCTATGGTTTCTCTGTTGACGGCAGCTGGGGTAGGAGGCTTGGCTGAGGGAGGGACAGAGACCTATATCGCCTTGGCTATTGCCTTAGCCTTATTTGTCGGATTAATTCAGTTTTTGTTAGGGGTTTTTCGATTGGGTTTTCTCGTCAATTTCCTTTCTCATCCCGTTATTAGTGGTTTTACCTCCGCAGCAGCCCTCATCATAGGATTAAGTCAACTAAAACATCTATTGGGAGTAGAAATTGCGCGTAGTCATCATGTGCATGAAATCGTTTTGGAGGCGATCACTAAGCTGGGTGAGGTCAATTGGACTACCTTCGCTATCGGCTTAGGTGGGGTGGTATTGATCATCGGTGCTAAGAGACTCCATAAGGCTATCCCAGGTCCCCTGCTGGCCGTAGTGTTTGGGGTACTGCTAGTATGGGGGATGAATCTTCAAGAGCAAGGAGTGAAGATCGTAGGTGAGGTGCCTGGAGGTTTGCCTTCTTTTGGCATTCCCCAAATACAATGGACTACTATTCAAGACCTGCTTCCTATTGCTTTAGCCATAGCCTTGGTTAGTTTTATGGAAAGTATAGCCGTAGCAAAAGCCATCCAAGCCAAGCACAAAGACTATAAGGTAATAGCCAATCAAGAGCTAATAGCGCTAGGGGCAGCTAATATAGGTGGGGCCTTCTTGCAGTCTTATCCTGTGACGGGTGGCTTTTCTCGTACCGCCATCAATGACCAGTCAGGTGCCAAAACGGGCTTAGCCTCAATCTTTAGCGCCTCCCTTATCGTACTGACTTTACTCTTCCTAACTCCACTTTTCTATTACCTGCCAAAGGCAATTCTAGCATCCGTCATCATGGTAGCCGTTTTTGGCTTGATAGATGTGAAAGAAGCGAAACATCTTTGGAAAGCTGACCGCAGTGATTTTTGGATGTTAATCGTCACTTTCTTAGCTACTTTGGGGTTAGGTATTGAACAGGGAATCGGAATTGGAGTGGTTCTTTCATTGGGTTTCATCATCTTCCGTACCAGTCGACCACACATAGCAGAGCTGGGCCAAGTCCCAGGTACAAGCTTTTATCGTAATGTAGAGCGATTTGATGCTGTGTTACGCCGAGATGACTTGCTGATCATTCGATTGGATGCCCAACTGTATTTTGCGAATATCGACTTCTTTAAGGATAGAGTGCATGAACTCATGCAAGCAAGGCCATACAAGTCATTACGTACCATCATCCTAAATGCGGAGAGTATTAACGCCATCGATAGCACGGCCATGCATGCTTTGAGCGACCTCATAGAAGACTGGCGAAAGGAGGGGCTAACGGTGCTGATTACGGGTGTAAAGGGGCCCGTGAGGGATTCCCTGGTTAAAGGACACTTGATCGAAACGATCGGAAAGGAGAACTTCTATATGAGTGTTCAAGAAGCGGTGGATGGACATCTTCAAGATCAGAAGCACACCAAAGAACCAAGTGCTCATCAGTTGTTCGTGTTACAGACCAATGTAGAAGCTTAGTCGGTCGATCTGCCTCCAGCCTGCCCAGTCTTAACGCTATCTTCGAATGGATAAACTATGTCAATAGTTGCTTGACCAGGTTTTTCCGAATTCAACAGCAAAAAAAGTGCTCTAAATATTGAAATATGAACATTTGTTCATATATTCATGTGTAATTGAAAATCATAGACTTTACGAATCACATTAACTCATAAGATATGGAAACGCATACTAATGGGACCTCAACCGTATGGCCTGAAACGGAAGCTGGGAAACGTGTGAAAGCCAGGCTAGCAGAGGATCGAACCCTAGAAGCATTTGATCGTCTGCTGCAGCGGATCGACACCTTAGAGACAGCGGTAACTAACTTAACGCTTCTCATGCAGCAGGGACCAGGTTTGATGGCTATGGCTGGCGATATGGTGGATGAGGCTTATCGTGAGGCAGATGCGCAAGGCGTACGCCTAGATGAACGCTTTGGCGTAGCGTTGCAGTTAGCCGAGAAAGTGACCCAACCTCAAGTAGCCGAAAAATTAGATGCTTTACTCAAGGTTGGAGATCAATTGCCAGGTATGATAGCCATGACGGTCGATATGATGGATGAAGGGATGCGGAAAGCCATTGCCAACGGGTTTGATCCACAAACCCTTGCTGATACGGCTAGTGCAGCTAATTCCGCCCTGACCAAAGCTAAAGCGGAAGCCCCAGCTAAAGTGGGCGGAGTTTTTGGCCTGCTCAGGTCACTTAAGGACCCCGATCGACAAAAGGGCTTAGGCTTTCTCATGAATTTCTTGAAGCACTTTGGAAGAAATATCTAAACAGAGAGATGCATTGGAAGCTACTAAGTATGTAAGGGTATGAATACGGGGAAGGCTTCCGAAAAATCCTAAAATACAAGATTATGGCTCACCATCAAGTATTAGTCATAGGCGGCGGTAGCGCAGGCCTAACGGTAGCAGCGATGCTACGCAACAAACCCAATCCTCCGGCTGTCACCCTTGTGGATCCTAGCGAAAAGCATTACTATCAGCCCATCTGGACATTAGTGGGAGCAGGAGTTTTCCCTAAAGAAGTATCGGAGCGACAAGAACAGGACTATATCCCTCCAGGAGCAGATTGGATTAAGGATAGGGTTGTGACTTTTGACCCAGATAACAATTCGGTTACGTTGTCCAGCGGTGAATCTCATACCTATGATGTGCTGGTCGTGGCGGCCGGGATTCAGATCAACTGGGATCAGATTCCAGGACTTAAGGAGAGTGTAGGGAAAGCCGGAACGGGTGTTTGTAGCAATTATTCCTACAATACGGTGGAAAGTACTTTTGAAAATATTAGAAACCTGAAGAAGGGAACGGCGATTTTTACCCACCCTTCAACCCCGATCAAGTGTGGTGGTGCGCCGATCAAAATTACTTATTTAGCTTCGGACCACTGGAGGAGAAATGGGGTGGCAGCTAATATCAAAAAGAAGTTTATCAAGGGAGGGCCGGGGATCTTTGCCGTGAAGAAGTATGCCGATTCGCTGACCAAGGTAGCTGACAGATACGGAATCGAACGGGTGTGGAAGACTGACCTAGTGGAATTGCGACCCGACAAGAAAGAGGCTGTGTTTCGCCACATGGAAACGGGAGAGGAGACGGTGGAAGCCTACGATATGATCCATGTAACCCCTCCGATGAGTGCTCCTGACTTTATAAAGAATAGTCCACTAGCAGCTGAAAGTGGTTGGGTAGAAGTCGATAAAGAAACGACACAACATGTGAAATACAGTAATGTCTTCGCGCTTGGCGATTGTAGCAATCTACCTACCTCTAAAACGGGTGCCGCGATTCGTAAGCAAGCGCCGACTACCACGGAGAATATTATGGCCTATTTGGCAGGTTCTGTTTTACCAAAGCACTACGATGGCTACACCTCTTGCCCCTTGGTTACGGGCTACGGAAGTTTGATACTAGCAGAATTTGACTATAACAAGCAACCAATGGAGAGCTTCCCTTTCAATCAGGCGGAGGAGCGCTACAGCATGTACGCCTTGAAAGCTTATGGCTTGCCTAAAATGTACTGGCATGGCATGTTAAAAGGACGAGAATTTTAAAGAACAGTTAATGATCATAGTGGAGAACATGAGTCATCCCGAATTTTGAGCGAGGAAG
>CAJXPD010000477.1 GCA_913057785.1 uncultured Lewinella sp. | reverse complement strand
CCTTTAGCACGCGGGTATTGGCATCGTAGCGATCTACCCGAAGTCCGATACGGAAAATGATATCTTTGAAAGTGAATTTATCTTGAATGTAGGCAGCTCCATAGATGGGTCGGTTAGGAGCAACCGGGAAGCTACGGAATCCGGTTGCAGGATCAACCGTACTAAAGAAATCGTCGAATGTTCCATTAAACTCATTCCCCAGGTAATCATACCCTAAGTATCCTAGGAAACCACGGTCATTCAAGGCACGAGCAGAGAACATACTTAAATCCAATTGACTAGGATCCAGTCCATCCACATTCACCCACTGATCCAGTGGCACACCGATTCCTTCCCTCAACTTCCGATAAAACAGGTTCGTCTCGTCTATCGAAGCGGGTGTAAAGTATCCTTTCAATTCTGCTTCCTCACCGGTACCCGGTACATTTATCGTTCCAATAACATCGTTGGTCAGCCCTTGCTCCAGGTGTTCATTGGCGCGCTGGCGCGCTAAGACCCAAAGGCCAAAGGGTGCTACCGTGTAGGAGCGATTGGTTCTTTGTTCATAGTACAGTCCTAGCTCGACATTGTGCCGCCCTTTTTCAGATCCTCCAGGCAAGAAATCAAATGCTACATTCGCATTAAAGGTATATAGTTCATTTTCGCCTTTGCTATTGGAGTTGTACACCTGACCCACATGTGTATGATGGTTCCACGCAGAGGTCAAACGTCCATCCTGTCGACCATTGATAACACTAAAGTTATCCAAGGCAAAAGTAGGAATCATGAAATTCTCTGGCGTGATAATATCCGGCACCTGACCATTGATTCCTTCCTCAGGACCAAATCCAAAAGGTAGGTTGTAATTGGCCAAAACCTGATTAACACTAGAGGGATCATAACCACGAAGTACACGCAGGTAATCCGCATGCTCCAATAAACCCGTCGTATCGTTTCTATTGAATACGGGCACCCAGTCTACATCGAATTTCCCGATATATCCGTAGTTAAAAATATTATCCTCATGATTGTAGTCATAGGTACTCCTGTTATTGGTCTCGTATCCGAACTGCAATACATAAGAGGCGTTCTGAATAGCACTCGTACTACCTCCTTCATTTGATTGACCTCCAATTCTATGCCGGAATCGGAAGTTTCCGCGATAGGATTCGAATTCAGAAACTGGATTATTATGACTGTTTAAGGTTCGCCACCCACCAGGAGTAAATCTATTATAGGTATTTACGTAAGCCCCGGTAAAACTCAAATCAATGGCATCACTGACTCGGGCATCAAGTTTGGCCGTAACGTCTAAGCGATTACTGCCCTCGAAAGGCCGAAAACCAAGTACATCTACGTCTTCTGGTCCCAACTGCTCCGATGTAACCTGAGGCTGATTCCCGCCATCTTGAACAAAGGTCGGATTGGCTTCCAATTCTGCCAATTTGCTATCCTTAATACGATAGATCGGTACGGCTGGAGGATCATCATCTCCACTGGAGGTATATCGACCAGCAAAACGATAGCCAAGAATAGATTTTCCTTTTTTATTCTTGATGATCGGGCCAGTTAAGCTCACCCCCACCAAGTTTCTATTGAATTCATCCAGGAATTCAGATGTCTCCACCTCGGCATTTCCGGAAAAGCGATTAGCAGGACCTTTGGTGACGATGGAAATGATACCACCAGTCGCATCTCCATACTTGGCTTCCATACCACCGGTAATTACCTGCAGCTGCTCAATTTCCGTTTCCGGAATTAGCGCGCCTGTTACACGAATACCATCAATGTAGTAATCCGTATTTACCGCACGAGATCCGCGAATACTCAAGGCATCTCCTTCATCCGCACTGGAGACCCCCGCCGTGGTCGCAGCCAAGGCCGAAATACTCCGTGAAGGCAGGTTTTTAATTTGATCACTGGTAATTACACCACCTGAAGTGGTATTGTCTTGTTGAATCAAGGGGACGCGATAGCCCTTTACTACCACACCGATGTCAATCAATGCACCCTCGGTGATTTGCACGTCCAGCTTAATAGCCTTTCCCGCCAGGACCTGAACCCCGGTGGTTTTCACGTCCGTGTAGCCTACATAAGACACCGTTACGTCGTACGTACCTGGATCGATATTGGAAAAAGAATAGTTACCGTCAAAATCCGTGATCGTTCCCGTGATCTGAACCTCATTCTTGAACAACACTACAGTTGCGCTAATGATAGGCTCGTTGGTTTCATCATCAGTAATCTTCCCAGAGAGAGAAGTTTGACTGACTGCCACGGTAGTCCCCACGAAAAAAAGGAGTAACAAGTGTAAAGATCGTAGCATATAGTTCTGGGTTTAAGTAAATCCGATACAATTTTGATTTATGAGGATAATCTTTTGTCTAGCAATTTGTCTTAGTTTGTTGATTGGTTCTGCTCTGTAAACTCGGACATCACGGAGGCATGGCCATCAGCTAGGATGGTCCTCTTGCTTCCATTGACCTTCGCACAGTTGTTCTTGATAAAAGGTTGAGTTTTCTCATAATTTAGCCCGAAAGACAAATCATTTATGTTAAGTCTTGCCTACAACTTAGTCAGCTGTTGAAGACTTACAAGGGCGGTCAGATAAGTGAGGGTGTCAGTAGGCGGTTAATGATGTAAAAATAGTCGTTTTCCTTTAAGCTCGACTGTTTTTTTTATTTACAATTCATCATGCAGCTTACAAAACACATCATTTGCGTCGCTATCTGAATACAGGAACGAAGGTCCGTATTCTTATGCTTCTTCGTCCTCCCCTTAAACCACTTTTTTGGTCCTCAAGAAGACAATGATTTTACAGAAAGCCTGCAAATATAGGCCTTAATCCCGAAATGCCCTCTTTAATCTGAACAAAAAGGGGCAACCCATTCTCATATTCGGACCCATTGCTGACCTTAGACTTCTAAGTTTTTAAAATTGGAAAAAGCTTTTAGCCCAGTACGGAGCAGATTATTCTAGCAGAACCAATTATCTTTGTTGCCCTAAAATGCTAAGCCGCCAGCTTTCTGGGACCATTTTATTTCGAAAAAAGTGCTCCCATGGCATGCCTATACAAGATGAACCAAGAGCCATGCTTTGGTGTGCTACATTCTAGTTAAAACCCGGAAAAGCTAAAATCCCCGCTTCTCTATTTTCATTGAAGTCAACTGATTTTTATCCGGTTATTTAGATCTATCAATCTATGCAACGACTTTACTTTTTATCTCTTACAATTGGCATTTCTGTACTACTGGGGGCCTGCCAAAATAACGCCCCCAAAGCCACAAAGCCCAAAGAAAAACTTTTCATCGACTTCTTTGTTCGGTACCTATCGGATGAATCGCAGTTAAAGGCCCAAGCTTCCTTTAGTGAAGGCATTTCTCCTGATGAATCTAGGCCCAAGCAAATTGAAGGTGGCGTTGCTTTTCAATCCAGCGGAATGCTTGAGCAGAATATTCAAGGAAAGGTCATCCGTTATGAGTTGGAGCGACAAGGGGAGTATACCGGTAGTTTCCCTTTCAATATGAAGGATGATGAAGGTCAACAGCGCGAATATTTATTGGAGATGTCGCCCATAGAGGACTTCTTCATAAAAGGAGAGATTAGTAAGAGTAAGGGCATGAAGCTGGTAGTAAATGGAGGCTTGATCAAAGCCAATGAGCAACTGGTACTGCTATTCTCTGATGAAGAATCCCGAGCTTATTCCATTACCCTAAGTGGACCAGCCAAAAACATCGAGTTTGACCTCAGCCCGGACCAGACTGCACCCTTACGTCCAGGCCCCGGGAAGCTATATCTGGTGAAACGACAAGATAATGTAGAGGAGGATGAGGAAATCAGTTTAGTATCCTCAATTGAATATTACACCAGTGCTATAGATATAGAGGTTGTGGAGTGATCCAGGAAACCTATTTTTTACTATGCTAACCAAGACTATTTTATCACACTTTGGGACAGATAGGTTCTTGCCATCGAAAAACCTTATAGTCTTTATCTTTTGCTTGAGCAGTATTAATATCTGCACAAGCCAAATCTATTTTGAAGACGCCGCTCAAATTCAAAGTATTATACATAACTACGGGTCGGCCGTTCCCAGTGGCGGGGTTAGTTTTTGCGATTTCGATGGAGATGGTTGGGATGATCTTACCTTAGCCACTAAGGACGGGGACCTCATTGCTTTTTTCGAAAACGACCAAGGCAATTTCAAAGCTATTAGTCCCCTAATCTCGGATGACAGTCAACAAGGGCAAATTCTTTGGGTAGATTACGATAACGATGGAGACAAGGATCTATTCATGGCCAGTGTCAATGGACGGAATCGTTTGTATCGAAATGAGGGTAATCTTGAGATGGTAGATGTTACCTCGCAAGCAGGCTTGACAAGTGAGCAATTTCTAACTTACGGGGCAGTCTTTGGAGACTATGATCGGGATGGCTGGTTAGATCTATATCTTGGAAAACGCACAGGGACTCCTGCTGAAAACACCAGCCTTTTATACAGGAACCAGGCGGATGGCACTTTTCAAGAGGTAGCCTTGGCAGCAGGCGCTCAAGATCCCGCCAAAATTCCTTTTTGTTCCGCTTTTTTGGATTACAACAATGATCAGTGGCCCGACTTATACACCGCCAATGATCGCTTTACAAGAAATACACTCCTTCTTAACAATAAGAATGGCACTTTTACTGATGTCAGCTCAGCTTCCGGTTCGGGTTTGGCCATGAATGCAATGAGTGTGACGGTAGGCGATTACAATAATGATGGTCGATCAGATATTTATGCAACCAATACGGAAGAAGGGAATGTGTTGCTTCGCAATGAAGGAAATGATCTTTTTTCCGAAGTAGCGGCAGCAGCTGGAGTAGGCTTTTATTCCGTGGGATGGGGAGCATTGTTTTTGGATGCAGATAACGATGGATGGCAAGATTTGTACGTCAGTGGTGCCATAGTGGGATCGGATATAACATCTAGTGCCTTTTATTACAATTTGAAAGATGGCTCTTTCTCCCAACCTGAAGCAGGCTTCGTAGGTGATACCGTTAGGAGTTACAGCAATGCCTTGGGCGATTACAATCGCGATGGCAAGCCTGATATTATTGCCATCAATGCAGCGCCTTATACTTCCCAACTCTGGTCGAATCAAAGCGACATAGAAGGGGGCTGGATC
>CAJXPD010000476.1 GCA_913057785.1 uncultured Lewinella sp. | reverse complement strand
AACCAGAGAAATTTATGTTACAAAGTACTAAGTCCGAATCTCCTGCTTTCTCCTTCAGTGCTCTTACGATTTGCAAAACGCTGTCTCTGTTGGCTCGAATCTGGAACTGTCCACTTTTTCTTTATTGGCATCGAGCCAACGTACTATTTTATCATTGTAAAAGTAATACCGATTTTCCTCTGTTTTGTTTACTATTGAATCTTCAACGTACATAGGTTTGTCGTCGGTAAGGTCCTTGGTGAAGATACAATCCGCGGAGCTACAAATTCACATTTTAAAGTTGATGTACTGGTGGGGTTGGGTATTGGTCTTATTAGTCGTCTTATGGTGGTCTAGCAAATTTTGAAGATTGTTCCCTGCTATATCCTCTAAACGACTATCGATAATGATTGTGTAATTTCCTTTTTCCCACTCTGTTTTAGGAATAAATTTTATGGACCGTTCTTCTTCTTCTATTTCCCAATGCCCATAGATGGGCTTTGCTCCCTCATTGACTACCTTAATCATGGACTGGAGCAAGGCATGGTCAATGATTCTATCAAAATGCAGGGTGATGGCATCATGACTATTTCTTCTTGGTTTGTTGATCCTCCAATTGTTTACTTCGATTTGCTGATCATAGGCACCCACTACCTGAATTTTCTTGCTTGTGTTTATGGACAAAGACTGTCCATAGACATCCTCCCAATCTCCTGTAATAATCAATTCGTATTTCTTACCTTCCAACAGGGCAGGGCCACGCAATAAATTTGTAGATACACCTCTTTTAATGCGCCCTGGGTCGAATAATACAGTTAGCCTTTTACCATCTGCACTCCATAGTTCTTGTTTGAATTCCATAAATGCGTGCCGGTCAACATTTCCTGCTTCATCTATTAACTGTATATATTTTAAGCCCTGCCCCTTTTTCATAGGTGTCTTGAAATAAATATAAAACCGCAATAAATTTTCAGGAAGCTGATCGGCTAATGGATATATACTGATGACCTCTGCCTGCTCAATAATATTCTTTTTCTCAAATTGAAATGATCGATAAGAATAGGTACTATCTAAGGTTTCATTTTTGGTTCTGATCATGTAAGTCATGTCCCTTGCAAAGGGGAAGTAGGGCTTAAAAATCAGGTAGTCGCCTTCTTTGTTGTATTGTCCTTGAATGGCCTCGGAGAGATGTCCCTCCATTCCATTTTTGACAAAAACAGCCAACAAATCATTATCGGATGTTTCTTTACTGTGATTTGTAAAAGTTGATAGGTCGAGTTTAACGGTTCCGTCTAAATCCAAAGGAGGAATAATCGTAAGATCAGTTTGCGCTAAGATTGCAGAATTGCCTATCATCAATACAATGACGATCAAATTATAATGAAAGCTTACCATAGTTGATTTTTATTCTTTCAGTATTTGAAAGTGACAGTCGGAGCAATGTGCATCATATTTAGATCATTCCCAGTACTGTCCAAGAAGCTTCCAGTGAGGAAGTAACTGAAGTCGAAATCGAAACTGAAGTGTTGGTCAAATTCATAAGCTATTTTACATGCTAGCTGGCTGCCAATAAAACGCTTATTAGTTTGTTGTCCTTCAATAGTAAGAAACCGAGGCGGAGCATAGACGCCATCATCTATACTATATCGGAAGAAGGAAGCCCACTCAAGGTATATTTGTACTTGCTTATTTGGGCGCATGGAAATAGAAGGATGGAATTCAATCAAATTGACAGGGGCAATAATACCTGCTAAGCTAAAGTAGGCGGGATTCGTGAATAGGGGATTAAAGGTTTGTATTCTATCATCACCATGTGATTTATCCCCACTTATTACATCCAGTTTTAGGCCTACTTCGGGTTGCCAATTCCTATCATTGATTCGGTAGGTCCAATCCGTTTCGAATGCCCATCCTTTTGCGTTTTTACCTCCCGTCTCGCCAAATTGAAACATCACTTCCGTATTATACCGTAGCGTTTTACCCAATTGTCCAAATCTTCTGATGCCTATAGTATGTCGCTGATCCTCACCTGCTGCATCATTGAAAAACGCTTGGGGAGATTGAAAGCCTAAGTAGTAGACCTCCATTTTTCCAACATCACGCAGAAGAGCAAATTGCGAATAAATGCCCCAGAGTTTTGGGTTTTGGGCGTTTGCACTAAACAGAGAAAAGTTATTGTCAAATACCTCAAATCGTGCTTGAACTTCTTTACCATAAAACAATTCCGTTTTTGACCGAGGAGTTTGAATAATGGCTCTTCCCATGTCAAAACTTCTTCTAATGTTTGGACCTTCTCTTATCCCGATAAGTCGGGTTGCTCCAAACGCTATTTCCTGCCTTCCAAATCTTACACTCAAGCGTTTATTTTCGATTGGAATTTTGATTTCTAAGAAGCCTTGGTGCCAATCCAATGGGTCGGATTGTGCAAACTCTTTTTGTTCCAGATTTAGTAAGCCATGATATAATTCTCCAAAAAAACGAAGGTGTTTAGTGACGTTCAAATTGCTGTGAAGTGCAATGCGATGCGAGTAAAATGTTGCATGCTCATCCATCCATCTTCTATTCGTGAAATCCTCCATCCGCAGCCGAATTTCACCCCCAAAGCTCAAATTGAGATCTTTAGAAGCATTCAGCCCAATGAATTTAATCGGATCTAAATAGTCTTCCTGGTAAGGACTGGTTTCTTTATCCTTGAGATAATCGTAGTTTTCTTCAGCCCTAAATAACTTAAAAGCCGGTCGGTCCAATAAACTATCCTGTAAGGTCAACTCAGGAGTTGATTGAGCTACAACTCCCGAGTTATCTGTCACCAAAAGAATAAGCGTAAAGGTGAAAAGGAACTTTAACACGATTTACTTATTTTGTTTAGGTGGGGTATATCCAGGAAAATCCATTTCAGCAGTAAGGTTATTTAGTTTGTTTGGGAACATGGTGTAAACCGTTTCCAAGTCCAAACTGCCGGTTTGGGCATCTCGTGTCAAGGAGACAAATTGCCATTCATTGAGTAGATCAATTTGTAAGGAAGAGCCCACAAACATGACTGCCTTGCCCATAGGTCCGTAAGGTAGTACTGGCCCTAAATCAGATTTTTGTCCTCTCTCAAAATCCTTTTCAGTAACCACCTTTGCATTATTCAACCCACTCAAAGGTATTACCTGTGGCATTCTACTGTTATTGGTTACAAATAGCATTTCATTACCCTGCATATTAAAAGCTACCATATCGATGGGCTGTCCATTGCCCATATCGCCAAGCGTCCTAGCTTTTACTTTTGCACCATCTTTTAATTCTGTCAAGGGGATCAATACTATGGGACTGCAGGTATAAGCGGCTACCAATTGATCTATGCCATCAATATTCTTGACTAGCATAGAGCGTATGGGCGCGCGAGTTTCATATTGGTCGTGCGCAATGTGAAACATTTCAATATTACTAATGCTTTCTTTTCCATTGAATGGATACGGCAGTCGTCTCAGGACGGAGCAGAAATCTTCATTGCTGATTCCTGCTACAAACAATTCCCCCTTGTGGTATTCCATATCAAGAATGGAAAGTACACGCATGGGGCGTTTGGATTTTGCCATTTCCTTAAGTGTAGGAGGAGCCATTGTGCCGCGCAACACAAATTGCTGACTACCATTAGGTACGTTATTCAGTACCTGTGAAGACGTTTTTACTGTAGCTAGATCGACATTTATTATCTGATTTTCTGCGTTTACTTTTAATAAGGCAGGCAAAGCATCTATTCCATGTCCACGAGTTACTGACAAGTAGACTTCTCCGCTTTTAGGGTGGACTGCTATATCATTAATTTGTACATGAGTTTGAGCTGTTCCCAACACGGCAGCTACGTGTGCATCAACATTGTATAAGTTGACTTCAAATTTTTCTTTGGTTCGACTTTCGTCCTTTAGATCTATAGCGTGGATGGCACCAGATACATTGTCGCCTACAAATAATACTCCTTCGGGACTAAACTCCAATGCGCCTAGGGCTTCGATTTGCTGTGCATTAACAAAAGAAAACGAAAAACTCAATGCCAGTATACATGCGAAAATTTTGGTTTTATTCATCTTTTATAATTTTGATAGTTTAAATCAGTTCCTTGAAAGAATCTGTATCAATTCCTCCAACAAGCACAAAATTATAGTCGATGAAGTTAAATGTCATTCACCTATGTTAACGGCCATCATTTTTGTGTTTCTTTCGGATTCTGCTTAGAGATTGCGGCTTAATACTAAGAAAGGAAGCTATTAGGTAATGAGGGATGTCATCTAAAAGTGTAGGATAGTTTTTAACTAATTCAAGGTACCTTTCCTCAGCACTCTGGCTATGAAGATTGAAGACTTGGTTGAGTGTGTTTATATAGGAGTGTTGTATAGCGATTCGGAAATATCTTTCGTAAATGGGATATTCTCTTGTCATGAAATCAAAAGTATCATGATTAATCATGAGTAATTCTGTGGGCTGATAAGCTCGAATATTGAACGAGCTGGGTTTGCCTGAGAAAAAGCTATAAATATCACCTAACCACCAGCCTGTCCACCGAATCTGAATAACATGAATATCTCCATTTTCATCTAATCGGTAATTGGCCATTAAGCCATCATTTATAAAGGGCAAATGTCTAATGATCTGTCCTTCTCGGATTAAGTATTCATTTTTGTCTAGCGTTTTATGAACTAATTTAGGCTCTAAATCAAGATAGTCTTTGACAGATAAATTTATATACTTCCTAAAGGATTGATATAGAATAGGGTGTTCCATAAATATTCATGAAGTTCAGTATAAATGTTTTTTTCCGCTTCTTATAATGACATACAACTCAGCAATAGCTGAGGAAAATTAAGACTTCAATATGTGATAAGCTACCCGCTTCCCCTGTTTTAATATTGGTATTCATTTGCCTTAATCAGCTTGCTTCTATCTATTGAAAAGTGAATAAATCTAAGAAAAGTAATCGGTATGTCGGGGAGGAAAAGCTAAGCTTAGCGGTGGCATCCTCGAAAAGAACTTTTGAAGTACTGAAAGATTCGTAAATAGGTTGTCAAATAAGTGAGATTGTCGCTATGGAAGTATCAAATTAAATGAAAAAGACTTAGTTTAGTAATGTGCTTACAAAGGATAAAGTAGTGTGACAAGAGTAATCGTGAAGTTTCTGGTAGTGAATTTTAT
>CAJXPD010000475.1 GCA_913057785.1 uncultured Lewinella sp. | reverse complement strand
AGAAGGCGCAAGACTGAACGATTTGACCCAGCAGATTGAAGACCTTCAAGCCAGGACGGCTGAAGCTCCTCAAAAGCCGACTTATGAAAAGCAGAATGAAATTAGAATCGATGATCCAGCCAACCTCAATCAATTCCCAGAATTGCGGGATTCTAGATCACATTTGTTTGTTTACGCTGGAAGCGATCAATCAAAGGCGCCGAAGAAGAACCCTTGGATTAGAGATAAAGATTGGTCTCGCTACGAATTAGCAGCAGGCCCTAAAACAGGGGTTTACGAGCTCACGCTTTTGGCAGAAGACACCATTTTTTCGATGTTGGTGGAAAAAGCGCCAAAACCTGCAGACATCGCTGCGGCAGATGCTGCTTATCAAAAGCTCTTGGCAGCCTACAAAAATGATCTAGTTTCTCTAAGAGACTTGGAGGCGGTGCGTTCGCAGCAGAGAGCGTTCCGACGTACGATCATGGCCCAAGATTTCCGCATTCATAATTATGATATCCTCTGGAAATCATCTAGAAGTGTTCCACTTATGGCAGACTTCAACTTTGGTGAAATGCCGGAAACTTTCAAGAATGCCGTCACAGTCTATTTCGTAACCAATAATAATCAGGTAGTTGTCGGATTGAATAGTGCTTCTTGGAAAGCCTTCCGTTTTGATCCAAATATGGACAATAAACTAATCGCCGTGCTACCTGACAATCAAGTTGCCCTATTTAAGCAAAGTCGCTTTAAAAAAGATGAGAAGGAATTGGTAGCCGCACGTGGAAAATCCTACACTTTTGAGATGGAAGTTAGGGAGGAACCCGTACATAAATTGAATGACTTGAAGGAAGTCATTAAGATGGCTAGCCTATAAACATTCCTAAACCCTTGGCGATTAGCCTGAGATATAAGGTATACCTTTTACCATTAGACCATATTTTGTAACCCATATATAGCAGCAGTCGAGCTAAGATTTCTGGTTTTGTCTTTCAACTGATGAAGTCATGAAGTCTAAGCTCAGCTGTCTTTTTCTGGCAGCTACGGGATGCAAAAAAAGTCTATCATTTCCACTCCCTGAGAACACTACGATCTTTACTAACTCTCTTGCAGCTAAGTACGATGACAATTGAAGTTCTAATTTTTGTCACGGTACTTATATTTCTGTTCTGGGGTCAATAGACAACCCATCTTAGGTATTATCGCTCTCATAGTCTCTTGTAATGAAGCAAAAGTCTTTATTGATCTTATGCTGTATTCTAAGCAGCCTAACTGCATTTTCTCAATATCCTGATATCACTACGGATGATACTGTGACGGTCTACCCCGTACGGATCAACCACAAGGTGGGCTTTGTTGAAATTTTCCCCAACAATAAAGCCTATGACTATATAGCGCCTATCTACGATTTCATCGCTGAAGTCAATGCCTCTTGGCATACGCCCCAATCCAATGATACGCCTTCTTCTTACCGCATTTTTGAGATTGATCAAAAGGTCGGATTACTAGATGATGCTCTAAATACGGTACTACCCAATGAGTTTAGCCGCATCCGCGTTCTAGCGCCCAACTACTTCGCAGTAGAGCGGGATAGCCTTTTTCAATTGATTGACTCCTCTCAGCAAGTATTCCTAGCTGGACAAGCCTTTGATGACATCTACTTGGCCGATACGATACCCGGTCAAGGCCATTATTTTTTTGTGAAGCAAAGAAACCGCTGGGGTTTGAGTCGAGGAGATGGTACTCCCTTAATCGCCCCGCAATACTTTGCCATGGAACCTGCTGGCTTAGCTGGCTTTTACAAAGTTCGACGTGAAGCCCAAGACTTTGCTTGGGAACTGATTGATTCGACTGGTACACGGGTGGTCCCAGACGGCGCCCGAGATTTCTTGATGCTTGATCGGACCTTTATCGCCATGAAGGGCGATTTCTTCTGGAACACACATTATATCAACCTCAATCCTCAGCCCGGTGAACCCGAACACCAAACCAATAAAATCAATTATCTAAAGATCGAAAAGGTAAGCCCCATGATGGCAGCTTTTGCCTTACAGGGAAGTCCAACGGTAGAACTATGGAACATTCTTGAGAAGAAACCGATAAAGACCTTGAAGCGTACCCGCCGCGCAGAAAAGAAAGGAGCCTACTTTCGAGAAAATCGAAATAGCTCAGAATGGGTGCCTTGGTGGTTTCCCTTGGACGATCAATATGTGATCTTCAATGCCGCCTCAAATGGAGAAAGGGAAAAGGATTATTTAATGGACACCAGCGGAAATATGAAGTCCCCTGCTTTTGGCTATATCTACACCTCTGGCAAGCCGGGAATCTACCGAGTCGAACAAAAAAGGAATTGGGGATTATATGCTGCTAATATTAAGAAAGGAGTACTGATTCCTTGCGATTATGCAGGTATAAATCGCTTTGTGGGCGATATCGCCTTTTGTCAGCAGGGAATCATAAAACAAGATAGAAAATACGGCGCCTTCAGTTTTCGGGGCGAAGAAATAGATCTGCTGATCCCGAAATACAAGCGAATTGAGCAAGTCGATGATCGATCGGTGTTCGTAGCTGATAAAAGCAATGAGGTAATCTTTGGCATTAACGATAAAGGGAAATTTGCCATCGATACGATATTTCAAAATACCTTCTCTTTGCGGCTCAATAAAAACAAAAAGCGAAGGGAAGTAAAAATCATTCCAAAACCAGGCCCCAAAGAATACCCCTTAGTGATAGAGCCTCCTGGCCGATTTACCACCAGAAAAGCAGGGCCATATTACGCCATTGTAGAAACGGATAAAAAGGTATCAGAAATAGGCGCCCCTAAAGACCGAGCGGTGATTACGAAACTTCCCTACGCTCCCCCAAAAGTTTATCAGATCATTAAAGGAGAGATGCTGATTATATATCGTAAAGATAAAGCCGTCCTCACGCCTTATACTAAAAAGATATTTGGGGGAAGTGTATTCCCATCTGGCTTCTTCTCTTTGTTATCTAAGTCATTTGTCGAAGAAGTGCCAGTCGTCGGTATTCGACCATTTGATCGACCGTACATGCACACAGCTTTCATTCGATCCGATGGAAAAATGGGGTTGATCAATAGAGAAGGGCAGGTCATGAAGAAAGCGGGCAAACCAATTACCTACACCTATATTGGTCCTTTTCGCGAAGGACGGGCTCGCGCTTGTATAGGAGGAGATCTACGATTGATCGAAGACAAGGCAGGAAGAAAGCTAGAGGTCCCTTCTCGTTTTCTACTGGGAAAGAAGCCCGATCTGATGCGCGAATTTCAAATGATCAAAGGGGATGATGCGAAGCAGACCCACCGCAGCACTCCACAGTTTTATGTGAGTAGCAAAGAAAGTGAAGCTAAATGGGTGTTTATCAATACTAAGGGCGAGGTGATCTTGGATCCCCACGCTGACTACGTACTGGATTACGATTGGGATGAAAAATCGGCCTTGATCATGCGTAGAAATGGTGGCACCGACCTTTATGGCCACCCTGATGCAGATTTTGGAATCATCGATTTTGAAGGAAATGAGATCATTCCTACACAATACGATGAGATCGGGGTCTATTCTAATTATTTCATTATTGGACAAAGAGGCACCCCCACCTTCACTTTCAATAACAAAGGCCATCAGATCTTTGTTAATCCCACCAAACCCAGTCCCTTCAAAGAAAACTATTCGGTCTTTAGGAATGAAGAAGGTTTGTGGGGCTACATCGATACGGCTGGGACGATCGTCATCCCACCAAGGTATACCGTGGCCCGCCCCTTTTCAGAGGGTTTAGCCATGGTGGTGGACAGTACCGGCGATTGTGGATTTATCAATACTGAAGGAGAAAAAATTATTCAAACCGATATTAAAGGTGTACTAGCGAGTTTTGTCGGAGATTTTCATGAAGGTATGTGCTGGTGGTCCAAAAACAACAAGAAATGGAACGCTTATCTGCCTTCTGGCAAGAAGGCCTTTGGGCTAGGAGCCTTGTTTGAATACCGAAAGATCAAAGGGAAGGATGATGAACCATTCACCCACCATACTTTACACCCTCTTCCTATGGATTTCTCTAGCGGTGTTGCCGTGATTCAACGACCGGACTCCCTCACGGGTAAGCCTCGCCCCGCTGTAGTTAACCAACAAGGGATGCTGATTATTCCTGCTGGTAAATATGGAGCAATTGGTTCCTACAATTCGCTTGGCGTGGCCGTCTTTAGTAAAGCAAAAGATGGCCTACAAGGCCTGCTCGATACCACCGGACAGGTACTCCTAGCTCCGACCTATAAGCATATTGCTGCCTTTCAGCAAGGGTATGCTAAGGTTTTGGGTAAGAATGGGAAGTTTGGGTTGATTAATGCCTCAGGAATAGAAGTGCTTCGTACCACCTATTCTCGCATTGGCACCATTTCAGAAGGATTGGTGGCCACTCAGTCCCCAGGTAGGGACCAGTGGCGGTTTATCAATATTGCTACGGGGCGGCCTATTGGAGCCCCTTATGATAAAACGCAAGCCTTCAAGAATGGTGTAACTTTCGTTAGCACTAAGAAGGAGAAAAAAATCATCAATGAATTAGGGGAAGAAATTCAATTTAAGAGCGGAGAACCGCAATTCTTTTCAGAAGGCGTTTTTGGCGTTACACAAAGCTACAATAAACAGCGCTCTTACTTTGCAGACGCCTCTGGGAATAACCTTTTTGGTCAATACTACAGCGAAATCGACACCTTTCACCTGGGAATCGCCAAGGTGCGCCCGGCTAGTATGAGAAAGCGTCTATACGGAGCGATCAATATGCGTGGCGTCTATGTTGTTCCTCCGAAGTTTCGCTTCCTTCATCCGCAGCCCGATGGCAATATCATCATCAACCCACAAATCTTTTATGGCTTGGTGAATAAAAAGGGAAAGATCCTTCTACAGCCCAATTATGATCGGATTGAGCAGTTAAAAACGCCCAACTTGTTCAGGGCAGAGCGCGGGGAAGAGATCGGTTACTTTCGAGTTGTTGGAGACTCCGTGAAGTGGGTGTGGGAGTTGCAGAACTAAATACAAAAAAAGGGAGCCAGCTTTCGCTGAGCTCCCTTCTCAATTTTTATAACGAGATACAATTACTTTAATTAATTAAGGCAAGTTGCGATTCATCCCAAAGAGCCCAAATGCGTCAGATATTTGCGGCAAAACCCAG
>CAJXPD010000474.1 GCA_913057785.1 uncultured Lewinella sp. | reverse complement strand
AAAAACGCTTGTCCCGTAAACTCTCTCCGTTCAGACAATACGGGACGGCCACCCGCTCTTTATTTTGGCTACTGCCATTTTAATATTGAACATCAGGATTTAAATTGTTTCCTCGATATGAGAATTCTATTTCGTAGGCTGGGTTTAAAGCCCTGCTAGATAGCAGAAACGTATTCCTAAAGGATAAGATGGAAACAGCTATAGAAGGTAGGCTTCCTTATGAATAGGCTTGCAAGTCTCTTGAGAACCTAAGGTGGAATCTAGAGATAAAGCCCACTATACTCATCCATTTTATCTGCCCAGATCTTGGAAAATTGCTCACTCACTTCTTTGCGATTGAAGCCTTCTTCCAACTGATTCATACCGAAGGTATCGTACAAGGCTAGACCACCGCTTACGACATGATTAAGCATTACTTTATCCCCTGTTTTCTCATTGAGGACCCTCGTGATCTCAAAGGCTAAAGTGATATAGTAGTAGCTAGTTTCCAGATCTTTTTCAAGCTCTAGATCAATAGACGGCTTGCCTTGTTGCAAGGCTTGACTTCCATGGAAGTTGATTCGGGCAAGCTTCACCATTGCAACCGGGTTGAGGTAATCGTCAGCCGCAACTTTCAGCAGCTCATATCCCTGCTTAATCTTTCCTTCCTGGATGTGTCGCATGGCCCAGAAGTACAAGGCATAGGAGATTTCGTGCAAACTCAGATCGGTGCTATCCATCGCAGCCTTAATCTGTGGCTTGTCCATTTTGGTGTAGGAATTGAATAGGCTAACAGCTTGGGAGATATTTCCTTTGGGATAGCCTCTCTTGTTATTAGGGTTGTCCACATAATCCTCAATAGTACCGGCCTTCTTCGGTTCGCCGAACATTAAGCCAATGAGCACAAAAAAAGTGAAGATCCCTAGCAGGGAAAGACCAATAATTTTTAGGATGGCCATGATGTTTTTGTTTTTTGGGGTGTTTAATAACATAGCAGAATGGCTGAGCCATTCCACTATGTGGGTTTTATCTAATTACTCCTTACTGTACGATCTCGCCTGGATTACTTGCGCCATATTTTCCTTCGTACTGCTGCATTCCAACTTTCAAAGCATCTTCGATGCTCATACGATGTAACCAGATCTCTGCATCCATACTCACGCT
The DNA here is from genome assembly GCA_913057785.1 of uncultured Lewinella sp. Lineage (GTDB taxonomy): Bacteria > Bacteroidota > Bacteroidia > Chitinophagales > Saprospiraceae > DT-111. The sequence goes on along the minus strand of CAJXPD010000474.1, from coordinate 4,092 downwards.
ATTGGCGCGAAGATTCAAGCCTAACATGCTGCGTAATGCGTTGGCATCATTGTTATGAGCCTTGGCTTGGGCATCTACCTGAGCTCGGCTGATTTCTTTACGGGATGCGTAAACTTTCGCCCATTCACTACTTACTGGGACTTGTACCGCCTTAGTAATGTTACCCGTGCTTTCGTAGCTCATGAAATCTGACTCGTCTTCTATTTCTTCTATAGTCATCTTGGTGTTGAATTCTCGATAGTCAAATTTCTTGCTAGCGGTGATCAAGTTGTCCTTGAGGGTGATGGTTTTACATTTTTTGATGTTGTCTACTCCACCTCTATCGCTAAATCCAAATGTATTGCCCTCTGCTACTAGTTCAATCGAAGTATCCATGGATAGTGCATTACCACTGTTGGAAGCGATAGCATCTGGCTTCCAGGTGAAGAGTACCGTATTGTTGATGACACGGAAACTGGGTAGGCCGTTGCCAGGACTAGAATGCCAAGCTGACAGGCACTGAATTCCGTTCCCAGTGTTATTCACTACGATATTGTTTTCAATCAGGACCTTGCTATTCTGGTTACCCTGCACAGACAAAGCACCTTCCATAGGGGCTGTATTCATTACAATGCAATTGCGGACCGTTACATTGGTTTCTTTACCTACCAAAACTTTGATTCCGGCAGATCCAGGAGAGGCATTTACCTCCTTAGCGGGATTAGCTTTACGCAAGATGCACAACTCTTTTTCATCCTTGTAGCGGTTTCGAGGTCCATTATCTACAATCACACCATCGATGGTAATGTCTCCTACCCACGTGCGATGCTTGAGGTGGGTCTTAATATAGATTCGAGGAGTGGTTAGGCCATCGATATGATTCGTTCCGGTCAATACGGTTCTGTGCGCCCCCCAAGGGTCTCTTTTGCTGAAATCAGCACTATACCCACCGATAATGGATACGGGGACATTGATCTCATCAGCCCCCTGGTCACCTCGGCTCGTGTATACGCCTTCCGCAATGTGGATGACATCTCCTGGCTGAAGTTTGGCAATGATATTACCTAGATCTTTAGCTGGCTGCTCTTTGGAAGCAATTCGGCCGCGGCCAGTATTACGGCTCACGTAGTAGTGGTTACCACTAGCTTTTACAGGTTCAGCGATGGTAGAGAATGTGTTAGTCTGTGTCATGTTTTTTGGGTTTTGTTGTTCTACTTGGGTGGTGGAGAAATGGTCGCAATCTCCGTTGGAGGCCGTGGCGGTACACACACTGGCCACCATCATCATTCCGGCCATTAGACGTTTCAAGGTTTTCATTTTTTGGTTTTTGTGGTTGCAAGAAATGGGGCGGTTAAGGAGGCCGATAAAAGGTTTTCTTTTGAATCTTTGTCCTTTCCGGTTGACGATTACAAAGGTGGGAGAGAAAAGTACAGAAAGCGAGCCCAATGATGTGAAATGGGAATTTGATGAAGGCAAGCTTGAAAAAAAGGGACCAGCAATCTCTCTAATGGAGTCGCCGGCCCATCTGTTGGTCACAAATTTACCGTGCTAGGGTAGTAAAGATTTAGCGATGGTCTCCGCCTCAATGACGATCCCATCACCATTTGTATTGGCCGAAATACAGACGATCAGCTTCTGTTCCGGATAGATGACAAGTGCATTTCTCCCTCCACGACTTCGGCCACTATGCCAAGCATAGGCACGGCCTTTTTCATCCACATCAAACTGCAGTCCAAATCCGTACTTAGTTTCCGAACCGTCTTTTAATTTCATTGAGGTATATATCATTTTTAAGGTCTCTGCGGAAACCAAACCTCCATTGAGTAACTGTTGATTAAAGGCTACAATATCAAGGGTAGAAGCCAATAGTCCTCCTCCTCCAAACTTGCAGCTGTTGTTGGCATATCTGGCATTGTACATCGTACCTTTCCAATATTCATAAGCTTTGGCGGCTTGATAGTCTACCTGTCCATCATCATCCAATCTGATGCTGGTGATCCCAAGTGGTTTGAAGATTTCTTCAGACAAATAGTCCATAAAGGGTTGCTTGGCTACTTTTTCAATCACTGCGGATAGTAGCACATAGCCAAAACTCGTATAAGCGTAATCTTCTCCAGGAGCAAAAAGCAGGCTATCGCCTTCAAAAGACAAAAGGGATTCAAATGGAGTGACACATAGACCATTGGAAACCCTCTGCCACTCCCCTTCTTCGTAGGATCTAATCCCAGAAGTGTGGCCAATGAGTTGTCGGGTCGTAATTTGGGCCAATTGCTCGGCAAGGAATGGAATGTAGGTAGAGATCGGCTGATCAAGGTCCAAGATTCCATCTTCAGCTAACTTGGCAGCTGCAATAGCAGTAATGTGTTTTGAAAGGCTGTAGACCCTGAATCGGTGATAAGGCTGGGTTTTGACCTTAAGCTCTCTGTCTACAAAACCATATCCTTTGGCAAAAGAGATAGAATCGGCCTGTCCTATCGTAACAGACACTCCGACAATGTCCTCCCGGCCAGCTATCTCTTGCATAATGGCCTCTGTTCTGAGGTAAGCGTCTTCGAGATTAGATTGTGCCACCAAGGGCAGCACCCCAAGGAACATCATGGATAAAATGGCTACTTTTTTCATAGAACTGCTTTTAGGTGTGATATTCTCCCATGGTTCGAATAGATAATAAGGCTTTAGAAGCATGCTGCGCAACATACATACGAAAGTTAAGGCAATTTGGATGTCGAGGATAAAATAGGTGGCTAGGAAGAGAAACTTAGGGGAGGTATATGATTAGAAGTAAAGAGCCAACAAGGAATATCCAACCTCCCCCTGGATACTGCTTGCTGTGGTGCAATAGAGAAGTGCATCATGTTTTAGCAGTATTTCCCCTTTCAAATGCTTTATAACTAATGATTTAGATTCGAAACTTACCTAAATTGTTAAGCTGAGATACCGTGGCTATAGCTCTATGAGTCACGGTATTGGTAAAGTCTTTTAATCACTCAACTGTTATGCTTATGAAGTCCAATTTCAAGAGCCTCCGTCTGTCTTCCCTTTTGGTATTCTATTTCATTATTCTGCTCAATCCACTTATATCTCAGTCCAAGATTTCATCGCGCGCAGATGCGGAAGAAATGTCTGTCCGGACCTGGCGAGCCCTTGGCCCTACGTTAAACACCTCTATTAGTCAATCCTCAACTGTGGATATTCTTCCGTTTCTCTCCAAAAAGTACAGTATTTCCAACGGTACTATCCGGAGGTTTTTGATTTACACACTAAATTATACGAGGAATGAACTTGAGGCAGCTAAGGTCTTGTATCGATATCCGCATTATCATGCAGATTCAATTGCAAGTGATCTCGCAGCAATTGCCAAAGTCGGACTGCTTAAGAGAGCGAGAAACACCGCTCAATACCGTACTACCTCTAGAGGTAAACAGATGTTGAAGTCATATTGGAAACTCAGAGTAGATCAGGCGCAATCCTATAACAAGATCGAACCTGCTTATTTGGAAGTTTATAGAGATGTATTGACAAAGATACTGGCACGAGCCGAAATGATAGAAGGTTCTCAATCCGTACTAGTTCGGAAGCGGAGCCGGCCTAAAAATTTCAAAAGCTTACCCTTGGTGATTCAAGTTAGTGAACTCTTGAAAGAATATACAGCCTTCATCAATGACATCAGTCACTATAAATATGATTTTCTTCTGTCCAACACTAAAGATAAAAAATGGAGCAATCTCAAACTGAGTCCTTTAGCTAAAGAACTGATGAGTGCCACGCGCAATCAACGGGTCTATGATCTTAGTAGGTGCTACAATCAGGTCAATTGGAGAGTCGGTCAAATTGGATGTGATAGTGCTAGCGAAGAACTGATTAGAATCGGTTTCGTAGAACGCAAGGGGCATGAAATTTTTCAAACAACGGAAGGAGCCAGGATCTCTCTCTTGGCGGAACAGCTCAACGATAGCAGAAGGTACGCCGCTTGGAACACAATTAATTTACAGGAGTACGAGGAATTTGCGAAAGGGATAACATGGATTGAGAGCAATCTACAAGAGTAGACCTCCACTTATTTAACCTAAGGAAAGTTAGAATCTAAGTACAATCTTAAAAATTATGCAGGGT
>CAJXPD010000473.1 GCA_913057785.1 uncultured Lewinella sp. | reverse complement strand
GATCATTTTGCGACCTTCAAATACATTGTGGGAACAAGGCTTTTCTACGTAGACATGCTTCCCAGCCTGCACCGCCCAAATGGTGGCCAAAGCATGCCAGTGATTCGGCGTAGCAATAGAAACCGCATCGATATCTGGGTCAGCAAATACCTCTCGCATGTCGAAAGTTGTACCTGGCTTTTCTCCCTGCAGCTCTTCGACTTTAGCCACCCGCTCTGCCCAGAGGTTTTCATCTACATCACAAACTGTTTTGACATAGACATTCTGCTTTTCAGCCATGGAAGCCCAGCGCCGTAGATGGCCAAAGCCTTGGCCACGCACGCCAATCACACTAACGTTGATGCGCTCATTAGCGCCAATAATTCGATTGTAACTTTTTGCCGTAAAGGGCAGGGAAGTGGCTCCTAAGGTGATGCCAGTAGTGGCCAGGGCCGACTTCTTGATGAAGGATCTCCTGTTCTCTTTCATTGGTATTCGTTTTGTAATTATTTTAAAGATAAGTAGGAGGATACAATTATCCGCACCCTTTCTCACTTTTTCCGAGCTAGAATTCGGATATTTGATAGAGATCGAAATTTCATCCCATGAAAGCAGAATTGAAGAAACTAGTTGCCCAAGAAGAAATAGATCAAGTTCTGGAAAAGCTGCTGGCACATTTAGAATTGAATAATACAGAACTCTACAATATTGGTGTGAACCTTTCAGGGAGATACCGACAGTGGAAACAAAAGACATTGAAGGGCATCCAGGAATCCCAACAGGAAATTCATATCATCCGCGATAGCTTGCTGCAATTGATCGACCAAATGGATGAACTGCAAAGTGGTACCACTACTAGTTCCACCAACATCATTCATAAGATCCAAGAAGGATTGCAGCTAACTTCTGCAGACGCAGCATTGCTTTTCTATCATTTGGGAAAGACAAAATTCGAATGGAGGAAACAGGCTACACTCTCAGAAAAGACAGGCTGGACAGCAACTGAAATTGATAAAATTGCTCGATTCCATCCCGAACAAATCAAACGTGGAAAACGTGAAGATGGCACCATCATTTTTCGCCTAAATTCACCCTGGCGGCAACAGGTCAAGGCCATACTGGCCAAGGATGACTAAAACCATTCCTTGATAAAATCGATCAAGTAAAGACCGGCACAGCCTACGGCAGCGTAGGTGCCCACTTCGATAAATGACCACATATCCTGCTCCGTTTCTAGGAATTGCTCACTCCCCGCCCATACCACCAAAACAATGATCCAACGAGCTACCAACATCACGGAAAGAGCTGCTCCAAAAAATTTCAACCAATACCAACGAAGTAAAGCGCCGAGCAAGGCCATGACAGCGCCAGCCAGTATCAGATAATGCCCTTGCATTTTGTCAGGGACCAGCACAAATCCGGCCTCCCAGCTAGCATAGTCGGTCGGGATTTCCATTCCCGTGGCCGTCAACTTATCTTCTATTTCAAAAAGGACGACCTGTATCCAAGGTTGGAAGAAGGCATAGATCATTCCCAACGAGATGAGTATGGTAAACCATTCAAATGGACGCCTCCGCCTTTGCTTTGGCATCTGAGTGATGATGGGTTGCTGAATGATCGGTTGAGAGAAGGGGGTTTGTCCCGTATCGCCGTACTTAGCGAAATATTCATTGACGCCACTACCGGGGTTGTCGCGCATCCACTCCTGTAAGCTTGGTTTATGATTGCCTTCCATGAAAAAAGTATGAAGCTTGGTCTGGAAATTTGGGCTTGTTGGTCGCCATAGGAATGTGTCCGAAGTCGCCTAAAATTACAACTATTCCCAGCATTTTGAAATCCATGCTAGGTCAGGACTTATCTCAGAACGCTGTGAAATTCCATTACATTATGTGAAGAGGGAGACTTTTTGGTTGGAGGTGGGAAAAAATGGGACTGGGGCGTGGTGGGACGAAGTTTAAAACTTCGTCCAGCTAGGGTTAGATTCTGATTTTAGCTAGGAGTTCCTCTTTTTTTGACCTGGACACATTTAGGCTGGCGCCATTGATCATTTCTACATAACCTCCATCTCCCCGGAAGTACTTTTTCAGATGATTGAGATTAATCAGGAAGGATTGATGGATTCGGCAAAAGGAATTAAGCCCCATGAGTTGTTCGTATTCCTTCAGGGTTCGGGCAGAATAGAGTCGGCGATCTCCCCGTAGGTGCACATAAGTATAATTGGAATCCGCTTCACAGTACAAAACATCCTGGATCAAGACAAAATCGATGCCAGCTTTGGTAGGGATTCCGATACGTTGTAGGTTGGATTGCGGATCCATATTTTCCTTCAAATGCGATAGCTGCTCATGGCTTACACCGGTGCTTTTATGTTCCACCTTACGGACCGCCTCAATAAGTTCTTGATAATCTATGGGTTTCAGGAGGTAGTCGATAGCACTGAGGCGAAAAGCCTGTACGGCATACTGATCATGCGCAGTTGTAAAAATGACATCAAAATCAATTTCACCTACCACTTCCAGCAATTCCAGGCCCGTCATCCAGGGCATATTGATATCCAGGAATACTAGTTCAGGTTTTAATTGTTGAATAGCTTTTAGACCTTCTTTAGCCGAGCCACACTGCTTTAACACCTCCACTTGTGGGCAGTAGTCTTTTAAATCAGCAGAAAGGCTGGTCAGGCACTTGGCTTCATCATCTATGAGTATGGCTTTTATCATGGCTAATTTGATCTTTTACTATGAATTGAAGTGCAGCTCTACTCGTGTACCTGTAGCTCTACCCTGCTTCATCTTATCGATGATATTGACAAGATACTGGGAATTAAATAGTCGGTTGTTTACTTGTAAGCGGTCTTGCGTGAGTTGGGTACCAAAAGAGCGATGTTGTTTGGTGGTGTTGACCTGGAGCACTTTAGCCTGCTCCCGACCTATACCATTATCTTCAATTATGCAGATCACGGTCTCTTCTTTGCCTTCCACCATAAGATTTAGCTGTCGATCTCCATCCTTATGCATGAGGCCATGCCAGATGGCATTTTCCAGAAAGGGCTGTAGAATCATGGGAGGCACTTTGATGAAACTTGTATCTACTGCTGGCGCCACCTCCAGTCGGTAAGAAAAAGATTTTTCAAACCGCAGTTTCTCCATTTCCAGATAGGTTTTACACAGTTTTAATTCTTCTTCTAAGGTGATGTGTTTTTCCTCAGAATACTGTAAGACATTACGGATGAATTTGGAAAAAAGTGTCAGGTAGTGAATGGCCTTCTTATTGGCCTGTTCTTGAATAAGACTCTTGATGGAGTTCAAACAATTGAAGATAAAGTGGGGGTTCATTTGTGCCCGTAGCGCTTTTGATTCAATCTGCAACAACTCATTTTCCAATATGATCTTTTGTTGAGCCGCTTTGTATTCTTCTTCCTTCTGGAGGTTTGTGCGAGCAGCCACCAGCACGGCAAATAGTACCAGTGTTAAAATCATTCCAACAATAAACGGAAGAAAAGATAGCTCAAAAGTGAATTCAAAAAGCTGTGCAATGGAAGTATATATCGTAGCCAATGCTAGCGGTAAAGTTGCCAACAAAAAACTCCCACTCAGCGGGACTTTTCGAAGATAAGCATGTATGGCCATGCAGATGATTAGAAACACTCCTACCGCATGATAAAAACCGGCCCAGGATTGAATATTCGTGTACAGGGAGCTGAAAGGCCCTTTGGCACCAGGAAAATCAAAGAGGTGTGGCAATAGTGTGACTACATTTGAGACGGCGAAACAGACTGCAATCGCAATCAAGACATTGATCACCTTAATATACCTGGGGAGGTAAAGTTCTAGATTTAAACTCACCCGAATGAAGTTAAGAAAACCAACCATAGCAAAAAAATAAGCCAATAGAAGCAACCAAGACAGCTCATAAAGCGAATGGTGTACAATTAAGCTTTTGGTAAACACGAACACATGAGTCATGTCTAAACTGATCAACAAAAACGGGAAAAAACCTAGCAGCATTATAAAATAATGGAAGACTATTTTCTGCGGACCAACGATTAACTGAAAAAAGAAGTAGAGGATGAAGAAACTCATACCCCCCACTAAGAAGAACTTCACATAACTTAATTTGGCTTGCCGATTCAAATCCTCTTCCGGAATATCCACCATAGATCCATTTGGAACTACCATCCGGGAACTTTCGGGATAACGAATATAGATGGTCAATGATTCTTTGGCAGGAACAGATAAGGTGAATGCCTCTTGATTATTGGCACTGGGTTGGGCTTGAAATGGAGTATACTCTCCTTCTTCATTAGGTAGATAATATTCTATCTGGTTCCATCTAGAATCCCAGTAGGCAAAGGTCCTGTGCTGAGCGTAAGGTTTCGGGTTATACAAGGTAAGTCGGGCCCAATGGCAAGATGCTCTCCTGAATTCTGGCCCTCGGAAATATCTAAAAAAAGCGTGCTGATCCCAATTGCTCTGGACTTCATCAAAAGACTGATTACAGCTAGGATCCGGATAAAATTCAAAGTACCGGCCAAGTGATCCCACCCTAGGAGCCTTGTTGAGCCAAATGTTTGGCCTGGAGAGTTTACCCGGATACCCTGCTATCCTGCCAGGCTCCCAGTTTGATTCCACTTCGGTTTCCAGAGAAAAGTCCTTTAGGACATACGTGGCTGGTAACTTGAGAATAGAAGAAGCATCAATATGGTAGATTGACACCCTATTACGGTCCGAGCAAGGGCAAGACCAATTGGCATTATCAATTCTAAGATATAGGGTATGGATCGCATCCGCCGGTAAATCTACCCAAAAGTAGGACCCCATGCGCCGAATGGTTTTCTCCGCAGCTCTCCTCTTGTAGCCTGCTTGTTGTACAATGAGAGAATCTCCATGTTCATAGTAGATATCCACTTCAGAATAATCCCCAAATAGATACCCCGCCGAAAATAATGCTCGTTGCGCCTGTGCTGATCGCAGTTGTAGCTTCACCCAGAATACTTTTTCTACATCATTATCTTTTCTTGTGGTATTTGCCTTGAACTCCTCTCCCTTTTCTAGTACCTCTCTGTAGGTAAAGGTTTCTGTCGGATCAACTAGGACTTCCGTGAAGGTATAGAGATCATTATAGCCCTCCCCTTCCAAATTGGTAGCTTCGAAGGTGGTTCTTAGTTCATATACCTGGACGGGCTGGGTGGTGGCCAGCAGCCAGGAACAGCTGAAGAAAAAGAGGTTCAGGGCATACTTCATGACAAGTAGGAATTAGTACTTTCTGGGACATGGCTGTGGACGAAGTTTTGAAACTTCG
>CAJXPD010000472.1 GCA_913057785.1 uncultured Lewinella sp. | reverse complement strand
AACTACTTCCACCCACATTACTTGCTCGGTAGCGTTCCCTGCTGCATCGGTAGCCAATAATCCAATTGCATAGGGTTCATTTCGAGCCGGATAAGTAATCGTCCATTGTACCGCATCGCCCAAATCACTGCTACTCATACCTACATTGCCCGGAGCATCTAGTGCCACTGCTACCTGACCCGTGCAATTATCAATAGCTGATACACTAAAGACAACGTCGGTGGTATTTGGAGCACAGGGTTCCAATTCTACTCGAAGTACTTCGGTGGGGTAAATGATCACCGGAGGAATAGCATCTGGTGTCCCATTCACAGTAATCGTACTAGAAGCGGTAGTGGTCTCGCCTGCTCCATCCGTATAGATGGTAACCAAATTCGCACCGTCATCTGCTAGCGTAAGCGCAGTAGTCAACTCGATTAATGCCGTGCCATCTGCTGCCGACAAGACTACTGCTGCGGAACTTGGCACCGCAATTGGTGATCCATCAATCTTGATCAAAACATTATCCAATTCAATTTCCTCATCACAATCATCACTGATCTGCACCGACCATACAGCCGTCACCTCATCCTGGCAAGAAGGAATAGTGAAGGTCGTATTGCCTGGCATGTCGACCTCAGGAGCCTGGTTATCTTCTTGAGAAACAATAACCGCTACAGTTACATCATCCGCACCTGGATAAGTGAACGTAACTGAGTATTCATCTGCTTCCAGAGTACCGGTAAATTCAAAGTATCCAGAAAGTCCGTTCAAAACTGGGCTAGCAGCCGAAAGGCCATCTACTCCACTGATCTTAAGGTCGTCTTCAATGTCATCGCAATCATCGGTAACCGTTACGCCAATCACCACTTCAGCCCCATCTTCACAGGCCAAAGCGGTAAAAGAAGCTCCAGAAGCAATGATCACCGGATCAGTCTCAACAGCAGCTTTCCCTACACCGATTTCAGGAAAAGAGGAGTATTCATTTCCAAAATCATCCCTGTACGATACCATTAGACCGCCAGCAGGGCCTTGCCCTCCTTCTTCATAAAATCCTAATACATCTGTAACACATACGATGACTTCGAAATATCCATTCTCTTCTTCAACCCAATAGTCATCAATTACCACCTCAACTTCAGTAGGAAAACCAAACGCTGTAACGCTTACAGAATCCGCATCTATTTCGTTATCACAAGCATCCACAATGTTAAAACCGTAGTTGAAACATACCTCATTTGAACAAGCTGGAATCACTACATTAGTAGATTGAGCTACAATGACGGCATCGGTTTCATCAAGTACATCCGCAGTAATAGTCACACAGGATGGAGCTGAAAACCCACCTTCTTCCGCATCATCCATGCAGATTTCGATAGTTGAAGCTCCTACTGCCCAGTTCACTTCGATGATCCACTCACAGCCCTGTACTTGGAAAGTACCTCCATCGGTATTTACTTCTTCACCATCCAGGTTGTAGATAGCGACTTGTGTGCCGGGATCTACATTCGCAGGGCCATCAATTACCTCAGCAGTTACGGATACCCCTTCGCAGATCTGGCCATCGCAATTGTCAAACCCTACTACTTGGAAGTAGGATTTCATACTACAGGAGCCTTCTGGAATATCCATTTCACCTAAATTTGCAGCTTCCCCTGCTACTGATCCCTCAATATTATCTGCCACCAAAGCACCAGCAAAGTAATCCGTGACGATAATACTTGGTGACTCCATATCCATGCCATTGGGCACTTCTACTTCCTCCGTCAAAAAGGGCTTCGGTGGATTACAGCTGTCATCAGCTAGCTCTACTTTGACGGTGTAAGTACCACTGCCATAGCCACAGAAGGTGTAAGTTCCCGCTCCAAACTGACTACCACTACCATCATCCTCTTCACTGTCGCCTAGACTTACAAATGCATCATCTATGCTAATGAAATATGGAGTCGAACAGGTCTCGCCATCGGCGATGGTAACCACTATGCAACCATCGGTCTTCAAGTCCGTCTCCGCCAAAGATTCATCTGGGCAGGTAGGTTTCTGTCCGCTGGTCTCCAGCTCAAACTGGTCATCTTTGGTAAGGAAGTAGCCTTCATAGTCATCCCACAGATAATCTGTAGGTGGATCGATATCGTTGAAAGGACCATCATCATCCAGGGTCATGCCGAATAGGCGTTGGAAGTTCCAGATGCTGTTGTTACCCGTGGCGTGTATGCCATTACAGAGTTCAGCCACTGCAAACCAATAGGCCGTTCCTGGCTGTAATAGATCACTAGATAAATCATAACTGATGCTATAGGCATCTGGATTATCCGTCGGGCTGATCGTCAAAGCAGGATCGCCTTCGCAAATATCAATTTCAATCAAGCTGGCATTAAGGCCTAGCCCAAGGTAATCCAGGAATAAGCCCAAATCCCCAAAGGAGGCATGCTGAGAGCCCGCGCCTACCACGATTACTTTCCAGCAATGATCATTCAGTCCTTCTTCTGCATCTAGATTGATGGACTCCCAGTTCAGGGTAGCTCCATTTTCCGTACAGTTGGTCGCCTCCAAGCTAAAGGGAGGGAAGCAGGCATCAAAGGTCACCCCTACATTGAAGGATAGATTGTTCTCTCCTTCCGAAAGGGTGAAGCTAGAGGATACCACCAAACCACTGGTTTGGGCTTCCACCGTCTCTGTCAAAATCCCTTGGAAGGTTGTTATTTCAAAATTCAGCCCACTGTAAGGAGCCACCGTCGTCGACGGATCTACCTCCAAACAGTATTCGCCAGGTAAGATATCTTCAAATAAGTATTTCCCATCAGCATCCGTTTGAATCGTCATGCCCACTTGATCTCCTTGTACCCCACCATCACACTGGAATAAGCGTACCGTAACCCCTTCTAATCCAGGTTCATTCTCATCAAACACTCCATCTTCATCCAGATCCAACCATACATTGTCTCCCAAAGATGCCAGTTGAAGCACCGAAGCACTGGCTGTATCGGCACAGCCATACAGATCGGTCACCGTCACGGTATAGGTTCCTGAGGATAAGCCACTGTTCTCGGCTGTCGTTGCACTATTCGACCACAAGTAAGTATAGGGCATGGTGCCACCTGTGGCTGATGCCGTCAAAATGCCATCATCACCTGTACCGGAAGAGGCATTTTGGGTTAAGGCTACAGAGGCCTCCAACACATCGGGTTCCGTGATGGTGCCAGAGGTAGTGGCCGTACAGCCAAATTCATCGGATACCGTCACCGAATAAGTATCTGGCGCAAGATCTTTAATACTAGCCGTGGTATCGCCGGTACTCCAGAGGTAGCTGAAGCTAGAAGGAGATCCGGCAGGGCCATCCAAAGAAGCGATGTAGCCTCCCGATCCTGTTACCGTTAGTTGGCCATCATCGGCTCCGTTACAAGAAACATCGATATCTAAACTTATGCTAGCGGTAACTTCCGTAGCTTCCGTAACGTAGCCTGATTGAGTAGCAGTACAACCGTTCATATCCGTTACCGTTACCGTATAGGTCCCGCCAGACAAGCCGGTGGCCATCACAGTAGTCGCTCCTGTACTCCAATTGTAAGAATAAGGAGAGGTCCCACCACTGGGGCTGGCCGTAAGTTCTCCATCGCTACCCTCATAACATACCCGATCATTGCCCACTGAAGCCATGAGGGAGGCAGGTTGCGTGATGGTATCCATATCCATGGCGGTGCAACCATTCACATCGGTAATGGTCACTCCATAAACGCCCGCCGGAACACCCGTAATCGAAGCCGTAGTGGCAGCATTACTCCAGCTATAGGTATAAGGCATCGTCCCGCCAGTAGCGGAAGCCGTCAAACCGCCATCAGAAAATCCGCTGCAGCTTACGGTGGAATCGATCACAGCTGTGGCTACTAAAGAGCTGGGTTCGGTGACAGTGGCAGAACTAGCAGATGTACAACCACTGTTGTCGGTAATGGTCACCGAATAGGTGCCCGCTGTAACACCCGTGATCGAGGCCGTCGTAGCTGAATTGCTCCAAGCATAGGTATAAGGCGCTGTTCCGCCAGTAGCGGAGGCCGTAGCACCGCCATCAGAAAATCCATTGCAGGTCGCATTCGAATCCACTACAGCACTAGCCATCAACGCTAGAGGCTCATAGATCGTGTCCATATCCATCGAGGTACAGCCATTCGCATCCGTGATCGTGACAATATAGATACCAGCCGTCACACCGGTAATTGAGGCCGTCGTAGCGGCATTACTCCAAGCATAAGTATAAGGCATCGTGCCACCAGTTGGGCTTGCGGTAAGTTCTCCATCACTAACTCCATAGCAGGATTGATCATTCCCGACGGAGACGCTCAAAGTAGACGGTTCGGTAACGGTCTCAGTTGCCGTATCAGATCCACACCCATCAGTCACCGTTACAGTATAAGTACCCGCAGGTAATCCACTAATTGTGGCAGTATTCCCACCATTAGACCAAGTATAAGTCATTGAACCACTATAGCCACCAGTGGCAGAGGCAGTAAGTTGGCCGTCGCTGCCTCCATTACAGCTCACATTATTATCGACATTAATAGAGGCGGTCACTGCTGGACATCCAGCCGCATTTATATCCTCTACTTCAGTCGGGACATCTTGAGAATCAAGGTTTGACCTTAGGGAATCGAGATTTAGTCCCAGGCCGAAAAACACGAAGCTTAGTACTGCCACACTGGGCAAGAATTGCTGAAAATATTTAGATTTTAACATGACGTACCTTTTTGTCTAGCCTTATCTATTGAGTATGTCTTTCCCAGAAGGCTAGTTGGATGTTTTGAAGATCTTAGTCAGGAATGAGTGAAAGGATAGTATCACGGAACATCCAATGGTATAGAACTGCTGGAGGATCTATAAGCACTCGGTTGCTGCAAAAGGTATTGATGGTAAGTTGTGTTTAACAGACAAGGTGGGAGAGCCCCACCTTGGTGGAAGTACGGGTAAAATTGTTTCATGTTGTAGGTCGTCTAAAGAGATTAAATCCGACCATACCTAACCTGGTGATGGTCTTTCATTAAAGTTAGCTGATCGCTAAGTAATCTCTATGACAAAAAGCGCCATTGCGTTTCCCATAAACTGAGCAGTAAACCTCACTCTCCAATACACAAATCACACATATTCAACCACTTAAATCAACACCAAAACAACACATCGTTTATTTTACAAATTGTTACTCTGCGGCATAATCGCCTAAAACAAAAAGGCAGGGCCTATCGCTTTCGCGACGGCCCTGCCCAACCTTTCATTTAAGCAAATTATTCTTCGAGAAGGATGATTATTGAATGATCATCTTCTTAGTTGCAGTGTAATCATCAGTA
>CAJXPD010000471.1 GCA_913057785.1 uncultured Lewinella sp. | reverse complement strand
AACAAAAGCGGCACGTCGCATATGCACGCCGTTCTACACGAGCCATAAAGACCAAACAACCTACAAAAAGCATTATTCTCTAGCGTGCTATGCTGAGTGAATGAAATTCTCAAATAGTAGAAGCTCAAGAAATTATCCTATCTTGTACGTCTTCTTGGAATTCAAGAGGAGAGAGCCATCCTAGTTGAGGCAACAAAAAAATATTTCAAAGTGAATAAGATCACCGAAATACTCATTTCTTATGAAGAAGGTAAGGGGACCAAGTACATTGTGAATGATCTTATTAAAGATTTAAAAGCAATAGGTCCTAACTTCAAAACGACTAGAGATCCAATAAGCGATAAAAAGGGCCAGAAGATTTCAGACTTCATGGGGGGCACTTACGAGGGCAAATGCGTTATTCTCATTATTTCTGATAGTTTCCTGGAATCGACGTCTTGCATGGATAAGGTGCTGGGAATTGAAGACGAAAAAGTTTACAACGATCGCATTTTTCCAATTATCTTAAAAGATGCAGAAAAAAGCTTACTTAATACAAAAGCTCCTTTTAAGAATCATTGGAATAAAATGGTGAAGGATTACAATGACTTGATTATAGAAGATAAATCTCACGAAAAGGATCAAGAATTTCAACACGAACACAAACTAAGAAAAGGTATTGAAAAGGGTATTGATTCGTTTATAAAATTTATAAACAGCAATGATAATAGATTTTACCGGGAAGAAGAAAATAAAAACAAATACTTAGGTGTGATTGAAAAAATCAAAGAAGCAGCGAATCCTGAATCCATTTATGTGACTAGATTAGATGAACAAATTAAGGCCCAAAATAAAAAATTTGCAGGGTTAATTAATACGTCGCGAGACACCCTGCTTTCTAGGCTTGATGGATTAAAATCTCAGTTGGACACACAGAAGCTCTTAATTAACAAGATCCTAGCAAATCCAAAAACTCCTGAACCTGTTACACCGAAAAAAACTCTGGAAATAGGAGCTCAAACCGAAGGAGGACGTGTTTTTCTGAAATATAAGAATGAAGGAGGCCTTATTTTTAGTCAAGAATTGGGCAGCCATAAATGGGAGGAGGCAAAGGAAGTATGTAAGAATTTTGATGGTGGTGGTCATGATAACTGGCGATTACCTAATAAAGATGAATTAACTGCCATGTTTAAAGAAAAAGACAACATTGACGGCTTTGATAGTGGAACTTACTGGAGTTATACAGAGTTAGAGACTCACAACAGTTATGCATACCGTGCGAACATAGGCAATGGCAAAGTGGATTGGCTGGAAAAATCGAAACACTGCGGTGTCCGTGCAGTTCGAGAGTTTTAATCATACATCCATTTAACTGCTTTTCGGTTGTTTTATATTTCTGAAGATATATCGATCAAAAGCAACTTGAATCAAGTTAATTGATGTCCACCGTAAACTGTTAAAAATGGACTTTGAATGAAAATTTGAAGTCCATTTTTTAAATTATAGAAATAAGTAAAAAGAAAGCCAGTGTAGAACAAAAGATACCTTTCAATTGTCCCTAAATGGGCCAACTGCAGGTAGCCTAACGTTACAGCCAATAAGCTAGATAAACAAAGAATGTCAATATTTAGAAAAAGAAAGAGACGAGAAGAATCTGGAAAAACCAACTTGCAGAAGATCGAGCAAGAATTGAACTGTAAATTTCCAGAAGGATTTCATACATTCTTAAAAGGAAGATCTCCCGAAGAAATAATTCTTGAATTACCAGATGAAAAATATCGAATTCTAGAATCAATTGGTGAACAAGGAAATATAGATTCACATGAAGATGTAGTTACAGTAGCCAATGTGATGAAGACCCACAGAGCTTTAGAGAATGGACTGATAAAATTACCTTTTGCTCGAAATTTAAGTGGAGATCAATTTAAGTATCTATTTTTTGAAGGAAAAGAGGGAGAAGAATTCCAAGAAAAGGTCTTTCTAGCCGATATAGATTCATTGATTGGTAAGTTAGAAGTTACAAATACGATACAATCGTTTGATGTATCTAAAGCGAATAAAACCAATTATCAACTTATTGTAGATTTTAAACCTTATTCAGTAAAACAATTATTGACTAGGCATCAATTACCGGAAACAATTAACTATTGGAAAGATAGTTTTGGTATTAAAATCACTGATAATATCAAAGAGTATAAAGATGGATTTTCGATTCAGCAGCATGCTATTAATTATGAATTTGAAGATTCAACTGAAAACATTACCAAGGTTGAAATACAATGCGTTTTTTCCAAGGATGATAAACTTTTTTATACGAGTTCAGCCTACGAAATAGATAATTCACAAATTGCACAGTCAATAGAGTATAATGTAGAATATAGAACATTCTATTATAAGTTTTCATGTATCATAGATACTTTGAAGAAGTCCCAAGAGACCTTGAAAAACAAAGGATATCTATCAGCTGATGAATTCTATGGCCTGATTTCAATTGCACAATTGATAGAGTTTACAGGAAAGGTATTCAGGTCTTTTGAAACAAGATCTATTTAGAAAGGGTACTGGCTGTAACAAAGCCTATGCGATCATGCTGCCTGTAGGGCAAAAAAGATCTTGATTTTGAATGGAGTTGAATTTCGGCGAACAGATTCCGATATTGAAAAACATAAAAAGGGCAGCACGTCGCATACCCAGCCCGTTGCCTGACATGCTGGGGCTGGATTGGATTGTATAGAGATAGACATCTTGGTGTCGTAAAACAGAAACTGATGGGTAAAAAGACTGAGATGTCGGAATGGCTAAGATTTTTGTTTGAGCATCCCTATCTCGTAAAACACTTACTGAATTGTGAATAGGACTATTTCTCGTAAAAAGCTAAAGGAGTAGTTGTA
This sequence comes from uncultured Lewinella sp., assembly GCA_913057785.1. Taxonomy (GTDB): domain Bacteria; phylum Bacteroidota; class Bacteroidia; order Chitinophagales; family Saprospiraceae; genus DT-111. The sequence continues at coordinate 2,540 of CAJXPD010000471.1, read as the reverse complement.
CATCTTGGTGTCGTAAAACAGAAACTGATTGGTAAAAAGATTGGGATTTCGAAATGACTGAGATTTGTGTTTGAGTATCCGTATCTCGTAAAACACATCCTAGATTGTGAATAGGTCTATTTTTCGTAAAAAGCTAAAGGACTAGCTGTACATCTTAATTTCGTAAAACAGTGAATTATTTGTGAATAGATTATTTTGTTGAAACAAATTTAGAGAATAGTAGAGCATCCTGGTGTCGTAAAACACAGACTGAGTTTAAGAGAAACAGAAAAGCCCTTAGGGCACATCAGGCAACAAAGCGTATGCGATCATGCTACCCTTTCTGCAAAAAAGATTTTGATTATAAATGGAGTTGAATTTCGGCGAATAGATCCCGATATTGGAAAACAAGAAAAAGGGTAGCACGTCGCATACCCCGGCCGTTGTATGATATCAAAAGTAAAGAAAAATTGAAATGCCTCTCATATACTATCAGCATAGATTTTTTGATTACCAAATAGCCGATTTATCAGGATTGAGCAAAGATACTATACCAAACGAATTAAATAAGATCACGAAATTCAATGGAGTAAGGATTTCTAATCGATCCAAGTTTCTTGAAAAACAGATTGAGTTGAGAAGCCAAATAGAAAGCCAACAGGTGGATTCTGAATTGATGAAGCAAGCAGTTAGACGAACTCAAATAGCTTCTGGAGATTATTATGATGAATTGAAAAGTAATGGTTTACAAGAATTCCCAATGGAGATACTGAAAATAGATTCAATAAAATATCTGGATTTATCATACAATGGGATTACTCTGGTACCTGAAGAAATCATAAAACTCAAGAATCTAGAAAGATTAGATATAAGTCATAATAAGATACAATTTATCGAACAGATAGAATGGGATAAACTACCTAACTTGATAATGATAAATCTAAGTGGAAATGTTGGTTTAGATATTCCTGATAAACTGATTCGAGTCATTAAAAAGAATAATGGTGAATCTAAGAGACAAGCATTGATACTGCAGAGAGATTTAGCAGTGAGGAGAGGAGAGTATGAAGAGGCAGCTAAATTTCGTGATATTCAAGATGGGTTTGGAATAATTAGATAGACTAAAATGACATCATACAACACAGTGGAGAGCGTACATACGGCCGGTTTGTGAATAACAAATTGATTGACGAATAGAGTTGATTTACGGAGAACAAATACCGATCTTGAAAAACATAAAAACGGCCGTACGTCGCCTCCACGCACCGTTATAGGCCATAAGTTTTTAAGCTCTCTTAAAACTAGTACATGTTTGGAAAGCATCCAATTCTATATCTCTTATCGACAATGATCTTTATAGTCTTAGGTTGTGAAGAGATATCTAACTCAGTAAATGGTCGAAAAGAACAAACAGTTCCGATAGAAAAATATCTACAAAGCTTGAATTGGACAACGGAATCTTTAGGGTTAAAAGGAAAAGTTAAGAGTCTTATTGAGTATGAAGTGATAAGTGAAATACAACTGTCAGAGCATCCAGAGGTCAAATATTTGGAGGTGTTTTTACCAATTAAGAGAGATTCAATTCATGAAGGACAATACTATATAATTACTTCTGATAATCAAGTTAAGCGAATTAAGCTGTTGGATATCAGTAATATTTATTCCTTTGAATTTTCTAAATCCGGTGATTTATTATCAAAGATCTGGTATGATAGAATCAATGATAAGGAACGAGCACAATACGAAGAGAATCAATATGATAGATTTGGTCATCTAATAGGACATGAAAGATTTGATTATAGCGGGAATCTAGACAAAGAAGTAACAATAACTTATGATAGATCAGGAAAAGTCATACGATTGAATCGAAGGAATGAGAATTATAGCGGAGAAGAGAATTTCAAGATTTCTTATAGATCAGATACTACATTTATAGAGAGGATTGACAGTGTACCAAAGCCGTATTTTGATAGTCTTGAAATGTATGATAGCAAAGGCAATCAATTATTAGTAGATCCAAAAGGAAGATTTAAGGTGACTGCCAAGGGAGATTATGAAAAGTTGGAGGAATATTACTTTCATGGAGATGTATACTCATCCACCATATACGAATATGATACATTTGGGAATGAAATTGCAAGAACAGATTATGATTCAGAAGGAAACATCATTGTGGTTGGAAGGAAATATTACGACGATTCAGGAACGTTAATTGCTATGGATGAACTTGATGGTGAATCTTTTAGGGTAAAGAGAATCAAGAAATATGATTATTCAGAGAATTTCACAAGCTTTTCTCGAACTAAGAGTTTTGGATATTCTCTAATGGATGATTATCGAGAGAACTACAATCGATTTGGTGATGTCATTCAAGAAGTAAGGGTCTGGCAGGATAGTACTGGTAAACTTATTGAGTCTAGAAAGAGAATAGACTATGAATATGATAAGCAAGGAAATTGGTTAGTGCAAAGCAGTTTTGAAAAAGATTCCTTAACTAAGAAAGTCAAAAGAGTAATCATCTACCATTAGGTATGGCCTATAACAAAGCGTATGCGATCATG